>JAHFDP010000047.1 GCA_023248955.1 Deltaproteobacteria bacterium
GACACCGGACGTCCCACGATGCGTCCGACGCCGCAGATAAACGCGTCCTGCTCGCCGGTTTTCTTGACCGCCGCTTTCACGCGATCGCGGTAGCGTTTCTGATCGAAAAAATTCAGCGGATCGCGCGGCGTCAGTTGCGTGTCTTCCTCGACGAACGTCCCCTGATCGAGAACCAGAGCCAACCGGTGGCGCGCGGGCATTGCGAAATGGTGCTCGCAGCTCGCACACACATCGAGGTTCAACTCCACATCGCGCTTGAGCGCCGTCGCGCCGCACGAATCACACTTTGACCACAAGCCTTCCATGCGACCGCGACTGGCCGCCGGTTTTCGCGCCGCTTTTTCTTTGTGGAACCATGCCACGGAGCGTTCTTAGCGCCTTCTCACTTGTGCGTCATCTTCATCACACCATCCCAATCGGCGCCCGGAGGATTGTCGCGCATCGCTTCGCACCGCTCGACGTAAATCGGACTCGTTCGATCGTCAGCGTTCATCGCCGCGCAGGTTCGAAACATCTCCATCGCCTCGTTCCAAAGTTGGCCGCGGTAAAGCGCCAGCGCTTCGTTCCATTTCGCGAGCCACTCCACTTCGGCGGCAGGAACATTTCCGATGCCACGCAGCTCGTAAATCCGCACCGGTTCTTCTTTTCCTTTCACGCGCACGAGGTCGAGTTTTCGCGTGTGAATCGCGCCATTCTTCTGCGCGCGCGACAACGTGAATTCACTAATAATGATGTGCGTGCCGTACTCTTTGTTGAGCCCCTCGAGCCGCGATCCCAGGTTCACGTTGTCGCCCATCACCGTGTAGTTGAAGCGCTGGGTGCTGCCCATGTTGCCCGCAACCATCGAACCCGCGTTGAGACCGATTCCAATGTCGATGGGCGGATATCCGGCCTCGCGCCAACCGAGCTTTAGTTGCTCGAGCGTGCTCATCATTTCCACCGCGCACTGACAGGCCTTGAACGCGTTGTCGGGCCGCTCCAACGGGGCGCCAAAAAAAGCCATCACCGCATCTCCAATATATTTATCGAGCGTGCCGTTGTGCTTGAACACCAGATCGGTCATCGGCGACAGGTATTCGTTCAAGAGCTGCACCAACTGCTGCGCGGTGAGTTTTTCCGAAATCGTGGTGAAGCCGCGGATGTCGGAAAAGAGCACCGTGATGTCGACTTCCTTGCCGCCGAGTTGGAGCTTCGCAGGATCGGCGAGCATCTCCTCCATCACTTCTTCATTGAGGTAGAGCTGGAAGGCCTTGCGCAATTTGCGTTTGTCCTTCTCCTCGGTGGCGTAGCGAAAGACCGTGACCAAAACGAAAATCACACCAAGCTCGAAGAGCGGCAGAAAGCTCGTCACTTCGTACCCGGCGCGGAAAAGCGCGTAGTCGAGCCCGTGGTAACCGAGACCGGTGAGCGCCATCACGGGAAGGCCGATGCGCACGTTCACCTTCGAAAAGATGAATCCAAAGAGCACGGCCAAGAGCACGATAACGCCGAGCTCAACCAGGTTGGTCCACAACGTACGCTGCAGAAATCGCCGTTCGAGAATGTTCTCGACCGCGCTGGCATGCGTCTCTACGCCGGCCGCGATCTTGTCGAACGGCGTCACGCGCTGATCGAAGGTGCCCTGCGCAGTAGCGGCGACGATAACGACTTTGTCCTTGAGATAACCGGGAGCAACTTGTCCATCGATTAGGTCCGCTGCAGACACGCGCTCAATCGCGCCCTCCGGCCCGTAGTAGACGATGGACATCGCACCGTGGTGCACAGGTACGCGAACGTTCGCCTCTTTGAGCTCGACAAACTCGATGTAGGGATTAGATCCCGCCGGCGTGTAGGGCGTGAGCGTCGAGCTCTTGAGCGCCATGGCGGCAGCGGCCAACTCGAGACTCGGAACCATGTGGCCGTCGATCGTGCTCACCAGCGGTGCGCGACGGATCACCCCGTCCTCATCGGGCTTGGCGTTGAAGGCGCCGAAAGACGCACTGGCAGCCGCGATTTCGGGAAGCGCCGATTCGACCGAAACGAAATGAGCGACGTCCACCTTCACGCCTGGATCCAACGGAAACGCCGCGTTGCCACCTGGGATCTCATAGTAAGGATCGTCGATGAACGATCTCGAGACGCGCGACACGAGACCCCGAAGCTCATTGGTGGATTGGCCGGCCGCATCCCGCTTGGTAAGCCCGATCATGCCCATCACCACGTGGCCGTTTTTCGCGATGGCCTGCGCCAAAGCGTGGTCAGGCCCCGACTCCGCATTAGAAGCCAACGCCGCCTGTTGCTCAGCCCGAAGCTTCAAGAGCAGATCGACCGCCCCACTCACGGGCGGGTTCGACTTGAGCTTCGTTAGCGCTTGAACGACTTCATCGCCGCGCGGAGAGAACAACGCCGACGGCTTGAGCAGAGCGTTGTAGTGTTCGGACGCAGACTGCGCCGCACTATCGACGTCGGAGAACGTCATGTCGAACGCAACCACCGCGGCACCCTGGTCTGTCAGCGCGTCGACCAGCCGCGCTATCCGCGAGCGATCCCAAGGGAGCCGCCCATATTTCTCAATTGACTTTTCATCAAGTGCGGCGATCGCCACACGCCGCGGTGATTGCAACACACCACGCTCGTGAAATTTGATGTTCTTAAAAAGCATCTCCACGCGGCCGAGCAACGGCAGATCGCCCGCGTGGTTGATCGATTGAAAGTCGAGCCCCAGACACAGCAGTCCAACGGCGAGCGCGATGCGATACGCCGAGAGCTGAAAGAGAAACGACGCGAGCTTTTTCATTGTTCGACATCATCCGGCATCGGCCGGAGTCGACGCAACGAGCGCCCGCGCGGACAGTCCGTAGGCCACTTCCACGAGCTGCGCGCCCCCGATGTCGATCGACATTTCCCGAATCAGGGTTCCGCCGAGTTGCTCGTAAAACCGACGGGCCGAATGGTTGTCGCGAAGAACCCAAACGATAAATCGATCGCAACCCTGTTCGACGAAACGTGTGGCCACAAAGCGCACGAGGGCAAGTCCACAACCGCGCCGCTGAAAGGCGCGCAAGAGGTAGATGGCGTACAGCTCACGCGGACAGGAAGGATCACTCGAGCGGCAGGGTCCGCCCAATGCAAAGCCAGCAATGCTTCCGTTACGCTCAACGACGGCGCTGACGATGTCGCGCCGCAGCAGTAAAGCACGACGCTGCTCCACGCGGATCGTCGCGTCCAGTGCCTCAAGATACGATTTCGGTACCAATTCTGCGTAGGTCTCGCGCCATGCCGCCACATGGAGTCGCGTCATCGCCTCGGCGTCATTCAACGTTGCTGCTCTGATCATCGATTTCATCGTAGACTATCGCGATGGATGCTTTCCGAAAGGCAGCCGACAACTTTGCGGCTTATGGCCACGCGTTACTTCTTTTGGTCCGCCGAGAGACGAACAAAGGCCTTGCTTACTACAACAACCAGACCAACTGGCGCCGCTGGCGCATGTGGGTAATCGGATCTTACGCGCTGGCGGCAGCGGCCACGGCGTTGGCGGCGCTCCCCGCGCGAAACTTCATCCATGCGCACATCCTGCTTTACGAAATCGCCGAGCCGCATTCGTTGCAAGTCTTCGTCCGCAATGACGCCCAGGCAGCTTGGCATAACATCAAGATTACGCTTGATGGTCGCTACCAATACGAGTTGCCAAAACTTGACGCCACCGAGCACCTGCAGCTCACGCTTGATCGGTTCGCGCGCACCGACGGAAATGGGCTAAGCACGCGACCGCCGCTCAACATGCGGCCGCAACGACTGAAGGTAAGTTGCGACGAGGGCGCGTATGAAGAAACGCGCCCTCAGGTTCAGCAGATGAACTAAGCGGAAGCCGCAACCGCCGCTGCCGCTTCCTTCTTCGCTTTCTTCGCCTTGACCGGCTCTTCGGCCTTCGGCTCGACTACCTTCTCCGGGCGATCAACCAGCTCCAGCATCGCCATCGAAGCGTTGTCGCCCGGGCGATTGGCCAAGCGAAGAATGCGCGTGTATCCACCTGGCCGCGCGCTGTAACGCGGTCCCAGCTCCGCGAAGAGCTTGTTGAGCACCTCAAGATCATGGAGATGTACATGCACGAGCCGCCGGTTATGCGTCGAATCCTTACGGGCTCGGCTAATCAGCTTCTCCGCATACCGGCGAACTTCCTTCGCCTTCGGAACGGTCGTCCGAATCGCCTCATTGCGAAAAAGCGCTTCGGTCAAATTCATCAGCAAAGCGCGCCGATGTTCATGATCGCGATTTAGACGACGGTACGAATGAAGTTTACGCATACGTGCTCCAATGAGTTCGAAACTCTAGTGCGCCGCGGCGGCGATACCAACACCGCTTGACGGCGGTTTCGGCGGCCAATTCTCAAGCTTCATCCCAAGACCAAGGCCCATCTCGGAGAGAAGTTCTTTGATTTCCTTGAGCGACTTGCGGCCAAAGTTCTTCGTCTTGAGCATCTCTTGCTCCGACTTCTGGACCAAGTCGCCGATGGTGCGAATATTGGCGTTCTGCAGGCAGTTGGCCGAGCGAACCGACAGTTCCAGCTCATCGACGGAGCGGAAGAGATTGTCGTTGAGCGCTTCCTCGACCTTCGCCATCGGCATAGGCGCAGCCTCTTCAGCCTCGTCGAAGTTGATGAAGATGGAAATCTGCTCCTTCACGATCTTCGCTGCATAAGCCACGGCGTCCTGCGGCGACACCGATCCGTTGGTCCAAACCTCCAACGTCAACTTATCGAAGTCGGTCACCTGTCCTACGCGAGCATTGGTAACCTGGTAGTTGACCTTTTTGATGGGGCTGTAAAGCGCATCGATGGGAACCACGCCAAGCGGCTGACCCGCGACCTTATTGCGCTCCGCAGGAACGAACCCACGGCCTTTGCGACTCTGCAATTCCATTCGCAACCGGCCGCCCGCGGAAACCGTAGCAACGTGGTGACCCGGGTTCAGAACCTCTGTCTCGTGATCAACAACGATATCTCCGGCCTTCACTTCCCGCGGACCCTCAACATCGATCTTGAGCGTCTTAATCTCGAAGGTGTGCATGCGAAGGAGCACTTCCTTCAGGTTCAAAATGATGTCAGTAACGTCCTCAGCAACTTCCGGAATCGTCGTGAACTCATGCTCAACGCCCTCAATCTTAACGTTGAAAATTGCGGCACCTTGCAGCGACGCAAGCAACACGCGGCGGAGCGCGTTGCCGAGCGTGATGCCAAAACCGCGCTCCAGGGGCTCCGCAACGAACTTGCCGTACGTGCTTGTGAGGGACTCGTGATCGACCTGCAGCCCACGGGGCTTGATGAGATCACGCCAATGCTTCGAAACGCCGTTTTCCATGATTCTCTCCTCGCGCTGCCCTACTCCGGCAAAATGCCGGCACCATTGGGTCAGCCGTGAATAGATGATTACTTCGAGTACAACTCGACGATGAGCTGCTCCTGAATCGGCATCGTGATATCGTCACGTGCCGGAGTAGCCTTTAGGACGCCCTTGAATGCCTTCTTATCGAGATCGACCCAACCCGGAACGCCACGCCGGTCCACGGTCTCGAGCGCCTCGCTGATGCGCACGACCTTACGGCTCTTCTCGCGAACTTCAATCACGTCGCCCGCGCGGCACTGGTAGCTCGGAATGTTGATGCGCTTTCCGTTCACGATAAAGTGGCCGTGGCGTACCAGCTGTCGGCTCTCCGCGCGTGTATCGGCGAAACCACAGCGAAACGCAACGTTGTCCAAGCGCTTCTCGAGCGAGACGAGAAGGTTCTCGCCCGTCTTTCCCTTTCGCGCCGATGCCGCGCGATAATAACCGCGGAACTGACTCTCGAGGAGACCGTAGAGACGCTTAACTTTCTGTTTCTCGCGAAGTTGAACGCCATACTCCGAAAACTTGGTCCGTCCTTGACCGTGTTGGCCAGGAGGATAGGGACGACGCTCGATGGCACACTTGTCCGTATAGCAACGGTCGCCCTTAAGGTACATCTTCAGGTTTTCCCGCCGGCAGATGCGGCAGGCGGAACCAGTATAACGTGCCATAATTGCCCCTTCTCGAGATACAGCGTTATCGGACCATAAAAATCAAAGCCGACCGCGTCCGCTGCGGGTTCGGCTTTGCCAACAAAATTCTAGACGCGTCGCCGCTTCGGTGGACGGCAACCGTTGTGTGGAATCGGCGTGACATCCCGAATCAGCGTTACCTTCAATCCCGCCGCAGCCAACGCCCGCAACGCCGATTCACGACCCGCGCCTGGCCCGGTCACCAACACCGAGACCTGCTTCAAGCCATGCTCCATCGCCTTGGCCGCCGCATCACCCGCCGCAACCTGCGCGGCAAACGGCGTCGATTTGCGCGACCCCTTGAATCCACGCGCGCCAGCCGAAGACCAAGAAAGCACATTGCCAGTCGGGTCGGTGATAGTGATCAATGTGTTGTTGAAGGTCGAAGCGATGTGCACGATCCCCGTCTGCACATTCTTCTTCTGCTTCTTCGACTTCTTCTTTTTTTCGACGGGAGCCGGTGCTCCAGCGACTTGCTCTTCGGCCATGGTGTTTGCCTTGTCTTATAGGAAAAGACGGAAAGGTTCGATTTACCGTTTGGCGGGCGCCGCGGCGGGAGCTGCAGCTTTGCGAATAAGGCCGCGCTTCGGGCCCTTGCGTGTACGCGCGTTGGTGTGCGTCCTCTGTCCACGCACCGGCAGGCCTTTCCGGTGACGCAGACCGCGGTAACAGCCAAGGTCCATAAGCCGCTTGATGTTCATGGAAATCTCGCGACGAAGATCGCCTTCAACCTTGGTCGTGCTTTCGATCACTTCACGAATCTTATGAACGTGGTCGTCGGTAAGGTCTTTCACACGAACGTCCGAAGCGATGCCAGCCTTGGTGACGATGTTCTTCGCCGTCGTCCGACCGATGCCGTAGATGTAGGTCAGCGCGATCTCAACACGCTTCTCCCGGGGGAGATCAACGCCTGCAATGCGAGCCATGGTTTAGTTCCCTCTATCCTTGCCGCTGCTTGTGGCGGGGGTTGGCGGCGCAAATAACGCGCACGACGCCCTTGCGGCGAATGACCTTGCACTTCACGCAAATCTTCTTGACTGACGCCCGAACTTTCATCCTAAATTCTCCATACGTTCCCTGCATCTCTGGGGAGCCGGCCCACTTATCACACTCTTTACGGTCGGGTCAACACCATTGGACCATTGTCCGTGATGGCGATGGTATGCTCAAAATGTGCCGAGAGTTTGCGATCCGCAGTGAGTACGGTCCATCCGTCGTCGAGAACCTCGACGTCCGGAACTCCAAGGTTCACCATCGGCTCTACCGCGAGCACCATCCCGGCCCGGAGCCGCGCCCCTTGCCCGCCTGGTCCGTAATTCGGAACCTGCGGCTCCTCGTGCAATTTCTTGCCGATACCGTGACCGACAAAATCGCGCACCACTGAATAGCCACGCGGAACGACATAGTCCTCGACGGCCGCACCGATGTCGCTGACCCGGTTTCCCGGCACCATCCTGGCGATGGCATGCTCGAGACTCACCCGCGTCGCGTCAACGAGCGCCTTCGCGGCCGCACTGATCGTACCCACGGGAATCGTCGTCGCGCTATCTCCGTACCAGCCATCCTTCACAACGCCGTAATCGAGACTTACGATGTCGCCGTTGACCAACGTTCGACGGGTCGGAATACCGTGTACGACGACTTCATTTGGCGAAATACAAAGCGCGTGCTTGTAGCCACGGTATCCCAAAAATGCGCACGTGGCCCCACGACGTCGCGTTTCGCTCTCCGCCAGAGCATCGAGATCAAGCAGCGTAACGCCGGGAAGGGCCGCTGCCTTGAGCGTCTCCAAAACCTCGTAGACGATCAGGCTCGCATCGCGCATGCGAGCGATTTCGTCTTTGCTCTTGAGCTCGATACCGCCTGGCATCTACCGCTCTCCGAGCGCCTTGAGTATGGTCGAAAAAATGCCGTCCGGACTCCCAACGCCCTCGATAGCGGCAAGCAAACCACGCTCGGCGTAAAAAGCTCGCACCGGCGCAGTTTGACGCGCGTAGGTGAGCAAACGCTCTTGAACTTTTTCCGCCTTGTCGTCTTCACGCTGCACAAGCACGCTTCCACACTTGTCGCATACGCCACTGCGAGCCGGCGGTGCGGACTGAACATGAAAAACCGTACCGCAAGAAGGGCAACTTCTTCGCCCGCTGGCACGCTCGACAACGAGCGAATCGGGAACATCGAGTGCGATAACCTTGTCGAGTTTGCGATCGAGGCGCGTGAGCAAGGTCGCAAGTGCTTCAGCTTGCGGAACCGTCCGGGGGAAGCCGTCAAGAATAAAACCACGCGACACCGAAGACAGGCCAAGGACCGACCCAATCAGGTCGATCACGAGAGCGTCCGGAACCAGTTTGCCAGCATCCATCAGCGATTTGGCTTGCTGACCCAACGGCGTCTGTTCAGCAACGGCCTTGCGGAGCATGTCACCGGTAGAGAGATGAACAGCACCGTAGTGCTCAAGCAAACGCTTGGCTTGGGTGCCTTTACCCGCTCCAGGGGGCCCTAGCAAAACTAGATTCATGCGGCCCTCCGTTGAAAGGGCCGCATGGACCCGCAAGGGGGCGCCAGTGGCGCCTTGCAGGAAACCGGGTTCATGCGGCCCTCCGTTGAAAGGGCCGCATGGACCCGCAAGGGGGCGCCAGTGGCGCCTTGCAGGAAACCGGGTTCATGCGGCCCTCCGTTGAAAGGGCCGCATGGACCCGTAAGGGGGCGCCAGTGGCGCCTTACAAGAAACAGGGGGCATACGACCCTCTTTACCCAGCGGCCATGGTGGCTTCACGGCGTGCACGGATGCGCGGCCCGCGTGGACCAGTGAAGCCTTCGTAGTGGCGCGTAATGAGGTGGCTCTCGATCTGGTTTACGGTGTCGAGCGCCACACCAACGACAATCAAGAGCGCTGTTCCTCCGAACTGGAACTGCACGCCAAACCACTTGGTGATAAGGCCAGGCAAAATGCAAATCACGGAAAGATAGAGCGCACCGCCAAACGTAATACGGGTAAGAACACCGTCGATATACTCTGCGGTTTTTTTCCCGGGACGTATGCCCGGAATATAACCACCGTACTTCTTCATATTGTCCGCAACATCAACTGGATTAAACGTTACTGCCGTATAAAAATAGGCGAAGAAGATAATCCCCACGATATAGAGGCCGTTGTACATCCAGTTATCTCCGCCACGTGCACCAATAGCGTCCGAAACCTTTTTGAGCGGGGGGAACCAGCTGGCGAGCATTCCAGGGAAAAGCAATATCGACGAAGCAAAAATGGGTGGAATAACGCCCGCGGTGTTCACTTTTAGCGGAAGGTGCGTGGCCTGACCGCCCATCACACGTCTGCCGATCACGCGCTTCGCATATTGGACAGGAATGCGCCGCGACCCACTCTCGACAAAAACGACCACTCCGACTGTCACCACCATGAGCGCTGCAAGTACGAGAACACCAAGCTCGTTACCGCCCTGGTTATCCTTGAAGGTTGCAAAAGTTTGCGCAATGGCACTTGGAATGCGCGCGACGATACCGGCGAAAATGATCAGCGAAATACCGTTGCCGATGCCACGCTCGGTGATCTGCTCACCAAGCCACATGATGAACGCAGTACCGCTGGTCAGCGTCAAAACGGTGAGAAGCCGGAAGCTCCATCCATGGGCCTCCTCGGGAACGACTAGCTCATTGCCAGCTTTGAGGCCCTCCAGGTAAACCGCGATGCCAAATCCCTGCACACAGGAGAGAACGACGCTGCCATAACGCGTGTATTGCGTGATCTTCCGACGTCCCATTTCGCCCTCTTTGGAGAGCTTTTCCAGTGCCGGGATGACGACCGTCATGAGCTGGAAAATAATGGACGAGCTCACGTACGGCATGATTCCGAGTGCGAAAATGGATAGCTGTTCGAGCGCACCACCCGTGAACAGGTTGAAGAGCCCGAGCAGGCCCGTCGAGCTGTCCATGACTTTCTTCATCACGGCGCGATTGACGCCAGGCGCGCTGACAAAGATGCCAAGCCGATATATGGCGAGGAGTGCAAGCGTAAAACCTAAGCGCTTGCGCAGCTCCTGCACCCGAAAGAGATTCGAAAACCCGCTGGCTAGGGACACTTAGCTAGTCTCCGTTGAACGAAAACTTCATGCCTAACGCCATTGGGCGCTAAGCGCTACTTCTTTTTGGCAGCGAACTTCGCCTTGCCCGCGGCGAGACGTTTGACGTGCGCTTCCTGCGAGGTCTTGTAAGCCGCCTTGGCCATTTGCTTCTTGGTCTCGACTGCTACGATGGACACCGCAATCACTTCCGCTTTTCCACCGGCCGATTCGATCTTCTGTTTGGCGCTCTCAGAAAAACGATTCGCGCGCACGGTCAACTTGGTCTTAAGCTCGCCGTCGCCGAGAATCTTCAAACCATCTTTGTGGTCCGTGACAACGCCTGCCGTCTCTAGTGCGGCCGCATCGACAATCGATCCATCCGGGAACTTCGCCAACGACTCGACGTTCACTACGGCGTACTCGGTCCGGAACGGATTCGAGAAACCATATTTCGGCAACCGGCGCTGCAGCGGCATCTGGCCACCTTCGAAACCACCGAAGTTCATGTTACCGGTGCGGGCCTTCTGACCCTTACCACCACGCCCTGCGGTCTTACCCTGCCCGGACGCCTGGCCACGACCAACGCGCTTCTGAGGGCGACGGCTATTGGCAGGGGCTTTGAGTTGCGTAAGCTCGTTCATATCGATTCTCCAAAATTCTTAGGCGCGCGCGGATTTTGCGCGAGCGAGCGCCCGGGCCTTGCGGCCGAAGGGCTTGAAGGGTTCCGTCGATCGCGACCAGGTCACCAAAAATTCAACCTTCTTGATGGCGCCAAAAATCGCCGGAGTGTCCTGCAACACGCGCTCATGCCCAACGCGAGTCAGTCCCAGCCCACGAAGCGTCGCGCGCTGATCCTCGGGATGCCCGCTCATACCGCGGACCAATTTAACTTTGATGGAAGCCATTTAAGTTTCCTCTCTCCGCTAAGCGCGGAGCTGTTCCTCGTCCTTGCCGCGCAGCTTGGCAACGTCCGCGAGAGAACGTAGCTGCATAAGTCCATTGATTGTCGCGCGAACGACGTTGTGCGGATTGCGGCTTCCTTGGCTCTTGGTCAGAATGTTGCGAATACCGACCGCTTCCAAAACCGCACGCACGCTGCCGCCAGCGATTACACCCGTACCTGCGCCGGCCGGCTTGAGAAGAACGCGGCCCGCGCCAAACTCGCCGATGATCTCGTGCGGAATCGTGTCATTCACAATGGGTACGCGCATTAGGTGCTTCTTGGCCTGCTCGCCGCCTTTGCGAATCGCTTCCGGAACCTCATTGGCCTTGCCAAGGCCAACGCCAACGTGGCCTTCACCATCACCAACGACGATGAGTGCGGAGAAGCTGAAACGACGGCCGCCTTTGACCACCTTCGCCACGCGGTTGATGTGGACGACGCGGTCGTTGAGCTTGTCGGCGAAGTCGTTCGGATTAATCGGTGCAGGCATTCAATAACTCCCGTTGAACTTAGAATTTCAATCCGGCTTCGCGTGCGCCTTCGGCAACAGCGGCTACGCGACCGTGATAAAGGTTACCGTTGCGGTCGAAGACCACTTTTTCGATCTTCTGATCCAAAAGCCGCTTAGCGACCAGCGCGCCAACTTTCTTGGCTGAATCCTTCTTCTTCGCTTTCTCGCCCTCGGCCTCCAGCGACGAAGCGTACGCCAGCGTTGCACCCTTGGTATCGTCAATCGCTTGCGCATACACGTGCTTGAGCGTCCGGCGAACAGAGAGCCGTGGACGCTCTGGTGTGCCTTCCACGGTCTTGCGAATGTGCGCCTTGCGCTTGTTGCGACGTTCGAATTTATCTGAGTTCAGCATTAGGCCGCTCCCGTCTTGCCGACCTTACGGCGGATGGTTTCTTCCTGGTACTTGATACCCTTGCCCTTGTAGGGCTCAGGCTTACGCAACTTGCGGATCGCGGCGGCAGTCAATCCGAGCATATGCTTGTCGGAACCCCGCAGCGTCACCTTGACCTGCTTCTCTACTTCCGCGGTCACTCCGTCAGGGAGCGGAAAAGCAATCGGGTGCGAATAGCCGAGCGCGAAGTTAATGACCTTGCCCTGGAGGTCGGCACGAAAACCGACGCCGGAGATATCCAAGACCCGCTCAAAACCCTTGGTCACGCCTTCGATCGCGTTAGCGACCAGAGTCCGGGACAGGCCATGGAGGCTCCGTGCTTGACGGCTTTCGTCGGGCCGCTGCACCGTGACCAGGTTCTTCTCCACCTTTACGGCCATCAACGCCGGAATCTTGACCGAGGTCTTCCCTTTCGGGCCTTCCACGGAAATCAGCTGTCCCTGAACGTTAACTTTCACTTTTTCGGGGAGCGTAATGGGCTTTTGACCAATGCGTGACATGGGAAATCTCCGCTTCCTGAGCCGATTACCAAATCGTGGCGAGAAGTTCGCCGCCGACGCCCTGCTTGCGAGCATCCCGATCGACAAGAACGCCCTTCGACGTCGACAAGATCGAAACACCGAGGCCGTTGCGAACCTGCACGATATCGCGGCAGGCAACATAGCGGCGAAGTCCAGGCTTCGAAATCCGGCGAATGTCCGTAATCACCGGCATTCGCTCCGCGCCATACTTCATCTGAAGCGTGAGCATACCTTGGAGGCCGTCCTCTTTATAGACGACGCCCTCGAGGTAGCCCTCTTCTTTGAGAACCTCGGCCAACGCGCGCTTGAGACGCGAAGCGGGCACCGTGACAGTTGCCAGACGAGCCCGCGACGCGTTGCGGAGACGGGTAAGAAGATCAGCGATTGGATCGGTCATCGACATGCGTTACCTCGGTACCGGCCGTATCCGCTTTTTGCGGACGTACCGACACAAAAAGATTTACCAGCTCGACTTAATCACACCCGGAACTTCACCCTTCAGCGCCCGCAAGCGAAAGCAGATGCGGCACATCGCAAATGCGCGCAGAAACCCGCGACCACGTCCGCAAATGCCACAACGGTTGTACGCGCGCACCTTGAATTTCGGCTTGCGCGTGGCCTGCACCATTTTTGAAATTTTCGCCATCGATTTTCCTTACGCCCGGAAGGGCATCCCAAGGTGTTTCAAAAGCGCTCGGCCTTCGTCATCGGTCCGTGCGGACGTGACGATGGTGATGTTCATTCCCTTGACCTTCTCAATGCGGTCGTAATTGATTTCCGGGAAGATGATCTGTTCGCGCAGGCCGAGCGTGTAGTTGCCCTTGCCATCGAAGCTCTTGGGCGGCACACCCTTGAAGTCACGCACACGCGGCAGCGCGACGTTCACGAGACGATCGAAAAACTCCCACATGTGAGCCTTGCGCAAGGAGACCATCACGCCAATGGGCTGCCCTTCGCGCAGCTTGAAGTTGGCGATGGCTTTACGGGCGTGCGTGACCATCGGCTTCTGACCAGTGATAGCCATAATCTGCTCGACAGCCGCGTCGATGATCTTGCCGTTGGTCAACGCCTCGCCAAGTCCCATATTCACCACAATCTTCTTAAGACGTGGCGCCTGCATCGGATTGGTCCAGCCGAATTCCTTCATTAAGGCCGGCAGCGTCTCCTTTTCGAAACGCACAGCAAGCCGCGGAGGACCGGCCTTCTCGGCCTCGCCCAACTCCATCGCCGGACCTTCGGCAGCCTTGCCGCGCTTGCCCTTCGGGGCCTTCTCACCCTTCGCAGACGATGCTGCCGCCGCCTTAGCGGATGCCGCCTTTTTTTGTTCGCGTTCTTCAGCTGCTTTTTCTGCTTCTTTTTTATCGGCCATATCCAACTCCAAAATTCAATGATCCGAAGGCTGCGCCCTCAGAGCCCTGCCTTAACCCTTAGCAACCTCGAGAATCGCGCCACTCTTCTTCGCGAAACGAACCTTCTTGTCGCCGTCCATGCGCGTTCCGACGCGCGTGGGCTTGCCAGATTTGGGATCCACCGGCATTAGGTTGGAAACGTGAATACTCCCGTTCTTTTCGACAATGCCGCCCTCGGGCATCGACGGATTCTTACCGCGCTTCACGTGACGCTTGACCATCATGACCTTTTCGACGCGCGCACGCATCGTCTCCTGGTTGATCTCCAGGACGCGGCCTTGCTTGCCCTTCTCTTTGCCGGCGATCACGGCGACCAGGTCGCCTTTCTTGATATGCATCAGAGCACCTCAGGCGCGAGCGAAATAATCTTCATAAACTTCTTGCTGCGCAGCTCGCGAGCGACGGGCCCGAAAATGCGCGTTCCAACCGGCTCGCCCTCTTTGTTGATCAAGACGGCGCTATTGGTATCGAACTTGATGTAGCTACCGTCCTTGCGACCCACTTCGCGCTTGGTGCGCACGATAACGGCGCGAGCAACTTCGCCCTTCTTCACTTTGCCGTTCGCAATAGCTTCTTTGATCGACACGACAATGGTGTCGCCAAGCGACGCGTACTTGCGACGTGATCCGCCCAGCACCTTGATGCACATCACGCTCTTGGCGCCGCTGTTGTCGGCGACATCGAGCAAGCTCGTTGTCTGAATCATGGCCTAGACCTCGCTCGCCTTCACCAGCGTCTCGACCACGCGCCAGCGCTTATCCTTGGACATTGGCCGCGTTTCGCTGATGCGAACGCGATCGCCAATCTTGCAAGCGTTCATTTCATCGTGCGCCTTGTACTTCTTGCGCTCGGTCATAATTTTTCCATACTTGCCATGGCGCACGCGGCGCTCGACCTGCACCACCACCGTCTTCTGCATACGGTTGCTGGTGACAAGGCCCACGCGCGTTTTAGGACGGCCGCGTTCGGTGGAGGTGGAAACGGTTTCGGAAGTCACGTCGGTCATCACGACACCTTTTGTTTCTGGTTGAACCCCTGCTTTTGCGTGAGCACGGTCAGTGCGCGCGCGAGGTTACGCCGCTCATTCTTCACATCAGCCGACGAATCCAGCGTGCGCGCAGCCAAGCGCAGCTTCAAGTTAAAGAGGTTCTCCTTGAGCTCGGAGATTTTCCGGGTCAGGTCCTCAACATTCATTTCGCGCAATTCGCCGGCAGTCATCAAAGTCTCCAATTAGGCGCCGAATTCTTCAGCGCGCTTCACAATGCGGCAAGCCAACGGGAGCTTGTGCTGAGCAAGCGTAAATGCCTCTCCAGCGATCTCGTTGGTCACGCCTTCCATCTCATACAAAATGCGGCCCTGCTTGACGACAGCGACCCATTCTTCGACGTTGCCTTTGCCCTTACCCATTCGAGTTTCGAGCGGCTTCTTGGTAATCGGCTTGTCGGGAAATACCCGGATCCAAACGCGGCCACCGCGCTTAATAAAGCGGGTCATGGCAATACGGCCCGCTTCGATCTGGCGCGCAGTGAGGCGGCCCGACTCTAGCGACTGAAGCCCATACTCGCCGAAATTCAGGTCGCCGCCACGGTACGCCTTGCCCCTCATGCGGCCCTTTTGCTGCTTGCGGTATTTTGTGCGTGAAGGCTGAAGCATGGCGGTCCTCGACTAAGCGGGAGAAGGGCGATTGGGACGCTGGCCCGAGGTTGAAGCGGCAAGGGCCTGCGCGGCGATGGACCCCTTGGGGAGCACCTCGCCTTTGAAAATCCAGCACTTCACGCCGATTTTTCCATACGTGGTGTGCGCTTCGGAAAAGCCAAAATCAATGTCCGCGCGAAGCGTGTGCAAGGGCACGCGACCTTCGCGGTACCACTCGTAGCGCGCCATTTCCGCGCCACCGAGACGGCCGGACGACGCCACGCGAATTCCCTTGGCGCCAAACTTTAACGCGGTCTGTACTGCCTTTTTCATGGCGCGACGGAAAGCGATACGACGCTCAAGTTGCGTGGCGATGTTCTCGGCAACGAGCTGCGCGTCGGTCTCAGCCTTGCGCACTTCAACGATGTTGAGAAACAGCTCGTTTCCCGTCAGATCCTGCAACTCTTTCTTCACCGTCTCGATGCCGGCACCGCGCTTGCCGATCACGATTCCCGGACGCGCCGTGTGCACGTTGATCTTCACTTTGTTGCCCGTGCGCTCGATCTCGACCTTCGAGATACCCGCGTGGCCGAGCGCCTTCTTGATGTGCTCGCGAAGGTGAATGTCCTCGTGCAGCCACTTGGCGTAATTCTTGGTCTCGAACCACTTCGAGTCCCAAGACCGAATGATACCGAGACGTAGGCCGATTGGATTTGTTTTTTGACCCATGGTTTGTCCTTAGGCGGTAGCGGGTGCAGCAGCTGCGGCCTTCTTCGCGGCGGCGCGCTTTTTCATCATGGTCTTCGAAACGGCGGGCTTCTTCGGCGGCGGTGGCGCTAGCGTCACCGAGATGTGGCTCGTCTTCTTGTTGATACGAAAAGCGCGGCCCATGGCGCGCGGCATGAAGCGGCGCAGCGTCGGCCCCTGCCCACACTGAATATCGGCAACGACCAGGCGATCCACGTCGATCTCTTTCACCTGCGCGTTGGCCAGCGCGCTCTGGATCAGCTTCTGCACCGGCAACGCCGATCGCTTCTCGACGAACGAGAGCATATGCAGTGCCTTTTCCACGGGCTGACCACGCACCATATCGATCACCGCGCGAACTTTGCGCGGCGCGATGCGTAGGTAGCTAAGGTGCGCAGTAGCTTCGGTCTTGGAAGTCGCCATCGCTCAAGTCTCCTTACTTCTTCGCCGGGGCAGCGGCAGCCGGAGCAGAAGCCGGCGCGCCACCTGCAGGCGCCGCGACTTTCTTCTCGCCAGTGTGGCCGTGAAAAGTCCGCGTGATCGAAAACTCGCCCAGTTTGTGGCCGACCATATTTTCGGTCACGAAGACCGGAATGAACTTGCGGCCGTTGTGCACGGCAAACGTGTGTCCCACTGCGTCGGGGATAATCGTTGAACGCCGCGACCAGGTCTTGATGACCTTCTTCTGATTGGTCCGGTTCATCTCCTCGACCTTCTTGGCGAGGTGCTTATCGACGAACGGGCCCTTCTTAATTGAACGCGCCATTTTCTCTCCTGGCTACTTGCGCCGCTTGACGATGAACTTGGTCGTCGATTTGTTGGTGCGGGTCTTAAGGCCCTTGGTCTTCTTGCCCCAAGGCGAAACCGGATGCGGGTTGCCTTGACCGGACTTGCCTTCGCCACCGCCGTGCGGGTGATCGACCGGGTTCATCACAACGCCGCGTACCGTCGGGCGAATGCCCAACCAGCGCGACCGACCCGCCTTGCCGATGCGAACGATTTCGTGTTCCGCATTGCCGAGCTGACCAACCGTGGCTTTGCAATCCTGCATCACCATGCGGACTTCGCCGGACGGCAAACGGATCTGGGCGTACTTGCCTTCCTTCGCCATCAGCTGACCGAAACCGCCGGCCGAGCGGATCATTTGGCCACCGTGGCCGAGTTTCAGCTCGATGTTGTGAATCACGGTACCAAGCGGAATCGACTTGAGCGGGAGCGTGTTACCCGGACGAATGTCGACGTTGTCGCCGGAAACAAGCGTATCGCCCACTGCAACGCCGACCGGCCAGAGAATGTAGCGCTTCTCGCCGTCCGAGTAGTTGAGCAGCGCAAGCCGCGACGAGCGGTTTGGATCGTACTCGATGGAAACGACCTTCGCCGGAACGCCGTCTTTGTCGCGCTTGAAATCGATGATGCGGTAACGGCGCTTGTGACCACCGCCGTGGTGCCGCGTGGTGATGTGCCCGTGAACGTTGCGGCCGCCCGTCTTCGACTTCGACTCGGTAAGCGACTTCTCGGGCCGGTTGGTCGTGATTTCCGCAAAGTCCGGCGACGTCATGTTGCGACGGCCGGGGCTGGTCGGTTTGTAGGTAATGAGTGCCATGGCTTACTTGCCCTCGAAGAGCGAAATGGCGTCGCCCTCTTTCAAGGTGACGAGCGCCTTCTTCCAATTCGGCCGGCGACCTTCGCTGCGGCCAATCTTCTTCTCTTTGCCGCGGATGATCGCGGTACGCACACTGAGCACTTTCACTTTGAAGTACTGCTCAACCGCGCGCTTCACGTCCAGCTTGGTGGCCTCGCGGTGCACTTCGAACGCGTACTGATTCTGTGCATCGCGCTGTTTGTCCAGCTTTTCCGTGTCGAGCGGACGGCGAATGATATCGAGCTCCATCATGACAGGCGAGCCTCCAGCGCCTTCGCGGCACTTTGCGTCAGCACGATGGTCTTGTGCTTGAGCACGTCGTACACGTTGGCGCCCGCGGGCGGAACGTAGGTCACCTTGGGCAGGTTGCGCAGCGAGAGTCCGAGTTTCTCATTGCCAACGTCGATCACGATCGCGCTCTCAACTCCGAGCTTGCCGAGCGTCTGCGCGGCCTGCTTGGTCTTAATAGCTGCCAGGTCCCACTTGTCGACGATGATGAGGTTTTGCTCTTTCGCACGGAGCGAGAGCGCCGAGCGCAGCGCGCCCTGGCGAACCTTCCTCGGCACGCGGTAGCTGTAGTCGCGCGACTTCGGCGCCATCGCCTTGCCGCCGCCAACCCAGTGCGAGGCACGGATTGAACCCTGGCGAGCGCGGCCGGTGCCCTTCTGCTTGTAGGGCTTCTTGCCGCCGCCGGATACGAGCGAGCGGTTTTTCACGCCGACCGTTCCGGCGCGCCGCGAAGCGAGCTGCGACTTCACGACCTCGTAAAAGAGGTTCTCATTCACTTCCGCCGCAAACACGGCGTCGGCAAGGTCGACGGTGCCGACCTTCTTCTTTTCGATGTTGAAAACGTCAAAAGTGGCCATGATTAGCTCTTAATCTCGACGTCGACGCCGGCCGACAGATCCAGCTTCATCAGCGCGTCGAGCGTCTGTTGCGTGGGCTCGAGGATGTCGAGCAGACGCTTGTGGGTGCGGATTTCGAACTGCTCACGCGACTTCTTGTCCACGTGCGGGCTGCGTAGCACGGTGTACTTGTTGATGCGCGTGGGAAGCGGAATCGGTCCCGCCACCTTGGCGCCCGTGCGCTTCGCGGTCTCCACGATCTCCCCGGCCGATTGGTCGAGAAGGCGGTGATCGTAGGCTTTGAGCCGAATCCGAATCTTTTGTGCCGCCATGAAAACGCCTCCGCTACTTCGCTAACAAATTGACTACCGCTTCCCCGTTGCCTTCGACGCCAACTCTTCAGCGACGTGACTGGGCACCTGGGCGTAATGAGAAAATTCCATCGTGTACGTCGCACGGCCCTCGGTCGCCGAACGCAGCGACGTCGAGTACCCGAACATTTCCGCAAGCGGAACCTGTGCTGCAATGGCCTGAAGCCCTGCGCGCGGCTCCATCCCCTGAATCTTACCGCGACGGCTGGAGAGGTCACCGATGACGCTGCCCATGAAGTTATCGGGCGTGACGACTTCGCACTTCATGATCGGTTCAAGAATGATCGGGGTAGCGCGTGCCGCGCCTTCCTTGAATCCGATCGAACCGGCGATCTTGAATGCCATTTCGGACGAGTCGACGTCGTGGTAGCTGCCGTCGAAGAGCTCCACCGCAAGATCCACCAGCGGATAGCCGGCGAGAATTCCGCCTTCCATCGCTTCGACGATACCCTTCTGAACCGGCATGACGAATTCTTTGGGGACCGTTCCGCCGACAGTTTCGTTGCTGAACTTGAAGCCCGACCCAGGCGGCAGCGGCTTAATGCGCAGCCACACATGGCCGTACTGACCCTTGCCGCCGGTCTGACGAATGTACTTGCCTTCCGCTTCGACTTCCTTCGTGATCGTCTCGCGGTAAGCAACTTGCGGCTTGCCGACGTTGGCGTCGACTTTGTACTCACGAAGCATGCGGTCGACGATGATTTCTAGGTGAAGCTCGCCCATGCCGGCGATCAGCGTCTGGCCAGTCTCTTCATCGCTCCAGGTGCGGAACGAAGGATCCTCGACGGCGAGACGCTGGAGCGCCATCACCATCTTGTCCTGATCGGCCTTGCTCTTCGGCTCCACAGCAATGCGAATCACGGGCTCGGGGAACTCCATCCGCTCAAGGATGATCGGCGACTTCTCGTCGCAGAGCGTGTCGCCTGTGGTGGTCACGCGCAGACCAACGGTGGCCGCGATATCGCCGGCGCAAACATCCTTGATCTCTTCGCGCTTGTTGGCGTGCATGCGGAGCAGGCGGCCGACGCGCTCCTTGCGATCCTTGACCGAGTTGTAAACGTAGCTGCCTGACTCGAGCTTGCCGGAGTAGACACGAATGAACGCGAGCTGACCAACGAACGGATCGGTCATGATTTTGAACGCCAGCGCCGAGAACTTTTCGTCGTCGGAGGTCAAACGCACGCCGTCTTCTTTGTTGGGCAACTTGCCCGTCACCGGCGGGATGTCGACCGGGCTCGGAAGAAAATCGATCGCCGCATCGAGGAGCCGCTGCACGCCTTTGTTCTTGAAGGCCGTCCCGCAAATCACCGGGAAACACTTCATGGCGATGGTGCCCTTACGGATGGTCCGCTTGACCTCGTCAGCGGTCAGCTCTTTGCCGTCGAGGTACTTCTGCAGCACGACGTCATCATATTCGGCGACGACATCGAGCAGCTTGTGACGGTACTCATCCGCCTGCGCCTGGGCATCGGCGGGAATCGGCGACATCACCACGTTCTCGCCCTTCTCGCCTTCGAAGGTGACGTAGTTCATGGCCACGAGATCGATGATACCTTTGAAATTCTCTTCCGCGCCGTAGGGAATCTGGATGCAGACCGCGTTGGCGCGGAGGCGATCGACCATCGTGGCCACCGACATGAAGAAGTCGGCCCCGATGCGATCCATTTTATTGATGAAGCAGATGCGCGGGACGTGGTACTTGTCCGCTTGGCGCCACACCGTTTCTGATTGCGGCTCAACGCCGTTCACGGCATCGAACACCGCGCAGGCGCCGTCAAGAACGCGCAACGAGCGCTCGACTTCGATGGTGAAGTCAACGTGGCCCGGCGTGTCGATGATATTGACGCGGTGATCGCGCCAGAAGCAGGTGGTCGCCGCCGCGGTGATGGTAATGCCGCGCTCCTGCTCCTGCTCCATCCAGTCCATGGTGGCCGTGCCTTCATGGACTTCGCCAATTTTGTAGTTCACGCCTGTATAGAAAAGGACGCGCTCGGTAGTCGTCGTCTTACCGGCATCAATGTGGGCCATGATGCCGATGTTGCGCGTACGTTCGAGTGGATGCGTCCGAGGCATGATAATTTTCCGTGAACGAGAGACAGCCCCTCGTCAGGGATCTCCAAAAAATCAGCGAATTGAGAAAGAACGGCTAGAGAGCTTCTACTTTTCCTTTTACCAGCGGTAGTGCGCGAAAGCCTTGTTGGCTTCCGCCATCTTGTGAGTGTCCTCGCGCTTTTTCACCGCATTGCCACGGTTGTTTGCGGCATCCATCATTTCACCGGCGAGCTTTTCTCGCATGGTCTTCTCGCCGCGCTCCTTCGAATACTCGATCAGCCACCGCATGCCAAGCGCCATGCGGCGATCTGGCCGCACTTCGACGGGGACCTGGTAGGTCGCACCGCCTACGCGCCGGCTCTTCACTTCGAGCACCGGCTTCACGTTGTCGAGCGCCTTTTTGAAGGTCGGCAGCGGATCGCCGGCCGTCTTCTCCTGAATGATCGCCATCGCCCCGTAGCAAACCTGCTCGGCGGTGGACTTCTTGCCCTTGCGCATCAGGTCATTGATGAACTTCGCAAGAACACGATCGTGGTACTTCGGGTCGGGAAGCAGAACGCGTTTGGGCACGTCTCGGCGGCGGGGCATTGTCGATTCTCCTTAGCTCGGCCGCTTGGCGCCGTACTTCGAACGGCTCTGCATGCGGCCCGCAACGCCGACGGCGTCGAGTGTTCCGCGAATGGTGTGGTAGCGAACGCCCGGCAGGTCTTTCACGCGGCCACCACGAATCATGACCACGGAGTGCTCCTGCAAGTTGTGTCCGACGCCCGGGATGTAGCTCGTCACTTCCATCCCGTTGGTGAGGCGAACGCGGGCGACCTTGCGAAGCGCGGAGTTCGGCTTCTTGGGCGTAGTCGTGTAGACGCGCGTGCAAACGCCACGCTTTTGCGGGCAGCCGGTCATGGCCGGAGCCTTGCCCTTGTAACGGACCTTTTCACGGCCCTTGCGGATGAGTTGATTAATCGTCGGCATTCCAATTCCGGGCAAAAAGCGAGCAACACCTCGCTTCAGAGGAGCCGCGCGTTGTATGAAAAAGGAAGCGTGGTGTCAAGCGAGGCGTGGTTTTATTCGCTTCGCGCAGGACGTGAACAGTCCATCTGGAGTGCGGCAACTCCATTATTTGGGCTCTGTCCATCGGATCATTGACCGATTGCGCTGGCGTATTTTTTGCTCCGAGCAAACTTGAAACGCTGCACTTTCGCAGTGTAGGAAATGGAGAGCAAAATGACACAGAAGCATCGCGTGCGAAGTTACAAGGCTCGGTCACTACTTGCGGCCGGCGCGGCGACAGCGCTTTTGGGAACCGCGGGGGTAAGCGTTGCCGCAAACAAGGGGCCCGCGAAGATCACGAAGAGCGAGCTTCCCGTTCAGGGCTTGCCCATGCATCCGCCAAAGCCGCCGAAGAAGCATCACCACAAAAAGGGCCACGGGAGCACCAGGCCCTTCACCGGCACGGCCGTCTGGCCCGGCAAGTAAATGGCACGTGAGGCTCTTGGTGAAGCCTTCTGTGAGGAACCACCGCTCGCTCGCGCGCGGGGTGAGCTATTCGAGCTGAGCCTCCTCGGAAGCTCCATCGAGCGTCGATATCGCCGCTTCCGTCCTGAGGTGGGAAGGTTGCCGTGGGGATCGCTCGCGGCGGCCAAGATTCCCGCCAATTTTGCCATGCGCGCCGCCGGTGTTTGGACGCGCATGGCTTATTTTGAATATCGAGCAGCCGTCGGCATCACCATGGCCATCGACGCGTTACTCGCCGCGCGCGCACCCGTCGACTTGGTTGCCGTGGGTTCGCGTTTTATCCAGGACGAGCTTTCTCACGCCGAACTCTGCGCGCGCGTTGCCGCGGAGCTCGGCGGCGCCGCTCCGATGGCGTTTCCATCTCGGATGGTGGCAATACCGCCGCAGCGACTGCGGCCAATCATGCGCGCCGCAGACCTGGTCACTCGCGTTTTCTGTCTCGGTGAAGCATTCTCGCTCCCTATGGCCCATGCTGCGGCGAAGAAGAAAGCGCCGCCGCTTGTCGCTGCCGTCTTGCGGCGCATCGCCAAAGACGAGTCCGAGCACGGGAGCTTCGGTTGGATCTTTCTCGACTGGGCTGCCGATCAGTTTAGTGACGAAGATCGCGCGTACCTTTCCGGGCTCGTGAAAGACGCCCTCGGTGCGTACCGCGACCTTATCGCGGAACAGATTCCGTCCGACGAAGGAACGCTGGGGTGGATGACCGCAGAAGAGTTCCGACACCATGCCGAAATGACGTTGGAAAACGATCTCATCGCGCCACTCGCTGCGCGTGGACTCTACGCGAGTAGTCAAACCATTTGAGTCTGGCGGGGCACGCGCACGCTCGCTAGAACAGGTGCGTGGCAATTCTCCCATTGGATGACGAACGTGGTGCCCCCCTTGCTCAGTTAATCTCCTCCGCCCCTGCGGGTTCTCCCGCCGAGGCTGCACTCAACGAACCGCCCGGCTTTTTCATGGCCGAGGCCAACCTTTCGCACCGGGCCTCCGTCTTACTCAATTCAGTCATCTCTCTTCGTGAAGTGACCACTTTGCGGGAGGCGCTAACCCTCGATCATGCACGGCTAGCGCGCTGGGTCCACCGACTCGATCTTCCTCAGGTCGCCGACGAAATCGCCCGGTCGGCGACAAGCCATTTGCAGCGAGCGCAATCCCTACCGAACGTTCCGGAAGATCCGGAAGCCGTCGAGGCCTGGGCCGCCGAACAACAAATCACCGCGGATCTCGACACACCGATCGACGAGCTCCTTCCCTTCGTGGATCAGCAAACTCGCGCATCTCTTTACGGTGCGCACCTGACCGTGCGGGAGATCCTGATCTACGCGACAACACCTTCGCGTGTTCCTTCGATGCACGCCACGCGTGTACGAGCGGTGGCGCGGGCGTGGCTTGCACGTACCGCGCGCGCAGCGTCCGTCCCACCAACGGCGCTGCCGCAAAATGAGCGGCTGGCGAAGTTGGTTCGGCAGATCGATCGGGAGCATAACCGTCAGCACAAACGCAACACGCGCAGCTCGCAGCAGGTCAAAATTTCGTTCCAGAAAGACCCGCCTCTTTTTCGTTTGAACGTTCAGGGTGATTGGCAGCGCGGCCTCTATCCAGCAACGGTTTCGTTCGACGCCGTGGAGCCGACACCAAGCACGTGCAGCTGCAATCACCCCGCTGAGCGCTGTCCGCACCGCGCCCCTGCACTGACGGCACTGCGCTCGCTGCTTTGCGAAGCGGGAAATCCAGCGGTGGTGGAAATGGCCGACTGGCTGGCGCTCCCAACCTGGGAGCGGGCATTGCGCGCGCTGGAAAGAGTGACGATCAGCGCTGACGACACCGAAGCCGTTCTCTCGTGGCGAATCCGCGATGACGTGCTGCTTGCTGTCGAGCCCTACCTTCATGTTCCGCGCAAGAACGGCAAGCTGTCGGCCGGCAGCCGAATTGGCGCGGAGAAGCGGCAAAGTCTCGTCCTTCCTGACCACGAGCGGCGCGTGATGGAGCTGCTCGAGCGTGATTCGCATCCGAATCATGCCCTGCAGACCTACCGTGCGTTGGAGCTTCTGATCGGACACCCACGGCTGGTGCTGGCAGATGAACCAGACATGACGGTCGTGGTACGCCGCGCGCGGCTTGAGCTGGCGCTCGTTCTGGATGAAGACCGCAACGTTCGGGCCGTCCCCACGCTTGACGGCGACGAAGCCGCCGCACAGGAATTTCTGCGCGCCACCCGCACCAGAAACGGCCGCCTGATCGGCTGGCTTCGTCGCGAGAAGCGCGAGTGTCTCCTCGTGGAGATCTCTGAATCGCAGTTCGAGATTCTGGCGGTGCTGGCGCGATCGAATCCGATTTTTCCGCCCGAAGCACAGCCCGCACTGCTGGAACGTCTGGGCGCGCTCGAGCGAATGATAACCGTTCGACTGCCGGCGGAGCTGGCCGGCGAAACGGTGGCGGCCGATACGCGGCTGCTTTTGCGTCTGCGGCTGCGGTCGCCGGGGGTGAGCTTCGACGCCTTCGTGCAGCCGCTGCGGGGAGGCCCAATCTTTCCACCGGGGGAAGGCCCTTCGCGAACGACCGCGCTTTACAACGGCGGGCGACGGAGCGCGGAACGCGATCTCGACGCGGAGAAGTCGCGCGCGCGGGAAATTTTGACGTCGCTTCCTTTGGCGACCGCGCTGGAACAGAAACCCTTTTCCTTCGACCTGATGTCGGACGAGGCTGCGCTCGATCTGGCCGCGCATCTCCGAGACCATCCGCGCGAAGATCTCGTCGTTGAGTGGCCGGCGGACCGTGAGCGACTTTCCGTCACACGCGCGGCGTCGTCGTCGGATTTGCGCGTCGTCGTTGAGCAGGGACGCGACTGGTTTGGGCTCAAAGGCGACGTGAACGTCGACGGCCAAAAGGTTGCGTTGGCGGATCTGTTGGCCGCGGTCCGGCGGGGCGAGCGGTACGTCCGCATTGGCGAACGTGGATGGATGGCGCTCTCGGCCGAGCTGCGGCAGCGGCTGGCACCTGCGGCGGAGGCCGTTTACGAGAGTCGCGCCGGACTCGAAGTTGGACCTACCTCGGCGGCGGCGGTCGAGACGCTGGCTGAGGGCGCCGGCGAATTTGAGGCATGCAAGGCGTGGCGCGTTTTGCAAAAGCGATTCGCCACGGCGCAAACGTTTGAACCGAAAGTGCCGACCTCGCTGCGCGCCAAGTTGCGGCCCTACCAGCGCGACGGATTTTTATGGCTGATGCGGCTCGCAGAATGGGGAGTCGGCGCGTGCCTCGCCGACGACATGGGCCTTGGCAAAACCGTGCAGGCGCTGGCTGTGCTGCTTGCCCGCGCCAAGCTGGGCCCCGCGCTGGTAGTGGCGCCCACGTCCATCGGCTTCAACTGGGTGCGCGAGGCTCAGCGCTTTGCGCCGTCACTCAACGTCCGTCTCTATTCCGAACGCGACCGCGCTGGTGCCATGAAAGCCATGGCAGGCGAAGTCATCGTGATGAGTTACGGATTGCTGGCGCGCGATGCGGCGCAACTTTCCGCCGTGCGTTTTGCGACCCTGGTTCTCGATGAAGCGCACGCCGTAAAGAACGCCGGCACCCGACGAGCGCGAGCGGCGCGCGACCTGAATGCCGATTGGCGATTCGCGCTCACCGGCACGCCCATGGAAAATCGACTCGGCGAATTGTGGAGCCTCTTTCGCGTGCTGACACCAGGACTTTTGGGAAGTTGGGAGCAGTTTCGCGAGAGGTACGCCGCACCCATCGAGCGGGAGAAGGATTCGGCGCGGCGTGCGGCGCTGGCGAATATGATTCGTCCCTTCATTTTGCGCCGCACCAAAGATCAGGTCGCGCCGGAGCTGCCTCCGCGAACGGAGATCACGGTCGGCGTGGATCTCTCCGCAGACGAGCGCAAACTTTACGAAGATGCGCGCCTGCTGGCCGCGGCCCGCGTGGCTGGACTGGTGGACGGCGGAAGCGATCAGGCCCGTTTTCAGGTGCTCGCGGAAATCCTCCGATTGCGGCAGCTGGCTTGCCATCCGCGGCTGCTCGATCCCGAAAGCACGGTGACATCCTCAAAATTGACCGAATTCGAGGAGCTGCTCGAAGAGCTCACCGCCGAGGGCCACCGTGCGCTGGTCTTCAGCCAATTCACGAGCCACCTGGCGCTGGTGCGGCAGGCGCTCGATGCGCGCGGCATCGATTACCGCTACCTCGACGGCGCGACGGCCCCCGAAGAACGGGAGCGACAGGTCGACCGCTTCCAGCGCGGCGAGGGCGCCTGCTTTTTGATTTCGCTCAAGGCGGGCGGCATGGGCCTCAATCTGACCGGCGCCGATTACGTCATTCATTTAGACCCTTGGTGGAATCCGGCGGTCGAGGATCAGGCCACGGGCCGCGCGCATCGCATCGGGCAGGACAAGCCCGTGACAGTGTATCGCCTGGTGGCGCGCGGGACGATCGAAGAGGGAATTCTCGCGCTGCACAACGAGAAGCGGGATCTGGTGGCCGGAGTGTTGGATGGAGCTGACTCGGCAGGGAAGCTGACGACGGCGCAGCTGGCGGCGTTGATTCAAGGAGGGGAGACGGGGCCTCGAGAAGCTTGAGCACAACCGCGGCATCGACGCGTCGCTTGAACTTGACGATTTGCGTTCCCAACAGCACGTCGGCCTCCCCGCAATTTCGCTCTTCGTCAACGCAGAGAATGAGATTCGTGAGGTTGGCATCTCTGAGGGTCGCGCACTTTCTCTCCAAGTAATCGGGCGTCCAGAATCCCGCGATCTCAAGGAACCACCGTCGACCTCCTAGGCGATGCACCAGCGCAAAATCCGGAAAGATTAGTTTTCCGTTCGCATCGATCGGCTCGGGCTCGCGCACAAGATCCCACTGCGGAGCAAGCCGGCCGAAATCCTTGGCAAAACGTTCCTCCAAGCGGCTGTCGTAAACGTTGGGGCTCGCGGACGGAAAAATCGGATCACCCGATTGGACCTGAAACGAGAATCGCTGTCGTCCCAGCACGCACTCGGCCTCGAGCACAAACCGGTGGCACCAGGCGAGCATCGGCACCAACTCCGCCAGTGCCCGCCCGTACAAGAGCGTCCGGCGAAAGAGCGAAAAGGGACCGGAGAGTTCGAGCATGGCACCACGGCCATCCAGCCGCGACGAAACAGTTCCGATGAGACCACGAAGTTTGGTGTGGCGAACGATGTGGCGCGTATTGCCCTCGAGCTCAAGCCGCACCGACGTCGACCGAGAAAGAAAATGCTGGACCAGAATTAAGTTCGCGCGCAAAGCGAGCTCTACCGGAGAAATGGGTGCATTCGGCGGCGCAACTTTCCGCTCGCCGGGAAGATCGGCGAAGAGAGATTCCGAGAGCGCTTCTTCCGTCACGCCGAGCGCCCTGGCCACTCCCTTCAATGCATCCATTGGATTCTGCGTGGCGGCGGCCATAAACAACGCCGCACGCGCCTCTTGCGGAGGTACCGCAGCGCCACTGTGGCTCCGCCAGAGCTTGTCCAGCGCGCGCATGGCAGCCAGTCGCTTCGCTTCCGGGCTGACGCATGGCAGCGGCTGTTTCAGGCGCTCATCCAGCTCGCGACGCGTCCGTCCGGAGAAGCGTTCGTACTCGTCCAGAAGGACCCGAATCCAAGGGTGGTCATGCTCGGCAAGAAAGTGCGGCACGATCGCTCCCTTCTGAATGCTAAAGGGCTGCTGCCGTAGGGGAGCCAAGGGCCTCACGCCTCCTTTCCGCTTGCCGCACTTCGATCGTTCCACGGGAAACCAACTCGTAAACCCTCGCGCGCTTGCCTGGCGCCGGCCGCAAAAGCCGCCCCACGCGTTGCACATGCTCGCGATTCCCCAGCGTTCCGCCGACGACAATGGCCACCTCGGCATCGGGAACATCGAGCCCTTCGTTGAGGACGCGGGCGGAAACTAGAGCACGCAGCTCGCCCGAACGAAATCGCGTCAGCGCCGTTTCGCGTTCCCGCCGGCCGATATGACAGGTGATCGGCATGATGAGATGCCTCCTGGCCACGGCGTAGGCGGTCTCGTTATCGGCGGTGAAGACGATCACCCGAGCATCCCGGTGGCGCGAGAGAAGCGTCGAGACAGCTTCAGCTTTGGCTTTCGTAAAAGCGATTCGACGCCGCAAGGAACGCCAGGCTGCGAGCGCCCTCCGGCCCTCGTCCGTGCGAGCGGCGCCGCGCGCGAACTCTTCCCACGTTGCCCCCGGCATCGACCGTTCGGAAAGAGACCGATAGTTCCGGAACGTATTCAGCTCGGCTTCGTAAGCACGCCGTTCTCCCGGATCGAGATCGAGGTTCATCACCACCGTTTCAAAATCGGACAAAAATCCGCCCGCCAGATCGCCGATCGCAAGCCCATAGACGACCCCCCCGATCAGCTCGGAAAGCCGCTCCATGCTGGCCGACGGTGTGGCCGTGAGCCCCAAGCGCGCAGGCGCCGTGCACATCTCCAGCGCCTCATCTCGCAAGCCGTTTCCAAAGTGGTGCGCCTCATCGACAACCAGGAGCCCAAATCGATTCCCGATCTGCGGCATCTGCCGGAAGGCGCTCTCGAAGGTGGAAATGGTCACCTGCGCCAACTCATGGTGACCATCGCCAAGCCGCCCGATCGTTTTGGGATAAGCCACGCCCAGCGCTGCATGCCACTGGTCGAGAAGCACCCGCGTCGGAACGAGACACAACGTGGAAAGTTTCGTTTGCGCCATCGCGCCAATGGCGACGCGGGTCTTGCCGCTTCCGGTGGGAAGGACGACGAGCCCGCGCGCACACGCTCGTTCCCAAGCGGCCAACGCCTCGGCCTGATACGGCCGCAGAGAAGAATCCGCCCAGCCCGCGGTTGCGGGCAGTAGTGCTTGAACTCGACTCTCAACGGCGATCGCCTGCGCGGTAAGGTCCCGCTGCAAGGATTCGTGCCGGTATGCCGGGGCACGGAAAGCCTTGACCCGCGCGTCCCAGAGAACGCCCGGCAAGCGTGCAACGACCGACGCGAGATCGTCACGATACTCAAAAAGAATGGTGCCTCTGTCGAACTTCATCGCCAGCGGCGCACCCGCTGGAGATGTTGCTGCTGCCTTCGTCGTCATTGCGCCCTCCCCGCCCTTCAAGCAAGGAGGACGCTAGCACCGGGGTCTGACATCGAGATTTTCGCTTATTCACCGAGGGGTCGGGGCAGCGTGAACAGAAGGAAGAGCTGTCGATTAATCGGCAGCTCTTCAGCCCGACGCGCAATCATGCGCGCGACGGCGGGTGGGGTGAGCCCGGGATCCGACGGAGCGCTTCCAGCGCCTCCGCCCGGGCCGGCGGCGCTTCCAATATGCGCCGATTCACTCGGCTTAAGCCGGAAAACCACAGTTGCCCTTACCTGCGACGGCCGAGCGCGGCCCGTCTACTTCGGGCAAAGGACAGGTAACGGCAAGGCTGGGGATTTTTCGAGTCGTAGGTCAGAGCGCACGTCTCCGCGGGCGTCGGCGATCTTTTCAATAGATGGGAAGGTGGGCAGGTCGGCCTGGCGGGCCGACCCACCCCATGCAACCACACGTTGAAAAGGAGATACCGCATGTCGTTGACGAAATCGAGGGCCCGACGCGCAGTGCGACGGGCGGAGCACGTGGACTTCGAAGGAGTGAAGGACCCGCGGGAGCGTGGTCGTCACAATCATCAGGGCCTGCTGCGGCTCTTGGTCGTGGCGCTGGCAAGCGCCAAGCGGGCGTTGCGGGCGGTGGAGAGCGTGGGCGACGATCTGTCGCGGACGACGTTGCGCAAGCTGGGCCTGACGAAAGCGCCGTCGGACACGCTGCTCTACCAGTTGCTTGCGACGCAGCCGCTGGTCGGATTTGCGCAGGTGCTCGTGCGGCAGGTCAAAACGGCGCTGTTGCACAAGCACATCGAGAACGACCTGTTCGAGGAGGGCGTCGTCGCCATCGACGGCAAGGCGGTTTGGAGCGGCATCTTCGCCGCGGACCCGCACTGCCGCGAGCAGACTGAAAACGGGCGCACCTACCACGTGCTGATGGCGCAGCGAGCGTGCCTGGTGTCGTCGTCGGCGCGACCGTGCGTCACGCAGCGTTTGATCGCCAAGAGCGCCGGTGAGGCGGACACGTTCAAGCTCACCTTCGGCTTTCTGATGAAGAATTTCCGTCGGTCGTTCGAGGTGATTACGCACGACGCTGGTGGCGTCTCGCGGGAAAACGCGCGGCTCGTCAACGAGGCGGGCAAGGCCTACGTGTTTGCGGTGAAAGGAAATCAGCCGCGCGTGCACATGGCGGCGCAGTCTCGCCTCGGTTGCAAGGAAAACGACGGGGACGCCGCGCGCATCGGCGAGACCTTCACACAGGAGCGTGTCGACGGCGCTCTGCTGCGCCGTGAGATCTGGCGCTGCTCTGTGCAGGCCGACGACCCAGAGATCGAATTCGCCGGCGCACGGCAACTCTGGCGCGTGCGGCAGACGGCGACGCGGACGCTTCCGGGCGGGAGTGTCGAGCACACGGTCGAGGATCGCTACGTCATCAGCAATCGAGTCTTTTCGGCGCAGAAGGCGCTCACGCTCCTGCGCCTCCACTGGGGAATCGAGAACGGCCCGAACTGGACCATGGACGTGGTCCACGGCGAAGACGCCGGCTCTCCTTGCCGCAACGGCCGCGGCGTCGCCGTGACCAGCTGGCTGCGATTGCTCGCGTACAACCTCGTCTCGATGTGGAGGCGCAAACTGCCGCCGCGACGCGACGAGGGCGTCGCTACCTGGGAACGGGCTTGCGCCACCCTTGAACGTGCGCTGTACTTCGACCGGATGGATCTCGTCACGCTCGCTTAACGGCCCGCCAGCCGACTCGCCCTCTTTCCCAAAGACAACCGGCGTTTCTCGACACACGTCGGAGATCGTGTGCCCTCAGCACCTCTCCGATTCCGATTCCACTGCGCGACACGCGCCACGACCGGAATGCAAGAAACAGACCCGATCAAATCTGCCGTTTGAACCTTCACGGGAGTTGTATAGCTACTCCCTGATTCATAGACAAAAACCTGGTTCCCATCGGCATTTGGTACACGCCAGCGGGTGGTCCCCATCTTCTAACAAGCTCATTCGCGTCGCCGTTTTCCCACGATCGAAGCATCATCCGGTATCCAGCTTCCGTGGCGCACCCGAGGCAGACCGCCGCCGACAGCGTCAGTAACCGCCTTAGCATTTTATTTTTTTCTCCCTCAATTTTCTGTACGGGGCTGTGCCGGATAGAACCGAAACAGCCCCGCGCGTTCTACTCTTCCGCGCCGCTCGCGCTCATCGACATGTGCGTCTCGCTGCTCATGTCGCCGCCACCAAGCATCGCCAGCGCTTCTTCCGCGGCTTCCACTTCGTCGGGCGGCGTCTCCACCTCGATGTCGAGGTGCTTGTACTGCGGAATGCCCGTGCCAGCCGGGATGAGGCGGCCCATGATGACGTTCTCTTTGAGACCGCGCAGGTAGTCGATCTTCCCGCTGATGGCCGCCTCGGTGAGCACCTTGGTGGTCTCCTGGAACGACGACGCGGAGATGAACGACTCGGTCGAGAGCGACGCCTTGGTGATGCCGAGGAGCAACGGCTCGCCCACGGCTGCAGCCTGGCGCTTCTCGAGGACGCGGTTGTTCTCCTCCTCGAAGACCCACTTCTCCACCTGCTCGTCGAGCAGGAAGTTGGTGTCGCCCACGTCGGTGATCTTCACGCGGCGCAGCATCTGCCGCACGATCGTCTCGATGTGCTTGTCGTTGATCTTCACGCCCTGGAGCCGGTAAACCTCCTGCACTTCGTCCACCAGATAGCGCGCCAGCTCCTTCTCACCCTTCACCCGCAAAATGTCATGCGGGTTGGCGGCGCCGTCCATCAGCGGCTCACCTGCGCGGACGCGATCGCCCGGGTGCACGGCGATGTGCTTGCTCTTGCCGATCAGGTACTCCTTGGCGAGCTCCGGCCGCGACTTACCGTTCACTTCCGGCGTCACGAGGACCTTGCGCTTGCCCTTGGTGTCCTTGCCGAACGACACCACCCCGTCGACTTCGGCGATGATCGCCGACTCCTTCGGCTTGCGCGCTTCAAAGAGCTCGGCCACGCGCGGCAGACCGCCCGTGATGTCCTTGGTCTTCGTGGTCTCGCGCGGAATACGGGCCAACACTTCGCCGGCCTCGACAGCATCGCCTTCGTTAACGGTGATGTTCGAGCCTACCGGCAGCTGGTAGCGCGCCATCTGCTCGCCCTGAATGACGCGGGTCTTGCCCTTCTCGTCCTTGATCGAAATGCGCGGACGGGCATCGGCATCGCGGCTCTCGACGATGGACCGCCGCGACAGGCCGGTCACTTCGTCGAGCTGCTCGTTCATGGTGATGCCTTCGATGATGTCGCCAAACTTCACCGTTCCGGCAACTTCCGTGAGCACCGGCATCGCGAAGGGATCCCACTCGGCCATCAACGTGCCGGCGGGGACCCTCTGGCCGTTCTTGACCAGAATCTTCGCACCGTAAATGACGGTGTAGCGCTCGCGCTCGCGGCCGCTGTCGTCGTGAACGACGAGCTCGCCGTTGCGGTTCATGGCCACGAACGTGCCGTCTTTACGCTTGACGGTGTTCAAGCCCTCGAACTTCACCACGCCGGTGTTGCGGTTTTCGAGCGAGCTCTGCTCCGCCCGCCGCGTCGCCGCGCCACCGATGTGGAACGTGCGCATGGTGAGCTGCGTCCCTGGCTCGCCGATCGATTGCGCCGCGATGACGCCGACCGCTTCGCCCAAGTTCACGCGACGTCCGCGCGAAAGATCGCGGCCGTAGCACTCGACGCAGATGCCACGCTTGGCGGCGCAGGTCAGCACGGAACGGATGCGAACATGCTCGATGCCGGAGTCTTCGATCTTCTTGACGAGGTCTTCGTCG
>JAHFDP010000048.1 GCA_023248955.1 Deltaproteobacteria bacterium
GGGATGCTTCAAGATGGCGCCGGAGATGTTGACCTTGGGGTCGACGTAGGCGCTCGTTGACGTCAACACCGCGGAGAACGCCCCCTTGGGAAGCGACCCGGCCTGCGCCACGATGGAAGTCCAGCTCCCCGCGCTCGCGGTGTAGGCGTCCGGCGCGCCCGCGGTTGGCACCACGAAGAGGCCGTGCCACGCAGTGCTACCTGTGGAGCCGTGGCTGGCGCTGGCGAGCAGCGCGTCGGGGTAATAAACGACCGCGGTTTGGTTGGTGGCGAGCGAGACCTTCGCGCCATTTACTGGACGATAGTTACTATCGATCACCCAGCCATAGACAAAGCCGACGTTCTCGAGGGCATTGGCACCGCTGAGCTTCAAGATCGCGTCGAGCTGCAGCACGCGTTTGAGGGGAAGGGCAAAGACGGTGGCGTCGGTCTTGTCGGCCCACACCGCGGGCTTGGCGACGACGCCGGTGCCATTCAGCAAGTACTTGGGCGGCGTGGTCCCCGGTGCGTCGAGCACCACCGCGAGAATGCCGACCTGAATGCCGCTAACGTCCACGTCGCTGAACGACCACTTGCCGTCCACACCGACGGTGGTCGTGGCTGGACCGGTCTTGGTCTGCAAGATCGACTTGGTGAGATCGTCGGGAAATTGTGTGCGCAAGACGGGATCGATGAGCGCTACCTGCGCGCCGCTCGCCGGGACGCCGACCGTGGGATCGGTGCCCAGCGGCCAGGTCGTGGGGTGGTCCATCGCGACGCCGGCGAGCTTGATGTAGGTCTTCGCGCCGCCGGTCGTGCCTCCGCCGTCGGCAGTGCCATCGCCGGTGCGGTCGTTGGAGACGGTGGCGCCGCAAGCGGCGAAAAAGAGAGCGGCTAAGGTGAGGAAAATTTGTTTGCGCATGCGATCGTGGATAGCGGAGCGCAGAAACGCGAACAAGACGCCGCGCTAGCTCCTGCGCGGTCTCGAACAGTGTCAACGCTTGAGCAACGCCGCGGCCGCGTGATCGCAAATCACGGTTAGGGCTTGAGCACGGCGCCAATGCTGCGCCGGCGTGGCCGAGGGATCGAACGGGCCTTCCAGCGCGCGTTGCAACGGCGCGGCTTTCTCGGCGCCCACGACGAGCGCGAGGAGATGGCGAGCGGCGTTGAGCACGGGCGCGGTGCAAGAGAGGCGAGCGACGTGCGGGCCGATGTGCGTTGGCGCCGGGACGCGCACGACACGGTGGTGCATCTCCGTGGCCGCGGCGGTGTTGGGAAAAAGCGACGCGGTGTGACCGTCGGGACCGAGACCCACGAGCATCAGATCGAACGCCTCGGGGAGCAGCGATTCGTAACGGAGCGCGGTCGCGTCGAGGTCGGCCGCTTCGCCTTCCATGCGGTGCGCGCGCGAGGGGACGTGCGCGAGCAGCGTGCGCTGCGCCATCCCGAAATTGGAATCCGCGTGATCGGGCGGCACCGCGCGTTCATCGCCGAAAAAGAAAGTCGTCGCGGCCCAATCGATGCGCGGCTTGAATTCGGAGGAGACGAGCAGGGCGTGCAGCGCACGCGGGGTCGAACCTCCGGACAGTGCGATGGTTCGGGGAGCGAGTTGCACCCAGCGCTCGGCCGCCACCCGCGCGGCTTCCCCGATCGACGTAACACAAATGATATCGGGTGTCATACGAGCTTTGCAGCTGCTCGCAACGCGAATTCGTACACTTCATCGCGTCCGGCGAAGAGCTGGAGCTCGTACGCGAGCAGCCGCCCCAACTCCGCTGGATGCAGCGTCCCCCAATGCGACGTTGGTCCGTCGTCATCACCGGTCACGTCGGCGCAGATGAGATTTTTTTCCGCGCGAAAAGAGAAACGCGCCGGCGGTGCGTCGAGCATCAGACCGGTGAGCGCACCCGGTGTCGCTGAAGCGGTCGCAGATCCCGTCGTCTCCGCCGCGAACGTCACGCGCACGCCGGAGAGCCGCGAAGCAAGCCAGCCGCCGAGGAGCGCGGCTTCCGCGCCAGGACCGTCCGCGCTGGGCGCAAAATGGATCTCGGCGCTCTTCACGCGCGCGCGATGTTCGCGCAGGTTCGGCAAGTCGAGCACATCCGCGGCCACCGCTTGCCATGGCGCGATGCGCGCCCACGCTAGATCGCCGAGGGGCGCGCCGGAATTCAGGAGCGGAAGAAGTCGCCCCAGCTCGCGCGCCGGACGTGTTCCAGAGTCGAGAATCAGGCGATCCGCCGCGGCCAGCATGCGATCGAAACGCGCTCCGGAAAGCTCCGCGGTCCAGTAGACCACCATCGGCAGCTCGGGTTCCGAGAGCGCATTGAAGGCCGAGGCCAAATGGCGAACTTCGCGCGCGCGAACGACCGTCATGTAGGGCGCTCGCGCTCCGGGCGGTGCGACGGACCAAGTCTGCGCGGCGCCAGCCGGTGCTTTTTCGTCGGCGAGCAAGAGGAGAAAACGCGCGGGATGAATCTCACCGAGAACGCGCAGGCCAGGCAGCGCCTCCTCGAGCGCGCGCTCGGTTTCGAACGCGGCCACGAGGTTGACGGTGCAGGCACGCATGGTGCTTCGGACCGTGGATTCCATCTCCGCTCCCTCTTTCACAATCGCCTCCAGCGCCGTCCGTCACGTGCGAGCATTTCGTGCGCTTCGCGCGGTCCCCACGATCCCGATTCGTAAGGTGCCGGCTCCTTTTCCGCGGAACTGGTCAGCACGTCGCCGACGATTCTCCACGCCGCTTGCACTTCGTCGCTGCGCGTGAAGAGCGTCTGATCGCCGCGCAGCGCGTCGAGGAGAAGCCGCTCATAAGCTTCTGGGGCTTGGCCTCCGAACGCAGCGCCGTAAGAAAAATCCATGTTCACCGCGCGCGGTCGGTAGCTCTCGCCGGGCACTTTGGCGTTGAAGCGGATGGAGATGCCCTCGTCGGGTTGCACGCGCACCGAGAGCACGTTTTGCTGGGTGGCGCTGCTGCCGAAGAGCGCGTGCGCCACCGGGCGAAAGACCACCGCGATTTCGGTGGTACGCTTGGGCAAACGCTTGCCGCTGCGAATGTAAAAAGGCACGCCGCCCCAGCGCCAGTTGTCGATGTAAAGTTTGAGTGCGGCGAACGTTTCGGTGCGGGAGTCCTTGGCCACGTCGGGTTCGTCGCGGTAGGCGGGCACGTCGCTGGTGCCGATGGCGCCGGCGGAATATTGGCCCAGCACGAACTCCGCGTTCGTGCGCACCGCGCGCAGCACCTTGACCTTTTCGTCACGCATGGCGTCGGCGTCGAAGGCGACGGGAGGCTCCATTGCGGTGAGCGTGACGAGTTGCAAAACGTGATTCTGGATCATGTCACGCAACACGCCAGCGCTGTCGTAGTAGCGGCCGCGCCGCTCCACGCCCAGCTCTTCAGCGGCGGTGATTTGTACATGATCGATGTACGCGCGATTCCACACTGGCTCGAAGATGGCGTTGCCAAATCGGAACACCAAAAGGTTCTGGACCGTTTCCTTACCGAGGTAATGGTCGATGCGAAAAACCTGGCTCTCGTCGAGCACGGTGTGGACGAGCTCGTTGAGCGCGCGGGCGCTGGGCGCGTCGCGGCCGAAGGGTTTTTCGATCACCACGCTGGTGGTGTTGTCGCTGTAGGGCGGCGCGATCATGCCCGCGCTCTTGAGTCCTTCGAGGAGCGCGGGAAAGGCGCTGGGTGGTGTGGCGCAATAGAAGAGGCGGTTGCCACGGGTGCCACGCGCGCGATCGACTTCCTCGAGGACGGTTTTCAATTTTTCGAAGCAGCGCGGATCGGAAAAGTCGCCGCTGACGTAGTGCACACCAGCGGCGAAGCGTTCCCAGAGGGCCTCGCCATCGGGCGTTGATTCCGGCTTGACGCGACCGTGTTTGGAAAGTGCCTCGCGCATTTTTGCGCGCCACTCCTCGCTGGCCATCGGTGTGTTGGCGCAGCCCACCACGGCGAATCCGCCGGGCAGCTCTCCGAGCGCTTCGAGTGCGAAAAGGGCCGGGAAAAGCTTGCGCATGGTGAGATCGCCGGACGCGCCGAAGATGACCACCGCGCAGGGTCCCGGGACGCGTTTGGCGCGCAGGCCTTTGCGAAGCGGGTTGGCGACTTCGTCGTGCTCGGGGCGGTAGGGCATAGGAGGAACGATAGTGTGAGGAGGCGGGCGCGGCCAAATTTCGGTGGGGCTGCCATCGATGCCGGGACGTCGCACCTTTACTGCGTGGTGCTTCGTGTGAGCGCGCGGGAGTCCGTGCAGCCGCTCGGTAGCTCGTAAACTTAGGAGGTCGACATGGCGCTCGATGCTGCAAAAATGGGGACCGAACTTCATGGCAGCGCACCGATCGTGGAGGCTGGAATCGTGGCTGGCGTCGGCGGCGGCGTGCTGATGGGCATCTGGCTGATGCTCGTTACCGCGGCTGGCGGCATGGGATTTCTGGCGCCGCTCAAATTGATCGCGGCCACGTTTTATGGGCAGAACGCCATGACCGGCGGTGGTGTTGTTGCGCTGGCGGGCCTGGTGCTGCACGTCATCGTTTCGCTGGTGTTCGGCGTGATCTTCGCGGTGTTGATCATCCGTGCCGCGCCGGCGATAGGCCCATCTTGGGGCAGCGCGATTCTCTACGGCGCGGTCACTTGGGCGCTCATGACCTTCGTGGTGTTGCCGGTGGTCGATCCGCTGATGCGGTCGACGGTGGCCACGATGCCACTGGCCTGGTTCGCGGCGCACATTCTTTACGGGGTTGGGCTGGCCTACACGCCGATCTTGCGACGGCGGTATCGGCTTCCGCACTCGGCGTCGTAACGAATCCGCCGTTGGTCAAATGGCCAAGGCTTGGTCATTTGACCAACCTCGGTTCACGCTGTGCCCGTCTCGCTACTTCGCTTGCGCCGAAAACATCGCCGCGGCGTTGGAATTGCCGAGCGCGTCCACAAACGCGCCCGCCGCAATGGTGATGGTTGCCGTTGCCGTAGCGGAGGTTGCTTCCGCGTGAAAGCTCGGACCCTCGCCCGGCGCGTAGTTAGGCTGGCCTTGCGGAATCGCGCGATCAGTCGGAGCGAGCGACAGCGACGCTGGCGTGCCGTCCGCAGGTGTGAAAACCGCGCCCACGGCGGATGCGCCGATCGCCGCCGGTGCGAAGGGCGCGTCGAAGCGCGCATCCACGAGACGGAAATGCTCTTGCTGCCAACCAAGATTGGGCGCTGCCGCGTAGGTCGGCCTGGCGGCGGGGTAGAGCGGCATCACCTCGACGGAGAGTTTTCCACCCGCGAGTGTGACGCTGCCATCGAGCAAAAGTTGCGTCGACGGCACCACGGAGAAAGGAGACGAAGCGATCTCGAGCGGCGCGGATTTTCCGTCGACCTGCGCAGTGCCGATGACGTGCAAGCGATACGTGCCAGTGGGCAGATCGATCGGCGGTTCGTATTGAACCTCCCAGCGATGCGCGCGAACGGTGGCCGTGGGATCCGCGCGGAACGTGGGCGTGGCGGTGTAGGTCACGGGCAACTCGTAGCCGCGCAGGTTGCTCACTGGAATCCAGCCGCGCTTGTTCACGTCGGCGAACGATCCGTCCAGGACACGCTGTTGCAAGCGAATCTCCGGTGTGCCGAGCGTCGGATCGCCGCCGAAGAAAGCGAAATGCACCGTCGCCAACCGCTCCACCTGCGTGGCCACCTCTTGATCGATGCTCGGCGCTGGCAGTGAATTGGTGGCCGCGATCGGCGTGTACGTTTCCGGCGCCAGATCGGGCAGCGTGGCCGGTGATTTTTTCGTGGCTTCGCCCGTGTTCAACTCGCGAAGCATGTCTTCGCTCTGATCAACAATGTATTGCGCGAAGCGCCAGCCCCAAAACGAGATCGTCGGCTCGTATCCGCCCGAGAGCCAATCTTTGTCGAAGAGGATGTAGCCCTCGTGATCTTGCGCGTAACCGATGGCCAGCGCGTTTTTGAATCCTTGCGCGCGTCCGCGTGACTGGAGCTCTTCGCCCACCGCGAACGTCGGCTCACCCGGCAAAGTTAGGAGCGCGAGATCGCCGATGCTAGCCGCCGCAACGCGCGTCGCATACTTGCCGCGGCCATCAAACGCGGGCGCCAGGCAGACGACATCGGGCGTGTTGACCGCGGTGCCCGGACAGCCGCCATGCAGCTGTTGGCAGAGGATGGCGCCGTCTTTGTAGAACTCGCCGCGCCTATAACCGAGCAGATCGTGCGTCTCGGGAACCCAGCGTTCGCCGACTTGTAACGGCAGCGCATCGACCGTGGAAATTCCGTCGTAGACCGTCTTCACGGTCTGCGCGAGATCGGCGCCCGCGCGTTGCATCGCTTGGCTGCCGTCGTCACCACCGGCGTGTGGTCTAGCGTCGCCGGCCGCGCCTTGCAGATAGAAAGCGACGATCGGTTTTTCGAATTGCTCTTCGACTTTGTACTCGGCGTGGCCGGGCGCATCGACACTGAGCAGGCGGTTGCTCGCGTTGTAGAAAGTGCCGTGCATCGCGTAGTGGAAAACCACCGCGATGGGATCGTTCGTCACCGCATCGTCGAGACGCAACACGGTGACGGCGGTTTGGTGTTTCGACCCGCCGTCGATCCAATCATTTTCGCAGCGCCGATCGCTAGACGCGCTGCTGTTGTCGCCGTGCCCGTAGCCAAATTTCGCTGGACGCAGATGCGCGAGCGCGTCGCTCAGCGCGCCAACGATCGATCGCGCCACACGGTCGGTCACTTCCTGCGAATAGGTGTCGGCGCCGTGCGCGAGCGCGTGGCGCGCGTTGGGTTTTTGATTCGCCGCGATCTGCGTGTCGATGCTGGTTCGCGAAAAACGGCAGCCGGCGTCGTGCGTGTGCGTCGCGTTCAAGATGAGCTGGCCGCCGATCTCCTCGCCGAGCATGCTCTTGGCGAGCTGAATCACACGCTCGGTGAGAATGCCGGTGATGAAGACCGCGTCGATTTTGGCCAGCACGATTCGGGCGTGGCCGTTGTCTAAGACCACCACTTTCGCTGACGGCGCCGACTGCATGCCGCGTGTCGACGGAAAGAGATCGGCGAAGGGACTTCCAGGTTCGTCCTCGGGAAGAGGACCTGCGATGAGGCCACTCTGGCTGTATCCAGCGGTGGAAATCCCGACGGGAAGATCGAGCGTGCGCTGACCAGCGCCGGCGCGCAGCGGCCCCGAAGGCGCCGGTTGGTGCGCATGCTTTTTGGACGGACACGCGGCGAGCGCGAGGAAGAGAATTGGGCAAACGTTCTTCATAGGACAAGCATCTTCGCTAAGAATGTTCGTTGTGCAAATCGCGGCGGTGCGGCCTCGTTGAGAGGTGAACCAAAAAGGCGCGCGCGAACGAAGCGCGATTGCGGGTTGTGCCAGAGTCACGCGATGCGGATTTCAACGGCGGCCGTGGTCGCATTTTTTTTCGTGGCAACGAGTGCCCACGCGGCGCCGGTCGATCTTTACGAGCGCATCTTCGGCGTCTCCAACACCAACGCGGTGGCGGGTCATGGCGGGCTTACGGCCGGTATCGCGCAGGATGGCGACTTGTCGCTGCTCTCCTGGCCGAGCCCCAGTTACAACGATCAGCTCGCTTACGTTGCCTCGAACGCGGAGGGTGCGCGGGCGTTGCCCCATGCGGGCGCGCTCGACGGGATGGGTTCCTACATCGGCTTTTTCATCACCACCGCGCAGGGGACGACGCTCTCGTTTTTGCGCGATGCTGCGTGGACGCACGCGCAGCGTTACACGCAGGCCGACGCACCGGTTCCAGTGACGACGTGTGCGCGCGCGGATCTGGGACTCACCGTTGTGCTGACCGACGTCGTGTCGCCGAGCGACGATGTCCTGACGCGCCATGTGCAGGTGACGCGCGCCGCAGGATCGCCGGTGACTGCGTTGCAACTTGCGGTCTACGAAAATCTTTCGCCGACGCTGTCGCGCTTCGAGCAGCTCCCGTTCGCCGATTGGCTCTTCGATTCGCGCAACGACTTTCTGGCCGCGTATGACAATGCATCGCATTCGATCATTCACTTTCATCCCGGCGATCGCGCGGTGCTCACCGACATCACGCAACTGAGCACGCCCGCGCCGATCGACTACGGCGCGGTGGAGACGCTGATGACGTCGTCGTCACCGAGTGAGGCCGACGTCGCCGCGTTCGTTGCAGCGCTCGACACGTCCTACACACCGGGCGTCGCCGCGCTGGTCACCACGGAGCCGGCGCCGACTAGCCATCAGGTGGGTGCTGACACCATGCCGCTCTGTGCGAACGTCGATAACCTCATCGACAATGTGTTGGCACTACCAGGTCGCTACCCAAGCGTGTCGCTGCCGATCGAAAGCTCGACTGCGAATCTCTTGCGCTGCAAGGACGCGTTAGGGCCGACGGCGCTGGCGCACGGATGGACTTGGTCACCGCGAGATGCGCTGGAGGATCTGAAGAGCGGTTCGCTGTCTGGATCGTCGGTCGCAGCCGCGCAGACGAATGGTGCGTTGATCGCGCCGCTCACCTTTGACGGCGCGGAAGCGTCTGGTGCGGTGGTCTTCGCGTTCGGTGCCACGCGGGCCGCGGCGCAGAAGGCCCTCGCCAAGGTGCAGGCGATGAATTTCGGCGATCGTCAAGCGGTGGCGGAGAAGGCCGCGCACGATGCGTTGTCGAATGCGGCGCTCCCCGATGCGTCACTCGGCGCGCGCGTCGTTGCAGTGGCGCAGCGTGCGCTCGTCAATGTTTACGTGGCGCGCGATCGTCAGACTGGCGCGGTGGTGGCGAGCGTTGCGCGCCAGCCACCGTATTCGCTCGACTGGCCGCGCGATGGTGCATTCATTGATGCCACGCTGGATGTGGCGGGACTCTCGAGTTGGGTTACGCAACGCACGCGTTGGTACGCGGGGCTTCAGCGAACCGCGGCAACGCTCGGAAATCCGGTACTAACGCCGAGCGTTACGAGCGACCCCGATACAGGCCAGGAGGAGTTTCCGGCGGGCGCGTGGGAGATGAACTATTTCGCCGACGGAAAAATCGGCGGCAATTTGCGATTCGAGATCGACAACACCGCGCTGCATGTCTGGTCCACCGTGGCGCACGCGGCGTTGCTTTCGGGCGAGGACCAGAAGGCCTACGTGAACGACATTTGGCCCGCGGACCGCGCCGCGCTCGAGTTGCTGGCCCGTTGGCGCGAGCGAAAATCTGGCCTGCCGGCACCCGCCAACGAAGATGACAATCCACCGCTAACTTCGAAACTGCACGGTGCCGTTGCGGTCCACGCGGCGCTGGTGGCGGGCGCGCGCTTGGCGAATCTCGTTGGCGATGCGGACGCCGCGACGCGCTACGACACGCGGGCCACGTCGCTCGGAGCGGCCATCGTCGCCAACTACTTCGATGCCAGCAGCGGATTTTTTCGCTCGGAGCGCGGTACGCCTGGAAGCGCGCAAGCAGCAGGCCCGACCGCATGGCTCGTTTGGCCAGGCCGCGTCTTGGACGCCAGCGATCCGCGCGTGGAAAAACAACTCTCGGCGGACATGGATCTGGCACTTGACATTTTGAGGGGTGGGGCCGAAGGCGGTTCCTATCTGGCCAAGAACACGTTGGCGGCGGCGCTTTACGGAAAACCAGACGGCGCGCGGGCGAAGGCGAAGGAAGCGGTGCAACGACTCGCCGCGCTGGCGACCGCGGACACGCTGCAATTCGGCGAGGTCTACATGAAGGTTGCCGATGCACTCGCGGGTGGCGCACCGACGTTCGAAAACCGCGTGGCCGCACCGCACGTGTGGCAAGGCGTGTTGCTCTATCTGTCGGCGATGGCGCTCAGCGATCCGTCGCGGTTCAATCCCGAGGAGCGCACGCTGCCGTTGCCGAAAACAACCGCGAAGACGGGTTGCGGGTGTGGCACGAGCGGTGTTGCGGATGGAGTTGTGGCGGTGGTGTTGATTGGGATTTTGGGATGGAGACGCAAATCTACAAGAGATCGTTCGCAGCCAGCTCTGGCGCGGCTTTCCCGCCCTCGTAGACCAAGAGCCCCAACTCCGCATAGCGCGGCCGAACGCGATCGCTGAGCAGCCCGATGGCTTTCAAATTCGGAATGAGCCGCTTGTACATGGTGCGGCGGAACAGCTCCATCAGCTCGGAGCGCAACACCAACTGATCCCACGCGGCGCGGGACATCAGATGCGCGTAGTAGTCCTCGTAAAATTCATGGGCGAGAAAACGGCTGCGCAACAGCAGCGCTACTTCGAAGGCCCAGTCCTCACGCTCGCGGCGTTCCACTTCGCTCAGCTCGGTTTTGTAAAATCGCTTGAGCGCCAGCACACCGAAATGCACATGGCGTGCTTCGTCGGTGATCACGAGCTTGAGCATCTCTTTGAGGAGCGGCTCCTGCGTTCCCGGGCGCAACGAGCAGAAAGCACCCAGCGCCAAGCCTTCGACCATGATCTGCATGCCGAGGAATTTCACGTCCCAGCGGCTGTCGGTTATGAGCGCGTCGATGATCACGTAGAGGTTGTCGTTGATCTGGTAGAGCCGCTCGAGCTTGGTGCTCAAGTAGGTGTGAAACGCCTCGACGTGGCGGCCTTCGTCGACGGCCTGCGTTCCACCGAAGAGCTTCGCGTCGAGCCACGGCACGGCCTCGGTACATTGGCAGGCGGCGAACAACGCGCCCTGTTCACCGTGCAGAAATTGAGACAAGAGCCAGCTCAGCATGGCGTGGCGCTGATCGGCGCGCTCGGCGGGCGAGAGGCGTTGCCAAATCGGAAGCGTGCTCGGCGGAACGTAAGAATCGGGGATCAGCAGTTGCTGCGGGCTTTGCGGATCGACGCTGATGGACCAGTCGAGATCGCTGCCGGCGTCCCACTGCGATCGCTTCGCCGCGGTGTAAATGCGCTGCATCTCCGGAAATTCACGACGGTACTTCCAATCGAAATGGACCGCATGCGCGACCTGCAGTTCGGTGGCATTCTCGATTTTTCCGCGCTGCTGAATGAGCCCGCGGTAGGCGGGGCCGAGCAGCGTGGCCAGCACGCGGCTGTTGCCGGTAGCTGCCGCTTCACGGATGAGCGGGCCGCTCTGGAGCATGCTGGTCATGGCTTTGGCAATTGGCATGCTTAACCCCTCACGGCGCGCACGCGACTGCGTGGTTGGTGGTCGAGAATTCCGTGGGCAATGAAGGACCAGGCGGCGTCGGCCACCGCGTCGGTCGCCACCGCGCGACGCTTGCTGTTGCCCGAGGGCAGGTAGCTTCGCGCGATACCGTTGATGGCACCGAAACCGAACGTGCGAAGTAATTTCAGATCGATGTCGGGGCGCAGGCGACCCGAACGCGCGGCGTCTTCCAAGAGCGTGGTCCAGACGCGCTCATAGCGATCGCGCAAGCGCGTCATCGCCGCGGCCGGTGCGCCTTCGAGCGATCGCGCATCGTAGAGCAGCGCGTGAACCGTTTCGTCGCCGGACAAGAGGAGCCGCAAGTGCGCCCGCAGCGCCAGCCGCAGCCGATCCACAGGATCATCGCCACCGTCTTGGAGCGCGGTAGAAATCGCCACGGTCAGGCTATCAACGGCGCTTTCCACGAGTCGGAGGAGAAGCGCTTCCTTGCTTCGGAAACGGTAGTGCAAGCTGCCCGGCAGCATGCCGGCCGATTCGGCGATCTCTCGCACCGTTGCCGCGGCGAATCCCTTGCGACGAAAGACGCGGGCCGCGGCGTCTAAGGCCTTGGTTTCTAGTTCTTGGTCGCTTGGCCAAGCCTTGGTCATTTGACCAAATGTATAACAACCAACGACTGTTGACAAGGAGAAAGAGCACGCCGCGCGTGTCATTCCTGGAGTGTGTCTCGACCGCCCCACCGCGTTGGCAAGCCCCATTCGCTCGTGTAGTCTCCGCCGCCTTTCTTTAAGGGGAGCAATGGGTAGAGTCGCCGCGTTTTTCGACGTCGATGGGACGCTCGTCAAAACCAACGTGATTCATTCGTATGCCTACACGGCATTCAATTTGCCGTCGCTGGCCGATCGCTTCACGCGCGCGCTTCGTCTTGCGGCCGCGCTTCCGATTTACGGCCTGGTCGAGAACATCAATCGCAAGACGTTCAACGATCTCTTCTACAAAAACTACGAGGGTATCTCCGAAGATCGCTTGATTGCGCTCGGTGAAGAATTTTTCGAAAACGTTTTGCGGCGGGCGCTCTATCCGCGGGCGCGATCGCTCATCCAGCGTGGCAAAGAGCAGGGCATTCACCAGGTGATGGTGACGGGTGCGCTCGACTTCACCATGGCGCCGCTGGCCCGCTACCTCGGCATGGATCTGATGAAGGCCAACGAGCTCGAGTATCGCGATGGATTTGCCGTCGGCACCGTCAAGCGACCGCTGCTGGCCGGTCCCACCAAGGCCCATTGGATTCGTCAATACGCGCAGGAAAACGACATCGATCTCGATCGCTCGTTCGCCTACGCGGACAGTTATTCCGATTACCCAATGCTCTCGCTCGTGGGCCGCCCTTGCGCGGTCAACCCGGAAATGAAACTGCGCTCGGCCGCGCGGGCCTTCGATTGGCCGATCATGAATTTGGCCTAAGGAAACACGACATGCGTATGCCAGCCGACTTGGGCGAAAAGCCCGGTAGTTCGAATTTGCGCCGCAGTCTCGATCGCGATCTCACGCGCCAGATCGACATTCTCGACGAGAAGTCCGCGCCGCGAATCATTCACAGCGGTGAAGATATTCTCGTCGAGCACCTGCCGGCGGGCACGCGCGTCATCTATCCCAATCCGCCGATGCAGCCGCTGGCCAATCCACGCGCGGCGGTTCGTTACGCGCTGACGCACCCGGAAAACAGCGAGCCGCTCTATGCGTTGCTCAAGCCGGGGATGAAGCTCACCATCGCGGTGGACGACATCAGCTTGCCGTTGCCGATGATGAAGACGCCCGACATTCGGCAGTCCATTCTCGAGCATGTTCTCGAATTGGCCGCCGACAACGGCGTCGACGACATCGAGATCATCATCGCCGTTTCGCTGCATCGCCACATGCATTCGTGGGAAGTGAAGCGGATGGTTGGCGAGCGGATCTTCAACGCTTACTGGCCCAAGAAGCTCTACAACCACGACGCGGAAGATCGCGAGAACATCGTTTCGCTGGGGCAGACGGAGCTCAAGGAAGAGGTGGCGCTCAATCGCCGCGCGGTCGAGAGCGATCTGCTCATTTACGTGAACATCAATTTGGTGCCGATGGACGGCGGCAATAAATCCGTGGCGGTCGGCTTGTCGTCGTACGAGAGCATTCGCGCGCATCACAACAGCCACACCATGGTGCGTTGCCATTCGTACATGGATCCGGCGCGTAGCGCGTTGGCGTCGTCGTGTGATCGCATGGGCGCGATTGTCCATTCGCAGCTCAAGATTTTTCAGATCGAAACTTGTCTCAACAACGATTTTTACGGCGACTCGCCGCTGAAATTTCTGGGCAAGCGCGAGGATGAGCTCACCCGTGTTGAACGCACCGCGCTCGATGCCACGGTGTGGAGCCTCAACAAGATGCCGCGCGAAGCCAAGCGCAAACTCTTTCATTCGATTCCGGCCAATTACGGTCTGGTCGCGGTGAATGCGGGCGAGACGAACGCGGTGCACGCGCGAACGTTGGACACCAATTTTGCGCAGTACAACGTTCCGGTTCGCGGGCAGGCCGACGTGCTGGTGTGCGGCGTGCCGTTCATCTCGCCCTACAATGCCAATTCGATTTTGAATCCAATCCTCGTGCAGGTGATGGGGCTCGGCTACTTCTTCAATATGTACGTTGGAAAACCGCTGATCAAAAAAGGCGGTGTGCTGATTCTGACCTATCCGCTCACCGATGAGTTCAACGCAACGCACCATCCGAGCTACATCGAATTTTTCCACCGGCTCCTGCCCGAATCGAACGACGCCGCGGCGCTCGAAAAAAAATACGAAGAAGAGTTCGCGCGCAATCCCGCTTACATCGACATGTACCGTTTCGGAAACGCCTACCACGGCGTTCATCCCTTCTACATGTGGTACTGGGGCGAGGCTGGGCGACAGCACGTCGGCAAGACGATCATCGTCGGTTCGCAGACGGAATCGGTGCCGCGGCTCCTCGGTTGGGACAGTGCGCCCGATCTGACCACGGCGTTGGAGATGGCCAGGGATTTCACGTCGCCCAATCCGCAGATCACGATGATGCACCATCCACCCATCGTGATTGCGCAGACGGAGTAACGCTTGGCTGAATCTTTTTCGCTGCGTGAAACATTCCGCGGCCGGCGGATCTTGCTCACCGGCGCGACGGGATTTCTCGGCAAAGTTTTGTTGGAGATGGTGCTTCGTCGCCATCCCGATCTCGCGCGGATCTATCTCCTCGCGCGTGGCAAAGGTGGGCGCAGCGCGGCCGAGCGGCTCGAAGCGGAAGTGCTGCCGTCGCCGGCGTTTGGTCCGCTGAAGGCGCAGCTCGGCGAAGTGGGATTTCTAAAACTGTGGCGCGAAAAAGTTGTGGCGGTGCAGGGTGATTCGTCGGACGCGATGTTTGGTTTCGATGCCGCCACGCTCGCGGAATTGAAATCGACGGACGTGGTGATTCATTGCGCCGGCCTCACCGATTTCAATCCGGCGCTCGATGAAGCGTGTCGCTCGAATGCTTACGGTGCACTTCGCGCCATCGAGCTGGCGCAAGCGCTGGGCGCGGGTTTGGTCCATGTGTCAACCTGCTACGTGACCGGTTCGCGCGACGGTCTCGTTCCCGAAGATGAAGATCCGGTCGGCTTTTGTCCGCGCGGAAAAAAAGAGGGCGGACTTATTTTCGATGCCGATCGCGAGCTCGCGGATCTGGCGCGGTTCATTGCGCGCGCGGAGGAAGACGCGAACGATCAAGAGCACCAGTCGGTTTTTCAAGCGCGCGCCATCGAGCGTTTGAAATCGCTCGGCCGTCACGCCGGTGTGCCGGATGCGTTGGCCGCGGAAGTGGCGAATCAGCAACGCCGCCATGTGGCCAATGCGCTTCGTGACGAGGGCGGCCGCCGCGCGCGCCACTGGGGATGGCCCAACACCTACACGTACACGAAGAGTCTCGGCGAGCAGCTGGTGGCGTGGCGCATGCGGCCCGGCAAGGACGCCATCGTGCGGCCGGCGATCATCGAGTGTTCGCTGACGGAGCCGTTCGCAGGATGGAATGAGGGAATCAACACCTGCGCGCCGCTGACCTACCTGGCCTGGAAGGGCCATCGTTTTTATCCGACCGGCGAGAAGACGCGAATCGATTTGGTTCCCGTGGATTTTGTGGCGAATGGGCTTTTGCAAGTGGCCGCGGTCAGCATTCGCGGCGAGGCGCGACCGATTTATCAGCTCGGCACCAGCGAGGTGAATCCCATCAGCGTGCGGCGCGTGATCGAGCTGATGGATCTCGCCAACCGCGAGCAGTACCGCAAGCGACGCGGCTGGGAATCGATGATGCTCATGAACCTGGAGACGGTCGCTGTTTCCAAGGAGAGCTACGACACGTTCAGCGCGCCGGGTGTGCGCGAAGCCGCGCGGCTACTCACCAAAGTGCTCGATGGTCTGCCCGTGCGCAGCATGGGACCGCTCGGGCTTCTCGCGGTGAGCGCGAAGAAGACGCTCAAGGATGTGGAGCGATTTACCGATCGCACCGATCGCATGGTGCAGCTCTTCTTGCCGTTCCTGCACGATCACGACTACCGATTCGTCAGCCGCAATGCGTTGGCGTTGCGCGATCGCATGCCCGCGGACGAACGCGCGTGGGCCTATTCGCCCGACGAGATCGATTGGCGCGCCTACATGCTCAAGGCGCAGATTCCCGGTTTGCACAAATGGATTTTTCCGGAGCTGGAACGCAAGCTCGGAGCGAGTGAGGAGAAGCCGCTCACGGGGCCTGCGGATCTGCTGGAGCTCCTCGATGCAGCGGTGGCGGCGCATGGTGAACGGACGGCCTTCAAGCGGCTGATTCCCGGATCGGTCGAGCGCGTGACCTACGCTGAGTTTGGCGCGCGGGTGGCGGCGACGGCGGTGGCGCTTGGGCAGATGGGAGTTGTCAAAGGCGATCGGGTGGCGCTGGTGGCGGAGAATCGGCCGGAGTGGGCGATTGCCTATTTCGGAATTCTGCGCTCGGGCGCGACGGTGGCGCCGATGGATGCGCAGGCGTCGGTCGAGCGCGTTCGCGGAATTTGCGCGGCACACGATGTGCGGACGGTGGTGTTGTCGGAGAAGGTGAAGGCGCGGCTGGGAATTAATGAAAAGGAAGTGCGCCTGGTGTCGCTCGAGGACGTGACGCGACACGTGGATGGTCGGGTTGATCCTCGGGTCAAGCTCGGGGACGGGCAGCACGCGCCAGCGCCAGATTCGGCGGCATCACTCATCGCCACTTCTGGCACGACGGGAAATCCGAAAGGCGTGCTGCTCTCGCATAAAAATTTCACGTCGCAAGTCGCCGGAATGCAGCGCGTGTTCGATCTCACGCCGAAGGACACGCTGCTCTCCGTGCTGCCGCTGCACCACACGTTCGAGTTCACCTGCGGCCTGCTTCTTCCGCTCTCTCGCGGCGCCACGGTGACCTACATCGATGAAGTGAACGGCGAGCAACTCTCGCGCGCGCTTCGCGAAGAACGCATCACGGCGCTCATCGGCGTGCCCGCGTTGTGGCAGCTCTTGCATCGCAAAGTGCGCGCTCAGGCTGATGCGCGCGGCGAAAAGTTCGCCAAAGGATTCGACAAGGCGCTGGAAATGTCCGCGCTGCTGCGCGATCGCGCGCACATCAATCTCGGGCCGCTGGTTTTTTCACAGGTGCATCGCGCACTCGGTGGAAACCTGCGCTACCTCGTCTCCGGCGGTGCGGCGCTTCCGAAAGAGACGTTCGATTTTTACCGCGGGCTCGGTCTGAAATTGTTCGAAGGGTACGGTTTGACCGAAGCGGCACCCGTGCTCGCGGTGGGCCGGCCGGGCCTTCGGCAAGAAGCGGGCACCGTTGGCAAAGCGCTGCCCGGCGTCGAGCTGAAAATTCAGGCGCCCGACGAAAACGGTGTGGGCGAAGTCGTCGCGCGTGGACCCAACATCATGCTGGGATACGCTTCCGATCCAGAAGCAACCGCGCAGGTGCTCAAGGACGGTTGGCTCTATACCGGCGATCTCGGCAAGCTCGATGCGCAGGGGCGGCTAACGCTGGTCGGTCGCGACAAGGACGTCATCGTCGAGTCGAGCGGGAAGAACGTTTATCCCGACGAAGTTGAAGAGCTGTACGGCAATGCCCCGTACGTGAAGGAACTGTGCGTTGCCGGCGCGCCCGATGGTGCTGGCGGCGAGCGTGTGGCCGCGCTGGTGGTGCCCGATTACGAGTTGGCGAAGGCCAGCGATCTCGATCGCGCTGGTGCGCAAGCGGCGATCGCGGAGCATTTTCGTGGGGTGAGCGCGAAAGTACCGACTTGGCAAAAAGTCAAGTTGCTCCGTTTTTGGGACAAGGAGCTGCCGCGCACGCCGACGCGCAAAGTGAAGCGCAACGCGGTGAAGGTGGAGCTGGCGCGGATCGTGAAGATCGAGGACGCCACGCGCGGTGCTGGTGCGGGCGCCAGCAGTGAGTCCTGGTTGACGCTCGTTCTGGCGCAACTTTCGGGACGGCCCGCGAGCGAAATTTCCGGGGCCACGCGGCTGGTCGAAGATCTCGGATTTGATTCGTTGATGACTGTGGAGCTGATGGCCGCGATTGAGCAGCGAACGGGCCGAGCGTTGACGCAGGAAGAGATCGCGCGAACCGAAAGCGTCGCAGCGTTGGAGGCTCAGGTCGGTCGATCCATTGTGCCAGGGGGAGGAGCCAGCCCAGCTTCGCTGGGTGGCAGAGGGGGACGGGTCCCCCTCTCTGAATCCGACGGAAGGAGCGAGCCAGGGGGGAGGAGGCCGACGGCTCTGCCGGCGGGCGGTGGGGGACGGGTCCCCCACTCTAATGACCCCGAGATCCCGCTTCCAATCCGCAAGGCTGTGATGGGCTTCATGGGCCGCGCGCAAAAGGCGCTCTACGATCGCGCCTTTGACGTGGAGGTCCTCGGCCGCGGCAACATTCCCCACAACCGCCAAACGCTCGTCGTGGCCAACCACACCAGCCATCTCGACATGGGGCTCGTGAAGCACGCGCTGCGCGACTACGCGCCGAATCTCGCCGCACTGGCCGCGCAGGACTATTTCTTCGACAACAAACTTCGCCGGCTCTATTTCAAGAACTTCACCAATCTCGTTCCGATGGATCGCGCGGGTGCCGAGGAAGCGATGCGCACCGCCAGCGATCGCATTCGTCGTGGCGACATCGTGCTGCTCTTTCCCGAGGGAACACGCAGCGCGGACGGCGTGCTCGGCGAGTTTCGGCGCGGTCTCGGTTGGCTGGTGATGAAGAACAAGATCGACGTGTTGCCGCTTTACCTCGAGGGAACGCACCGCGCGCTGCCGCGTGGCTCGGCGATTCCAAAAGCGCGTAATCTGGCCGTGCACATCGGTCCGCCGATCCCGTATCGCTTCTTGGTCGAGCACACCGCGGGAAAACCGCGGCGGCACATGTACGAGGAAGTCTCCGCGTTCACGCGAGACGCCGTGTTGGCACTCAAAGAGCGACGGCAGGCGCGGTGGTCGCTGCCGGCACCGACCGAAGTTCCCGAACCGAAGCGCAACGGCAACGACTTATCCGCGCTCTTTGACGAACTCTGCGGGCGATTCGTTCCTGGAAAGTCGGCGCGGAAGCTCGCCTACTACTTCACGCTCGGTCCCGCCGAGGGCGAGAAGTGGACCGTGCGCGTGGACGAGCGGGGCGCGCACTTCCATGCGGGAAAGCCCACCAACGCCGACTGCGTTGTCAAGACCAACGCCGCCGTCCTTCGGCGGATCGTGCGCGAGGGCCAGATGCCGACCCTCGAAGATTTCGCCTCGGGCGTTGTGAAAACCAGCGATGGCGATCTGCTCGCCTCCTTCCAGCAAATATTTGGATTATAATATATGAAATATCTTATTACGGGTGGATCTGGGTTTTTGGGCCGGCACCTCGCGCGGCAGTTGTTGCGTGAAGGTCACATCGTGATTTCGTTGGCGCGGCGGTCCTCGCGGCTTCTTGAACGTCTCGGCGCGCAGCAGATCAAGGGCGACGTGCTCGATCGTGCCGCGTTCGCTCAAGCTGCGATCGGCGCGGACGGCATCTTCCACTGCGCCGGTCGTGTCGAGCGCGGCGGCACGGCTACCGATCTGATGCGGCTGCACGTCGAAGGTGCCCGCCATGCGGTGGAAGCCGCGGCCGAAGCTGGCGTTGCGCGCGTTGTCTTTGCGAGCACCAGTGGCGTGGTGGGAATCTCCGCCGACCCCAGCGCCATGGCCGACGACGACTCTCCCTACGCGTTGGCACTGGCCGCGAAGTGGCCCTACTACCTCTCTAAAATTTACGCCGAGAAGGCCGCGCGCGCATCGGCGGAGGATCTCGGTGTGGCGCTGGTGATCGTGCGGCCGTCGCTGCTGCTCGGCCCCGGCGATCGTCGTCTCTCCAGCTCGGGCGATGTGTTGCGCTTCTTGAAGGGCCAGCTTCAAGTGGTCACGCCCGGCGGCATGGCCGTGGTGGACGCACGCGACGCCGCGCAGGCGTTGCAACTCGCCATGCAGAAAGGCCGTGCGGGCGAAGCTTATCTGGCGAGCGCGCTCAACTGCACCGTGGAGGAGTTCTTCCGTCGTGTGGCGACGCTTTCGCAGCTGCAGCCCCCGAAAGCCGTCGTCGGCGGCGAGGCGGCCCGCCTTGGGGCGCGCGTGGTGGAATTCGCGGCGCGCGTCTTCGGTCGCGAATCGCCGGTTGATCGGGAATCCGTCGAGATGGGCCTCTACACCTGGTCGGTGGACAGCACCAAAGCGCGCGAAGAGCTGGGCTGGTCGCCGCGCGATCCCAACGAGACGTTGCGCGACACCGTGAAGTATCTGCGCAAGCGGTTCATGCCGTCGGCGGCCGCAGAGGCACGAGCAATTTAATCCCAAAACTCGCTCATGCGAGGCTGCCCAACCCGTCATGCGAGGCTGCCCAACCCGTCATGCGAGGCTGCCCAACCCGTCGTGCGAGGCTGCCCAACCCGTCATGCGAGGCTGCCCAACCCGTCATGCGAGGCTGCCCAACCCGTCATGGCCGGGCTTGACCCGGCCATCCACGCGGTGGGCGCCGGTAACACACACGTGGATGGCCTCCCCGGGCTTGACCCGGGGATCAGCGGCCGGCCATGACGAAGTGGCGTGGCCCCAATCAAAGCGAGCTTTGAGATTAGGATGCCACGCTCGATTTTGCTGCGGGCAACGCGTCGAACTTCTCGAATGGATTTTCCAGATATTCGCGCAGCGTCTTGGACATGATGCTGGCGTGAAATCCGTCGATGATGCGGTGGTCGAACGTGGCGTTGACCTTCATCACCTTGCCCACCGCAAGCTTGCCGTTCTCGACGACGGGCGCTTCGGTCACCGCGCCCATGGCCAAAATGATCGGTACACGCGAATAGGGTACGAGCGGCACGTAGGCTTGGTTCAACCCGATCGATCCGATGTTGGTGATCATCACGCTCCCGAACGGATCCTTGGGAACGCCCATCGACGTGAGGTCGAGGTTGAGCGTGTAGGTGAGAAATCCGAGGAGGTTCATGAAGACATTCAAGAGTGCAAAGGGGATTTTTTTCATCAACCCGCGCGTCGACTCCAGCGCCGGATCCCTGCGCTGGCGAACTTTGTTCACCTTGGATTCCACATCGTCAATGATTTGCGAGATCGACATTTTGTCAACTTCGTAAATCGTGGCGCCGGAGAGATCGATCTTCGCTTCTCCCTCGTCGGTCATGACGACTTGCATGAAGACACCGATCGTTTTGCGCAGCCAGATGCGGTTGAAGCGCAAGACGGCGTTGGCGTCCGGCATGCGCGAGAGCGCCATGGCCATCGCTTTGGCGAGCAGGTGCGTGACCGTGAGTCGCTTGCCGGTCGCGGCGCGGTACGCGGCGATGTAGTCCATGGCGCGGTCCATGCGGATGTCGAGCGTGCCGTAGACGGATGGATCGTAGGTGGTCTTCCAGGTGCCGATGGCGATGCGCCGGAAGGTGGAGAGATCGTCTTTGGGCGTGAGGTCGAGGTTGGGCATGTACCCCGACTAATGCACTACCGCCCGCCGTACAACGAGCGTGCGCCCATCTGTTCGCGCCTCGACAGCGCCTTCGTCCGTTCGCCAAAGTTTGCAGCCCGCGGCCTCGTAACGCGCCAGAACTTCCGCGTGAGGAAAGCCGAATTTGTTGTGCGCGCCGATGCAAAAGACGACGTGGTGCGGCGCCACTGTGCGAATGAATGCCGCGGTGCTGCTGGTGCGCGATCCGTGGTGCGGCGCTTTGACGAGCGCAGCCGCGAGCGGTGCGCCGGTGTCGAGAATGCGGCGCTCGGCTTCCGCTTCCAGATCTCCGGCTAAAAGCAGGGCGACGTTGTCGTAACGGAGCCGCAGCGCGATCGACTGCTCATTCTCGGTGAGCGTGCCGTCGTCGTTGGCGCGAAGCGCCTGGATGCCAATTTCGCCATGTATTGCATTGTAGGACGGACCGATCAGTCGCAACGGAACGCCGCGTACCGTTGCGTGATCGCGAAGTTTCGCGGCAAGGCCCATCGAATCGTCCGCGCCGTTGTGCCACAGCTCCCCGACGGAAAAGTGATCGAGCACCGCAAAGAGTCCAAGCACATGATCGCCGTGCGGATGCGTGGCGACGATGGTGTCGAGACGGTGAATGCCGCGCTCCCACAAAAATGGCGTCACGATTTTTTCGCCAGGATCGAAGGTGCCGCCTTGTTGACCGCCGCCGTCGATGAGCATGGCGCCACCGCCGGGAAATTCCACGACCGCCGCATCGCCTTGGCCGACCGAGAGAAACGTCACGACGAGGTCGCGCGAGAACCGGCGCGCAATCATCTGGGTGGATAGGGTGATGACGAGCCCCGCGGCTCCGGCAAGTCCGAGCCAAAGTGCGCGATGCGGCCAGCGGCGTACGTGCGTGAATCCGAGCACCATCGCGTACCAGAAGAGCATCGTGGGGAGAGAAGGTGCCGCAACGCGGACTTGCGAAAATGTCAAGTCACCGAATGCGTGTGCGCAAGCGAGGAGTGCACCGGCACCGAGATCGGCGAGCCAGAAGAGCGGCAGCGCCAGCGTCTCGGAGAAGGCGTTCACGATCATCGCCGAAGCGCTCACCGGGACGAGGCCCGCGCCCGGCAAATACGACACGAGATTGGCGACAACGGAGATGAGCGACGCGCGGTGAAAAATCATCGCGGTGAACGGTGCGGTGGCCAGCGACACCGCGACGCAGATGGTCGCCATTCCGAGGAGACGTTCCAGAAGTGATCGCGCTCGACCTTGCCAGGAGCGGTCCGGCGCGTTTTCCAACCGAGCGAATGGAAGGAGATCGCGCAGCGGCGGCACCAACAGGAACACGCCGAGCATGGCCGCAAAGGAGAGCTGAAAGGAGGGATCAAACAGCGCGGGGGGATCGAGCGCCAGGATCGTCAAGGCCGCCGCGGCCAGCGCGTTGAGTCCGTCGGGCATGCGACCGAGCAGCGCGCCGCCGAGGAAAAACGCGGCGCCCACGCCCGCTCGCAGCGTCGGAAGCGGCGCCCCGATGAAGGCTACATAGAGCGCGGTGAGCGGCAAAGTGATGGCTGCCGCCATCCGCGCGGGAACGATGCGCAACGCGAGCCACGTGCTTCGCGAGAGGAGCCACGCCAGGAGCCGGTAGAAGAGCAACACCGCCACGGCCAGGTGAAGCCCGCTGATGCACAACAGGTGCGCCAACCCGGCGGCGTTGAAGTCCTCGGTCACGTCCGCGGAAATCGCGGAGCGTTCACCGGCGGCCAGCGCGGAGACGAGCGCGGCACGATCATTTGTCGTACAAACGGCTTCGGTCCGATCAACAAAGCTCCGGCGCCAGCGCTCGAAAAGTGTCGGTGCGCCGTCCCCGAAAGAGAGAACGCTTACGGCGGCAAGGTCAGCGCTGCCGGTGTACGCAATTCCTTCGCGAGCCGCGCGCGCCGCAAAGTCGGGTTCGCCAGGATTTTGCGGTTGCCGTGGCGGTTGCAACTTGGTGCGCAGGCGAATCCGGTCGCCGGTGCCAGGTACCGCGACGCCGTTCCAAGCCAGTTCCTTGCCGTGGAGAACGACCGTGGCCAGAAACGAAGCCGGCGAGAAAACAGGTTGCGCTCCGGACACAACGCGCGCCGCTACCAGAGCGCGGAGGAGAAGATGCGCACCGTCCGCCTTGCGTAACGCCGGACGAACGACCATCGCTTCGAGATCGACGCTCTCTCCAGCAACCGCCGCCGCATCCACCAGCGGATTTCGGGTCGGGCGCTCTGAACTCGCGCCGGAAAAAAGTCCGCACCCTAGAAAGGCGAGGATCGTGAAGATCCGCGCAAGACGGTGATGCCGACCCAACACTGCGCCGAAAGCCAGCCCGAAGGAAATGATCCCCGCGGCCGCGCCAAATCCAGCGAACGAAAGACGCCCAGCCACGCCAATTCCGACGCCAATCGCAAACGCGACGGCCGGACCTACCAATGGTCGATTGGAAAACACTCCCGCCTCCCCGCGACGCCGCCCAGCCGGTTACCCGGCCCCACATCCTGCCGAAAACGCAGGCGAAAAACCACCCGGAATAAAATGGCCAACACTCTAGTTTTAGCCCGGCAAGGACGTCAAGGAACATCTTTGATTTAAGGGCTTTTTTGTGTTAGGATGCTCTCCATCAAATCTGCCTCCTGTCCTTTTTTTCAACTTCGCATCTTCTTGAGCCTCTAGGGAGCCAACGCGCGTATGCAGACCTTCAAAATCGGCGACAAGGCGGTTTATCCGGGCCAAGGCGTTGGCGAGGTCATGGGTATCGAGCACAAGGACATCGCCGGCCAACGGCAATCTTTCTACGTGCTGCGCATCCTCGACAACGGAATGAAAATCCTCATTCCGATTAACAAAGTTTTGAACGTCGGCCTGCGTGAGATCATCGACGATCGCGCGGTGGCCAAGGTCTATACGATTCTCAAAATGAAGGACATCGCCATCGATTCCACCACCTGGAATCGGCGCTACCGCGAGTACATGGAGAAGATCAAGACCGGCTCGGTCTTCGAAATCGCCGAGGTTCTGCGCGATCTCTATTTGCTCAAATTCGACAAGGACCTGTCGTTCGGCGAGCGGAAGATGCTGGACACCGCGCGCAATCTCCTCATCAAGGAGCTCTCGCTGGCCAAGGGCTGTGACGAGGAAGAGATCGAAGCGGACCTCAAGAGGATTTTTCCGGTCTGAGCCTGGGCGCATGCCCGAACCGATCGACAACACCGAGAAGGTAGAGCACGCCTGGTCTACGGGCGTGCTGCCGCCTGACCCTGCGCCGGTCTCTCATGCCGCGCTGGAAACGAGCGACGACGATTTGTATGTGGCGTCGCCGCGTCGTCCGCTGTTTTCTCATTGGGCGCTGTTCGCCATTTCCGCGATATCGCTTTTTTTCCTCGTGCAGCAGCGCGACAGCGTGACCTATTGGCTCTCAAACACGCCGCGCATCGACATCGGCCACTTCAGCGACACCCATCCCGAAATGGCACCGAGTGGAAGTTGGGTCACGGTGGCGGGCATCGCCTCTCCGGTGCGTGGCACCTACACCCGTTTTTTCACCGCTTACGAATTGCTGCATCTGCTCAGCAGCCCCGTGATCGTTTTGCGGCCTGAAGGAAAAGACGTCGCCGAATATCGCGGCTATGGTTTTCGCTACACGGGTGAAGGCCGGCTGATGCGGCTCTCCGATGTTCCCGAGTTGGCGGAAGTCCGCGAGCGGTTCTCCGAGAAGGGCGAAATCCGGCGCGACGCGGAGGTTTATCTGCTCAAAGAAGGCGAAATTCCGCGGCGCGGCGTTGGTCCATGGGGCGCGGTGGCGATCTACTTTTTTCTTTTTGCGGGAACGCTCACGGTTGGATGGCGCCGTCTGGCCGCGAAAAAATCGCCTCCGAAAAGCGCATGACCATCCAGATCCACGACACGCTGCGCGGCGAAAAAACCGAGCTCGTTCCGCTGGTGCCCGGGCAGCTTGGCATTTACGTCTGCGGTCCGACCACCTACGACTTTGCGCACGTCGGCAACGCGCGGCCCTACACCGCCTTCGACGCGGTGGTGCGCTACCTGCGTTTTTCCGGTTTCACGGTGAAGCATGCGCGCAACTTCACGGACGTCGACGACAAGATCATCCGCCGTGCGCACGAGCGAAACGAAGATCCCTTTGCGCTCTCGGCGCGCTACATCGACGAGTTCGAAAGCGACATGGCTTCGCTCGGTATTCAGCGTCCGGACGTGGCGCCCAAAGTGTCCGAGCATCTGCCGGAAATCATCGCGCTGATCACCGAGTTGGTCGCCACCGACAAGGCCTACGCGCGTCACGGCGATGTCTACTTTCGCGTTCGCGCGTTCAACGGCTACGGCAAACTTTCGCACCGCAACGTCGACGATCTCAAGAGTGGCGCGCGCGTTGAAGTCGACGACACCAAGGACGATCCACTCGATTTCGCGCTCTGGAAAGCCGCCAAACCGGGCGAGCCATTCTGGGAAAGTCCGTGGGGCGCGGGACGTCCGGGTTGGCACATCGAGTGCTCGGCGATGTCGGCGAAATATCTCGGGCAGCCGTTCGATGTGCACGCGGGCGGCAAGGATCTCGTTTTTCCGCACCATGAAAACGAAATCGCGCAAAGCGAAGCGGCGCATGGAAAGGAGTTCGCGCGCTACTGGATTCACAACGGCTTCGTCACGCTCTCGAGTGATGGCGTGGGCGACGACGCGAAAATTTCGAAATCGAAAGGCACGCTGCTGACCATTCGCGCCATCCTCGAGCGCTTCGATGGTGAAGCGCTTCGCGCACTCTTGCTCTCGACGCACTACCGAAATCCGCTGGCGTTTTCCGAACAGGCGCTGCTCGATGCGGATCGTCGTGTCGAAAGCGTGTACACCACGCTGGAAGCGGCCGGGCGCAAGTTTGGCGCGCGCGCCGAGTCCGCCGACGAGAAAGTCATGGCCCAATTTTGCGAGGCCATGAACGACGATTTCAACACCGCCGAGGCGCTCGGGCGATTGGCCGCGCCGCTGTCGCGTTTGGGTGAGCTGGCGGCCAAGAAATCGCCGAAGTCTCCTACCTCGGAGGAAGAGCGCGAAGCGCGATCGCTCCTAGCAGCGGTGCGCAAGGCGACCGGTGTTCTCGGACTTTGGGATCGCGATCCCGCCGCGCGCCTTCTCGAACGTCGCACCACGGTGGCTGCGCGGTTGGGCCTCGATCCCGCGACGGTGGAGACGGCGATCGCCGAGCGAACCGCCGCGCGCGCATCGCGTGATTTCGCTCGAGCGGATGCGGTCCGCGCGGCCTGGCTCGCCAAGGGCGTCGAGCTGATGGATACCCCCGCGGGAACGACCTGGCGAATCCTGTTGTAGACCTACTTTACGGGGATCGTGATACGAAAACGGGTCTTATTGTCGTGCACGACAGCGCCAGCGCGGCGATCCGCAAAAGCTCGCGAGGCGTCAAGGCGACGGCGCGCGCAATTCGGAATCGGCGCGAGCGGTCGGGAGTGTAAAGAAGAAGGTGCAGCCCGCGCCCAGGTTGTTCTCCACCCAAATTTGGCCGCCGTGAGCCTCCACGATTCCGCGCGCAATGTAGAGTCCAAGCCCAGATCCCTCGCGTCCTACCATGCTCTTGGGTGCGTGCCACATGCGCTCGAACACATGCGGCAAGTGATCGCTTCGAATGCCCGGCCCGTCGTCCTCGACCTCAAAACGCACTAGCGTTCCCGTTTGCCGAGCGCGGACATGGATACGCCCGCCGGGCTGCGCATACTTGAGCGCGTTGGTGAGGAGATTCGTCAACACTTCGTGGAGGCGCACACCATCGGCCATCACGCTCACCGAAGGGCTCGGCAGGTCGGTGGCGAGCGCCAGCGCCTTCTGGTCAGCGTCTGGCCGAATGGAATCGAGCGCGTCACGCGCCAGCTCGGCAGCGGAATGAATGCTCGGCGAGACTGAGAGTCGTCCAGCGTCGATGGAGGTCGCATCGAGCAGGTCGCCAATCAGCCGCGCCATCTTTTTCGCCGTGCGCACGATCGACTCGGGCGTTCCGGGCGCTGGCCTGCCCGCGGCCCAAAGCTGGGCACGGGTCAGGATGCTCGTGAGCAGGTTGCGCAGGTCGTGCGAGACCACCGCCAGAACGGCCTCTCGCAGCTCCATGGCGTGCTTGGTTTGACGAAGCAGAAGCGCGCCCTCGAGCGCCATGGCGAGTCGGTTGGCCAAGTCCGTGGCAAATGCCAAATCGTGCGGGCCGAAAACGCGGTCGTTCCGCTTCGAAACCAGTACCAGCGCGCCCAGAATTCGGTCCCGCGCCCGCAACGGTACGCAGAGGAACGAACGCACAAGGACGTCACGAAGCGCCGCCTCGTGATCCCTCCCGAGAGCCCGCACGATCCATTCCTCGCCGGGAATCGGCGCCGCAAGTTCTGGCTCTCCACGCTCGACCGCTTTTTTGAGGACGACCCCCAGCTCCTGCGACGGCCTCAGCGCGCAGGGCGGGCCGGTCATGGTCGTCGCGGGCATGGTGGTGTTGGTCCGAAGCAGGTGGACTAGGCACCAGTCGGCGCGGCGTGGAACGAGCAGATCACAAACCGTCCGCAGCGCATCCTCGACCTCCAGCGAAGCCGCGAGCCGCACGCTGGCGTCCGCCATGAAGCGTTGCCACTGCTCCTGCTGCTCGTCCTCAACGACAAGAATCTTTTTAGGTGGCGCCATGGAGACCTGCGGGAATCTGTGCGCGGCGCGTCCAATGGCAATGCGTAGCGGAACGGATACCGTGGCGGACCGTCGCTTCACGCCGGGCGCCACGGTAGTTCGAATACATTTGCTATCGCATGTTATACGCGAGGCCTATCAGGCTCGAGAACGAGAATTGGGCAAACGCACCGTTGCTCACCGCGGCGATGGTGGGTCCGAACCGGGTGCGAAACGTGAGCGCCATCTTGGGGTCGAGGTTGTATTCGGCGCCCACGCCAACCTCCGGAGTGAAGATAAGTCCCGCGCGACTGGTGAAATTGAGCAAGAGCGGAACATCGGCGCCAGCATCGAGCGTCACCGCGTCCGAGACACGCCAGCCAGCCACCGCACCCACCGGCCCACCGATGCCGAACAAGAGCCCTTCGCCACTGGAGAGCCCGCCGTAAAACGACAAGCCTGGATCGGCGTGCACAGAGACGTCGAGCATGCCGCTCGACATCACGCGTCGCCGAATCGGAACCTGCAACGCGAGCCCGGCGACGTTGTTGACGGTGCCTTCAAATCCGTAGGCCACTGACACGCGTCCGCCGATGTCGGTGCGATCGTCGAGGCCGCGGAGGTAGGTCACCGAGAGCGCCGGCCAACCGACTTCACCCTGAATGACGCTGTTCCCGTCGCCAACCGTCAGACCCGCGGTAGCGCTCCACGGCTCGGTTCGAGCAAGGGGGCGAGCGGTCACCACGTCGTCTTCGCTCACCGCACGGGCCGTCCCCGCGCCAAGAAGAATCAGAACTGCAGCAACCGGCGACCCAGTCCTATTCCATTGCATGGCGCACCCCCGTGTTGGCCCTCGTTGACCAAAATATCCTCTCTCAAGTTCGGCCCCGGGATGCGCTCGCGCAAGTGGGACGAGCGCTCGCCTGGTTCTTTGAAGCGCTCCGTCGCGTGATCACGTTCTACGGCGGGGGAAATCATGACCGCATGTGTGCGCGAAGGATGTGTGGTGGCCATCGACTATTCGGTGCGCTTGACCGACGGCAGAACCATCGAGACCTCGCGCGATCGCGGTCGGGTGGACTATCTGCACGGCACAGGTCAGCTCTTACCGGGCCTCGAAAAGGCCATCGACGGGATGCGCGAAGGGGAATCCGCCAGCTTCGCGCTGGAGCCGAAAGAGGCGTACGGCGTTCGGGACACCGCCAACGTCGTGAGCCTGCCGCGGGCGCTCTTTTCGGAAGGCATGAACGTCACGCCCGGTGCGTGTTTCTCAGTGAGGACCTCCGCCGGGAGAAATTACCCAGTGACGGTGGTTGATGTTTCACGCGCGCGCGTGGTGGTGGACCTCAACCATCCGCTGGCGGGCGAGCGGCTCTTCTTCGACGTGGCGATCAGGGAAGTTCGCGAAGCGACCGACGGCGAGGTTTTTCGCGGGACGCCGCAGCCTGTCGAGCACGTCTAACGGTTCGACCGTTCACTTGGCGTCAATGCTTGACGCGTCGTGTTGACATGGAGCACGCGGGCCTTATGGTGCCGGCGCCATGTCCAGGTCGAGCGCCAGCTTCGTCTTCGTTACCGCGCCCAACGTGGATGTGGCGGCCACGCTTGCTCACCGGTTGGTGGAAGAGCGGCTCTGCGCTTGCGCCAACCTGATTCCCAGCGTCCGATCAATCTACCGTTGGAAGGGCGCCATCAGCGACGAGATGGAGGCGCTACTCGTTCTGAAGACGAGCGCTCCACGCGTTGCCGCGCTTCAAGCCCGCATTGGCGAACTGCATCCGTACGAGGTCCCCGAGGCGCTCGAAGTTCCCGTCGAGAGCGGCCCCGCGGCCTACCTGCAATGGCTTTCTGAATCTACTCGCGTCGAAGGAGTCTGCCCGTGAAGTCTTTGAAGGCCTTCTCTGTTTCTTTTTCACTGCTCGCCACGGTTTTTGCCGCATCCGCAGCCCGCGCGGACTTTCTCGATCTCTGGGTGAACAAGAGCGCCAGCGAATCCGGTGCGCTCAAAGCGCCCGCGCTTGGCCACTCGCGGATTTTGGTGATTCCGGTTCAGGTCAACGCGGCCCCCAGCGACTTACATCCGCCACTCAACATGCCCCGGTTGCGCCAATTCTTCACCGAGGACGACAGCCTGACGTTCGGCTTCCGTTCCTATTTGCGTGCGGCTTCGCTCGGGCGTTTTGAAGCCGAAGCCGACGTCATGGAACCGATTGTGTTTGACGGCTGCCCTACGTCGCTGGCTCAGACCGGCTGCTCGATTGGGGCGAGCGACGTGAGCGCGTTGCCAACCGGCATCGAATTCGTGCGCGAGATCTTCCGCATCGCCCACGATGAGCGCCACGTGAACTTTCTTCGTTACGATGTCAACGGCTTGGATGGCGGCCCGGACGGCTATGCCGACGGTGTGATCTTGATCGTCAACACACCGAAGGTGGGCCTCGCCTTCCCGATCTTCCTGCTCAACGGCGCCGGCTCCGGAGATTTGGCGGGCGGCCACGGCGGTGCTTTCATGTTCGACGGCGTCAAAATCCCCACGGTGGCGGTGGCCGGCATCCGCGCGGCGAACAACATGCCCAGCGCGGAATATGTGGCCACGCACGAGTTCGGCAAGCTCCTTGGGTTGGCCGATCTCTCCTATGCGCATCCAGCCGGCAATGATCCGGCTCCCAAGTACGCGGGACTGCATTTTTCCGTGATGGGGGATTGGGGCTATGACAACTCGGCCGTGCTTCCCGACGCCGAGTCCCGACGGGTTCTCGGTTGGACCAACACCCACGTTGTTTCCGGCAGTGAAACGATTCGGTTAAAGCCCATCGCGGCCGGCGGCCAGGTGCTCAAGCTTGGAATGATGCGGACCGGCGGGCATCTCGAATACTTTCTTGCCGAGGCGCGCGGGGCGCACAGCCAGCTCGATAAGCTCATGAACGCCGATGGTCTCCCAACGGCCGGTTTGGCCGTCTACCACGTCGATTGGTCCCGCGGCCCGAAGCCCAATGCTGGCACGTTCGTCGAGCGGGTCCTGCATTGTCTCGCTTGCGACCCGTTCCGTCCCTTCATCCAGAATCTGGAGCCAGACGGACGCTTTACTTTCATCACCGGCGGGTTGACGAGCGACGACCAACTCCTGTTTCGCGAGGGTGCAGCGGTTCTGCCGAGTTTCGGCGCGCCGGCGTTCGACAGCACCCATCTGGAGTTCAACACGAACTATTACGATGGTACCGAGTCGGGCATCAGCATTAGCAATGTTCACGTTGACGACGTCACCGGCGACGTGACCGCCACGTTCGGTGCCCCGTTGGTGCTTGATGCCTGCTCGGACATGCGGGGTGCTAACAGCCCCATCGCTTGCGGACCGGGATTGACGTGCGAGGCCGGGAGCTGTCTGCGGCCGACCGACCTGTCAGGTATCGGAACTGGTTTGAACGGGCAGCTGGCGCGGACGGCTGCGATTCCGAGTTCCCAATCGGGTGGATGTGCCAGCACGTCCGCGTCGAGCCTCGCGCTTTTGGCGCCGCTTGCGTTGTTCCTGCGCCGCCGACGTTCGTAGTCCGAACAAGGCGTTCAATAATTATCACTTGGAGTGTAATCGCCGGCCATTCCAAATAAATGACGCGTCGCGTTGACATCATGACTTGCTGCGTTATGCTCTTGTCGCTGCACCGATGCAGCCCCCACAAGGACAGTTTATGAAATCCCCGTTCCCGCTTTCAGCTCTCTTCGTTTTCGCTGCTGGGCTTGTCGCCTGCGGCCCAGCCCAGGACGTTTCGGAGCAATCAGCCGATGATCTCACTTCGCTGACGGCCGTCGAAAAGACAGTTTCGTTCGATTCCTACCTCGATGTTCCGGCTTCGATGTCGGACACCGCGATTGAGCAGGCGGTGCATACCTCGCTCCGCGTGGCGTTCGGCGCTTTTCGCACCAACCAAGTTGGTTTGAACGATCGCGAGCTGCACGGTAACCTCGACCCCAAGGCGTTCATCAAGGTCCCGATGACTTTGGTGTCCGGCACCACGTCCAAGAACTACGTTCGCGTGAAGTACCACTACACCGATCGCGCGGTGGTTCCGGTGAGCCTTTCCTCGCGCAGCACGTTCGGATTGGCGACGCTCGCGGCCGACTACCAGTCGCGCATCGGCGACGTCCTCGACAAGGCCGGCTGCAGCGACGGCGGCCACGAGACCACCGAATTCCGCGCGGACGCTTGGTACATCTTCAACCCCACCACTTACACTTGCCAGCGGGCCATTGGCGCGGAGCAGAAGGCCATCGCCACCGAACGCGCGGCGCTTCGCGATGCTTCCAAGCTTGGACCAGTAGAGGCGCAGCGGCTCTTTTTCCCGACGATCGCCACCTTCACGTCGGTGGCCGGCGCGCCGACGGAGTATCCCGAGTATGACCGTCTCTGGGGCATCGGTTCCACCAAGACCAAGTTCGTGGTTCAAGGCATCAACGGCCAACTCGCAGACTGGGCCGATCCCAACGCCACGCGCGGCCTCGACGATGAGGGCTACCACGAGTTCATGAAGCAGCTCCGCGTCATTCTCGCTGGGCACCCGGAGTTGAAGCTCGTTTCCAGCGAGAACGTAGACCTCGTTCACTACAACGTCGGCGGGACGGCCGTGTCCGCCACGTGGGGTGATCTCTTCGCCTGGGAGCTCGATGGCAATTTCCCAGCGGCGGCGCGGACCGCCAGTGCGCGGCAAACGCTTCGTCAGAATGTTTACGATAACGTTTTCCAACACCAGCTCATTTTCCAGGCGCCGTTCACGGTCTCCACCGCCAAGGCCAAGGGCAGCAAGAAGCCCAACGTATCCAAGACGGTGACGCTGGAAGTTCGCATGTACTACGGTGATGACGGCTCGTCGTCCGAGCCCTTCCGCGCGGCCTTCGGCGATGCGGACGTTTTTGTTTACAACGGCCACTCCTACATTGGCCACGGCCCCATGGATCCGGGCAACTTCAGCGCCTCGGACTTTCCGAACAAGTACCAGATCTTCGTTTTCGACTCCTGCGTCTCGTTCAATTACTACGAGAAGGGATTCTTCGAGATGCATCCGGGTGGATCAAAAAATCTGGATGTGATCACCAACGGCCTCGAGTCGGCCACCAGCGACTCCGGCGGCTCGATGGGACGCCTGATTGCCACGCTCATCGATGGTAAGGGCAAGAGTTACACGTCGATCCTCAAAGCCGCGCAGTTCCAGGAAGGCTGGGGTTCCGGATCGGGCGATGCGCTTCGGGTGGTCGACGGCGAGTTGGACAATGCCTGGACGCCGGCGACGAAGCCGATGACGGTGACCGCGAAGTAATTACTTACGAGTTTGTACGTACTCGGGCGTCCGAGGTGGAACATTCCACCTCGGGCGCCTTCGTGTTTTCAAGGCGGTTTCGCAGGCTAGAGCGGTTTTCATTTGCGTTGAGCCGACTCTCTTCAGCCGTCATGGCCGGGCTTGACCCGGCCATCCACGTGCATCGTGCTGGCATCCACCGCGTGGATGGCCGGGTCGGGGCCCG
>JAHFDP010000049.1 GCA_023248955.1 Deltaproteobacteria bacterium
GGCCCAGCGCTGCTCGAGCGCGGCCACTTCCCCCTCAATGATGAACCCATGCACTTCGCTTGGCGCTTGCCCGGCTTTCTTCGCCAACAGACGCGCGCGCGACGCAGCGGCAGCGGCCTCGCGCAAATTTCCGACGTATCGAAGGAGCGCCGCTTCGTTCGACGCGGCGCGCGCGGCCAACATGCGATCTCCCGCACGGCGCGCGGCGATCACCGCGTCGCGGTAGTGCGCCAGGGCCCCGGACGTTGCACCTGCTTCTTGGCGAAGTGTTCCGAGATTGAGATGTTCGGTGCCGACACGTGCGCGATCGCCGCTCGCTTCGGCGAGTGCCAACGACTCCTCGTAGCGCGCCGCGGCCGCAACCGTTTCGCCGCGACGCTGATGAACGAGCCCGAGTCCGTTCACGGCTGCCGCGCGCGCCGATCCATCGCCACCATCGGCCGCCGCGCGATCGGCGTGAGCGTAGTCAGCCGCCGCGCCTTCGAGATCCCCTTTGGAGAGTCGCGCGTAGGCGCGCGCCGCGAAGAGCTCAGATCGCGCCGCACCCGTGGCCACCGCAAGTCCAGCTTCGGCGCGGGCCAGCGCTTCATCGGCGCGGCCACCAAAAGAGAGCGCGCGGGCCAACGCGGCTAGCAACGGTCCGGGATCGGACGCCGTCGCTAGCGCGGCTTCCAGTGCTGGAACAGCTTGGGCCGGCGATCCGCGGCGAGCGTGAATCTGCGCGGTGCGCAACGCCGCTCCCGCCACGTCGCCGAGCGCGGCAGCAGAAGCCGCCGACGTCAACGCGCCCGCGTAATCACCGAGTGCTTCACGCAACTGCGCAAGGAGGAGATGTGTGGCAGCGTCATCCACTTCGGCGCGTTCAAGGAGAACAATCGCTTCCGCTGCGCCACCTTCGGCCGCCAAAGCTTGCGCTGCCTCCCGGGCAAGCACGCGCGCCTCTGACAGTTGCGCCTCCAGCGCATGGTGCGCCGCGTCCGCACGCAGGTCGGCGATTTCACGGTGTGATGCATTTCCGATCGTTTGCAATACACGTATTGCATCGTCATACAATGCGCGGTGAAGCGGTTTGGCATCGCCAAGTTCGGAGATCGCCGCGCGCGCCACGAGCGTTCCGGTGATTTGTGGAACGTCCATCACGCGCACCAGTCCTGCATTGACGAGCGCCTTCAGCGCGCGCTGCGCCGACTCGGCAGAGAGACCGGCCGCACGCGCCGCAACCTCCAACGGCCGCGAGCGACGCAAGATCGCCAACGCGCCAAGAAGAAGACGCGCATCGGCGGAGAGCGCGGAAAGCTGCGTCGCCAAAAGCGCGCCTTCGCCACCGGCGGTCAACTCGGGCGAGAGCGATTCCGGAAGCGCCGCGGTTTCACAAGCTCCAGGCCGCACCACACCGCGCGCCGCGAGCAGCGCCAAGGCCGCTTCGAGAAGCGCGGGACTTCCGCCGCACCAACGGTGCAAATCGGTCACGAACGCAGATGGAATCGCGCGCCCAGGAAACGCCGACGAGGCCATTTCGCCAATCGCCGTTTTGGAAAGCGGCAACAGGGTGATGTGCGGCCGCGCGGCAAGCATCGACGTGATCGAACCACCATCACCGTCGGTGGCGAAAAAGAGACTCGGGCCATTCACACTTTGCGCGAATTCCGCCAGCGCGTGTGCACTGCTCTCGTCGAGCAGTTGCGCGTCGTCGATGAAAGCCACAAACGGCCGCGCGCGCTGGACCGCAACGAGTCGTCGCTCCGCGGCATCGAGGTCTTCGGGCCCTGCGCCAACGTCTCCGGCGAGTCGGAGGAGTTGCGCCACCGTGCCCAGCGGCTCGTCTGCGCGCCGAACAACGACTTGATAAAATGTCAATCCAACCAATCTTGACTGCCGCTGCAATTCGACGCCCAATCGCGTGGCCCCGAGACCCGACGCCGCACGAATCCACGTCGCACCCGGCGCTTTAAGCCGAGACGAAAGCTGCGCCAACTCTTCATCGCGCCCAACCACGCACGGCGATCGCAGATAAGCGCGCGCGGTGTCCGGCGTCTCCGACGCCTCGACATCACTGACGGCAGCGAGCTCTTGAAGCGCGGCAAATGCATTCGCCGGACGGCCGTCTGGATCGTGCGCACACCACCTTTGCGCGAGCGAAAGCAGCGGCCCCGATTCGGCCGGCACCAGTGGTGTTGCCGTTCGTCCACGCGCGGCGAGCGCGACGGCGTCGGCGTCGTCAAACGGCGGACGCCCCGTGACAAGCGCGAAGAGCAACGCACCAGCGCCAAAAACATCGGTGCGCTGATCGATTACATCGCCACGCAGCAACTCCGGCGCCGCAAATCCCGGCGAACCAAGCCCCGCCGCACGGGTTCCCGGCGCCGCCCACAGACCGAGATCAAGCAACACCAGCACACCGTCGTGAACAAGCACGTTGGCCGGTTTCAGGTCGAGATGCAGCGCGCCGCGGCTGTGCAAAAACGCCAACGCACGCAGCGCCTGCGCGGTCAGCGCCGCGGCTTGCGACGGCAGCGCCGCAATCGGCGCCACGCCCTCGACCCACGCGGTCACCAAAAACGCGCCTTGCGCGTCGACGCCAAAATCGAGCGCGGTGGCGAGATTGGGATGGTGCATGCCCGCGAGCAATTCGTACTCGGCGGCAAGCCGATCCGCGAGCGCGAGTGCGGCGCGTTTCAACACGCACCGCGCGTTTTGCGCAGCCTCGTCCGCCACGAGCCAAACGTCGCCACCGCCGCCTGAACCAAGCGCCTGAAGAAGCCGATAGCGACCGCCCACAAGCGCCGACATCCGAGAAGTGTAACGCGCACCGGCGGCGGCGTCGCCTCGTGCACACCGCGAGGGTTGACGGACGAACGGTTGCGCGCAACGTGGATTGAAGGACACGCGCGGCCGATTTACGAGTGCGCGTGGCCACAAAGATCGCTTGGCGTTTGCTCGCGTTTGGTCTCTGCGTCCCGTTGTTCCTGCTCGTTGCCACGCGCTCATCGTCCGCAACGGTCCGTCAAAAAACGCTGCACCACGCCGGAGAGCCAAGCCTTCTCTTGGACGAAAAGTTTCTGGCGAGCGAGCCACGCTACAAGCGACTAGCTTCGCTCGAACACTTCACCGAGCGAACACTCTTCGGAAAAAAAGGGCCGAGCGCCAACGATACGCTCCAAGGCGATGCGCCCGATTGTTTTCTCATCGCCGCCTTCGGTGCCTTCGCGCACGCGGATCCGCAACGGCTCAAAAAACAGTTCGCACGTTATGACGACGGAACACTGGCGCTCGATAAATCTGGCCGCGTACGGGTCATCTTTTACCGCCGGGACGCCACTGGCGCGGTCCACCGAGATCTCGTTCCCATCACCACGAAGTTGCCACTCGATAAAAACGGCGATCCCCTTTTCGCCAAAATCGTCGATCAAAAACTCTGGGTTGCCGCACTCGAGAAAGCGTTCGTTCGCTGGCACGACAAGATCAACGGCGATGCCGCCAGCCTCTTCCCCAACGGGAAGCGGGGATGGAGTCGCTTGAGTGGCGGTGGCGCAAGCCGCGTCTTCGAAGCGCTCTCGGGTATTCCCGCCGACGGCCACTTTCTCGAAGCCCGTCCAGATGCCGCCGCGCAAGTTGTGGCGATCATCGGCGACGCGCTCGCGCACAAACGCGCGGTGGCCGCGGGATCGGTGTCCGATGTCCCTAGTGCGAACGCGCGGGCGACGACGCTCTCGACGCCCGAGGAAACCGTCAGAAGCCCCGCGGATGTTCGCGCCAACCACGCCTTCATCGTGCTGGGAACGAGCGAACGCGACGGAACGCCGTTTGTGCAATTGCGCGATCCCAACGGCAACCGACACGACTCCGCCGAGCGAACCGGCGGAACCTTCGAACTGTCGCTCTCGGAATTCGTCGCGTTCTTTCCGTGGCTCTATGTCGAAGGAAACGCGTCGTGAGAGTCGCGATTTTACTAGCCTGCGCGGTCTGCATCACGGAGCGCGCATCCGCTTCTCAGCGAATCCTCTCGCTACGACAACGCGGCGAGCCCGCGCTTTTGCTCACGCCAGCTATCAAAAAGTTCCACCCTCGCTACGCGACAATTCGATCGTTCAAACATTTCAGCGACGAAGTCCTCTTTGGAAAAGAGGGACCGCTCCCGAACGATGCACGCCAAGGCTTCATTGGTGACTGCTATCTGATCGCCGTGTTGAGCGGCTTGGCGGACGTCGATCCGCAGCGCGTGCAAAATCTCTTTGCGCGGAATGCTGACGGAAGCCTGGCGCTCGACGAATCGGGACGCGCGCAAGTCGTCTTCCATCGTCTCGTGAAACTCGGCCACTACGAAGCGGACCGCGTTCCGATCACGGCCAAATTTCTGCTCGACAAAAAGGGGCGACCCGTTTTTGCGAAAGTTGTCGATGCGAAGCTTTGGGTCGCAGCGGTCGAAAAAGCGTTCGCGGTTTGGAATGATCGGCTCGACAAAGATGACGCTTACGATTCTCAATATTACGTCGTCCCTCGAGACAAACGGGGCTGGGACCGAATCGAAAGTGGCTACGCCTTGCATGTTCTCGAAGCGCTCAGCGGCGCGCCGTCGACACTGCGCACGCTCAACGCTAACGAGCAACAAACGAACCAAACCTTCGCAGCCATCCGTCAGGCCCTTACCTCGCACCGCGTTGTCGCTGCGGTCTCGGTCAACCGCGCATCACTCGAACGCGTGAATCTCGCCGCAGCGCACGTCTACAGCGTTCATCGCGTCTTCGAAGTTGACGGGACAAAATACATTCAGCTGCGCGACCCGAGCAATCGTCGCCAGCGACGTTTCAGACTTTCGCTAGAAGACTTCGCCGCGCGCTTTGATCAAGTCGCCATCGAAGGGACTGTCGCTACCAACTGACCAGCGGCGGTAGTGACATCAGAATCGCTTCGATGTTCCCGCCGGTCTTCAATCCGAAAAGCGTTCCCCGGTCGTAGACGAGGTTGAACTCCACGTAGCGTCCGCGAAATTTGAACAACGCCGCGCGCTCCGCTTCGCCGTAAGGCATCGCGCGGCGCCGCTCGATGATCGGTGTGTACGCTTCGAGAAACGCGTCGCCAATTCCCTGCACAAAGGAAAATGCATCTTCGCTGGCCGGAAGATAATCGAAAAAAATGCCGCCGACGCCGCGCGGCGATTGCCGGTGCGGAATAAAAAAATAGGAATCGCACCAGGACGAAAAACGGGGATAGACGCCCGCGCCATGGCGATCGCACACGGTCTTGAGCGCGCCGTGAAAATGCGCGGTGTCTTCTGGAAACGGATTGCACGGTGTGAGGTCCGTGCCGCCGCCAAACCAGCGCCGCTCGCCCACTTCGAGGTAGCGCACGTTCATGTGCACCGTCGGGCAAAAGGGACTGGTCGGATGGACCACCAGCGAAACGCCTGTCGCAAAAAACGGCTTGCCCGCGAGATCTTCCGCGCGTGGCGGCATCGGTTCCAGTGAGCCGAGCAAACCCGTGCTCGCCGGAATCGACGGTGCGCCTTCGGCCATCGACGGATACCGCTCGCCTTGCACTGCGGAAAAATTCACGCCCGCTTTTTCGAACAGCGCGCCGCGCAAGAGTCGCATTTCGCCGCCACCTAGCCCCGATCGCTCCCAGGGCTGCCGCACAAACTTCGCCTCCGCCTTTACCTCCAGCTCGGTCAATTCGAAGCGATCAGTGATCCGCGTTTGCAACTCGTGAAAATATTTTTGGGCGCGATTTCGCATCGGTGATGCCTACCGCTTTTTTCCTACTGGCAACAACCGATCGGTCTTTTTTTCAGTCCAGCGATACCTCTCTAGCCAACGCACGGGCGCGCACCACATGGCCTAGCCGCTGCATTGAATCCATTCGACACCTCTGAAGGAGGACGAATGGCTGCTTGCCCCAAGCTCGACTCCGAAAATGTTTCCCGCATCGATCGGCTGAAGCTCGTGGTGCTTGTTCGCTTGGCCTACGAACAGTTCGTGGAAGCGACGACGCGCCGCTGGGAGAGCGATTCGCTCGCCGCGCGGCGGCAGCTTGCAGCAGCCAAGGATCGGCTGCATCAGCTCAACCGTCAACTTGCGCTGGTGGCGGCTGCTACTTCGTAAATCCTTTGAAGAGACGACCGACCCACGAACCGGCCGGCGATCCGTTTTCAGCGACCGCGGGTGCCGCAGCGTCGGGCGTTGTCGTCTTCTCTGCGGCCGTCTCAACAGGCGACTCTTCAGCGCGCGCGGATTCCGAACGCGACGAAAAGAAAACCGATTCGTCGACCACAAACGACGGCACCACACCAACGCCCCGGGTGGCCATCTCTTCGGCCAGCGCGTCGCCGGCGAAAACGAGAACCGTCGACAGACCTGCCGTGGTCGCTTCCGCGCGCGCTTCGCGCGAAGGCTCGCTGGGCGTCAACAGCACGCCTACCTGCGCCGCATAGTGCGAAAGATCCTTGCGTACTTCGGCAACGTCTTGCCGCGACAATTCGCGCGCGCCGCGCAACAGCCGCACCGCAAAGCGCACCTCCACGCTGCCGATGCGCCGGCGCGCAGTGTAGAGCGGGCCCTCCTTGCTGCGCTTGGCCACGCGTACTTCGTGAAAGCCCTGCTTCTCAAGCAGCGACACAGCCAATTTTTCCAACACGTTCAGATCGGCATCCGCCAACCGTCGACGTAAATCACGCAGCGCCGATCGCCGCGGATCGCTGGAACGCGCGTGATCCACGTTGCGCTGCTGCTGCACGGGAGGACGGCGGTCGCGCCGCTGCTCCTCGCGCTCGCGAACAGCTGCCACCACCGCGTTGGGATCCGCCAATGCCACCGACTTCTGTCCGTCCACCTCGGTCAGCACAAAGAGCGGGCGCCGCCCGTCTGCTTCGCGCCGCCGATTGTCCTCGGCCATGGAAATTCCGAGCTGCGAAGGATCTTGCGAAAACCGCGCGCCGATCTGCTCGCGCTCGGCAAGCCGCTTGGCCAACTCGGCCAGCATCAGCGCGGACTTTGCTTCGGTGAGCTGCTCGAACGCCACTTCCGCCACCGGTGGATAGCGACGCCGTCCACCACGTCCACTGTTCCCACCGCGCTGCTCTTCGCGCGTCGCTTGTACCGCCGCGCGCGCTTCGGCGTCATTCTCCGCAACGTCGCGACGCGTTTGCGACATCGGCTTCGGATGGCGTTCGCGCGGGCGCGCCGGCGGACCCTCTTCGGGCGGCGCTTCCACGGGCTCTTCGCTGGCCGTGGCATCGGGCTTCAGGTCCCATTCGGAGAGCGCAAACGTTCCCGCGGATACCGCCACGATGCGACGGTCTTCCTCGCGGCGCGCCATCGCGGCGAGTCGCGCACCCATGGTCGCTTCGGGAGATTGCCCGACGTGCGAGAGCATGTTGTCGCGCAGCGCGATTTCGCAGATGGCTTTGTAATGGAGCGGTTGGGCTTCTTTGCGCAGAATTTCGACAGCGGCTTCGGTGTAGGTCATTGAAAAACGATTCCTCGGGAGCGCTCAACGGCGGCTAAAGTGGCCACGGTGACGCTCGGAACTGAAGAGCTGTCGATTTATCGGCAGCTCTTCAGGCCGCCGCGCAAGCTGTGGCGCGGCGGCGGGTGGGGTGAATGCGCCGATTCACTCGGCGCAGAGGGGCGGGCAACGGCCCGACCCTCCAACATCCAGCTGTTGTCGATGAATTTATCGGCAACTGCTGGACATTGATTTTAAATTTTTCGCTGGGGAACAGTCAAACGTGATTCGATTTCGCGCTGGAAAAAGTTGGTTGGCGGACGAGGCGCTGGTTGCTCGGTTGTCAGCGCGGGCCACTTCCTTCGATCCCGCCGAAGTCCGCGACGTCCTCGCCGTCGAGCTCGAGGGCGTCAATATCACAGGCGGCCTGGATGAAGGGGAACTGCTTCACACGGTGCGCGATCTGGCGGCTGCCGCACGTGCGCTAGAAGCCGGGTGCAAAGCCGCCATTGCCCTGGGGACTGCCTCACTGCTCGTTGTGCCCAACGAGGACGACGCGCTTCTGACGCTCGTGGATCTCACGCCACCCGCACGAATTATTTCGCGCGACGCGGCCGTGAACGCAGATTCGTTTTGTGCCGCCGCGCGTGCTTGCGCGGAAGAAATGATCGCGGACCTTTCCGCAATTGATCCGGCGCTCGCCCAGAGTACGTATGCCCGCGCACTAACGGCGCTTCTTCAGGGAGCGCCGAAGCAATCGCCAAAGCCTTCTCGGCAAACGATCGATTCGCCGAGCGCGATTGGTGAATGGGAATCGGCGCAATTCGGATCCGTTCGCTGCGGCTTTCGTCTCGACGGCGACGCGTGTCTGCGCTCCTGCGAATCGGACGAGGATCTCCACGCGCTGCTCGACGAGGGCGAAACCTGGACCGTGGTGGGCTCCCGACGCATTTCACGTTGTGGCCCGCCTTACCTTGCATTGCGTGAATGGCTTTTTTCCCTGGAATCCGCGCTGCGCCGAGAAACGCGTGGCTTTGCCGCCGCGCTCAGACCGGCTGACTTACCCGGAGCCGCGCGCGCCGTGATTGCCGCGACCTCGGATTTTCTTCTGCGCGCCACGCGCGCTTGTCCGGCTCAGAAAAAAAACCTGCCGCTCGCCGAGCTCGGAAAATTTGCGCTCGATTTTTCCGCGCGACTTTCAGAGATCGAATCGGGCGAAGTCGGCGGATCGATTGCACGCGCAGTCGCGATCACGCGCTCGACCAAACAGCGCCCACTCGCCAACGCGGGACCCATTCGACGACTCACGTTTCGAAAAACCGGGTCCGTTTCCACCGGCCCGATCCTCGAAGATGGCCTGGCGATTTTTTCCGACCATGTTTTGGTTGCGACGTCACGCGGCTGCACTGGGCTCAAAGCACGCGCGGTAGCTTGGCGCGACGATCATCGAATTGCCACGCTGGCGCTAGGCGAAACAGGCTTTGCCATTGCACTCGACGATACGGGCGCTACGTGCGGATTCGATTTCGCCCATGGCCTGCGCTGGCGCCACTCGGGTCACGAAGATCAACTCGAGTCGCGGTTGCTCGCACTGCCGTCCGGCCAGATCGGCGTCACGATCGCGCGGCGCAACGTCGTCGCACTCGACGCGGCGAACGGAAACGTGCTCTGGCGCTTTACCGCCCCGGGCGCGCGCGCCGTGCAAGCAATCTCGGCTGGAGACCTCGTCGCGGTCATCGCCGATACCGGTACACTGTACGGATTGCACGCGCTGACCGGCGAGCTTGCGTACCGCTGCGCGCTTCCTGGCGTCCCCTCCGGGCGTCCGCAAATTGTTGGAACCGCGCTGGCCGTCCTCGTGGAAACGCAGCAGGGCCCGCGTCTCTTTTGGCGGCGCACGATCGACGGCGCACCGATTTCGGATCATCGTTGCGACGCGGATCGCGGGCACTTGTTTGCCTTCCACGACACGGTCGTCGTTACGGGATCTTCAACGACGCTCTTCGCGCGACCGGGAATCGAGCCGCGGTTCGTCGAATCCGCGGCAACATTGGGCGCCAAATTTCTGGCGACAGAACAGGGAATTTGCGCGATCGGTCCGAGTGGACATGTTGCGGCATTCACCTCGACTGGCGATCTTTTATGGAGTCACGCCGCCCGCGATTTGCCGCGCTCGCCAACGGTGACGCCCATTTTGAAACGCGGCATTCTCTTCGTGGCGGGCGAGCATGTCGTGGCGCTGGACGCAAAAACCGGACAGGTGTTGGGACGCCTACCCAAGCACGCGGACGAGGCAACGCAGATCGCGGTGGACGAAGCGCTGCGCGTGTTTGCGGCGAACGACGAAATGGTCACCGTATTCGAGTTGGCCACGCATCTGAGTGTGGTGAGCGACTGAGTTTATCCTGAAAACCTCAATTGAGAGCTGATCACCTCGCGGGCTCGCGACAAAATCCAACTGTGGCGCAGTTCGCTTGACGCAACGTAACCATCAAATGTCACTTGGAAATCCGCGATCACTTTTCCGGGAATCCCCTCGAACTGAGGTTTTCAGGTTTATTTCCCGCTGAAGTGAATGCGGACGGCCCGCTACTGGCAGAAGCCCGAGGAGGGAAAGCATCCCGAAATCGTTTTCGCCGTGTCGAAGTAGAAACAGGCGTTGCCACTGCTGCAGATGGTTGTTCCATTGCACGGGGGAGCGCAAAAGCCTGTCGACGCGCTAGACTAACGAATGAAGCACAGCGAAAGTCATCCCGCGTCGCGTCAAACGCTCAACGACGAACAGCCGACGGGCTCACGTCGTCTCTAGGCCGATGCCTTCTGTGCGCTGTCGGTCAACAGCTCACTCGGCAAATCCTCGAACACCGTCAGCCGCTGCAGTTCGCCATAGCGATGCGCTAGCTCCTGCCGCGTCAACGTCCGCAAACGATCGAACGAAAACGCTTCGCACGTAAACGACGCCATCACACCGCCCAGCGCCACCGCTTGCCGCAAGGTCCGCGCATCAAGCCGCGACTTCGCATCCGCGCGCGCCAGCCGCCCCAAAAACCCTCCGGCGAAGCTGTCGCCCGCACCGGTCGGATCGAACAGCGCCGGCAGTGGAAATGCCGGCGCCGCAAAGACGTGATCACCCTGAAAAAGCATGGCCCCATATTCGCCGCGCTTGATCACAACTGTATGGGGTCCCATGGATTGGATGGCCCGCGCAGCCTTCACGATGTGGTGCTCACCGGAGAGCTGCCGCGCTTCGCCGTCGTTCACGAACAAAAGATGCACGCCCTTGAGCGTGTTCAAAAGCGCCGCGCGCTCGGTGGAAATCCACAAATTCATGGTATCCGCCGCGATGAGCCGCGCATGCGTGGCTTGCTTCAAGACCCGCGATTGCAACTGCGGATGGATGTTGCCAAGAAAGAGTATCTCGCTGTCGAGATAGCTCTTGGGCAACACCGGCTCGAAGTTGGCGAAGACGTTGAGCTGCGTCTCCAGCGTCTTGGCATCGTTCAAATCGAAACCGTAGCGGCCGCGCCAACGAAACGTCGGGCCCGCCGCGCGCGTCACACCTTCGACCTTCACGCCGCGGTCACGTAAAAAGTTGAGTGCTTCCTCGGGATAGTCCGCGCCCACCACCGCCACCAGGCGCGTTTCGGTGAGGAACGAAGCCGCCGTGGCAAAGTAGGCCGCCGATCCGCCCAGCACATCGTCGCGCTTGCCGAACGGCGTCTCCACCGAGTCGAGCGCCATGCTACCCACCGCCAAAACGCTGGTCATCGTGAAATCCTTCCGTCTCGAATTTGGCCTTGCACCGCGAGTTGCCCGCACGCGCTAGCAATGTCGCGGCCGCGGTTTCTGCGCACCACGGCTGTGATGTGACGATCTACCAAAAGTTGCCGAAACGCGGAGACTCGTTCGGCGGATGGCTCCGTAAACGAAAGCTCCGCACACGCGTTGTAGGGAATGAGATTCACTTTCGCGGGAATGCCGGAGACCAGCTTCGCCAAGCGTCGCGCGTCGTCGTCGGTGTCGTTCACGCCGGCCAACAGCACGTATTCGAAAGTAATACGCCGACCTTGCCGCATCGGAAAAGTCCGACACGCCGCCATCAGCGCGGCCAAATCCCATTTGCGGTTGATCGGCATGATGGCGCTGCGCGTTTCGTCGGTGGTGGCGTTGAGCGAAATGGCGAGCTTCACCGCGGTCTCTTCGCCGAGGCGGCGAATGTGCGGCACGTGTCCGCTCGTCGAAACGGTGACGTGTCGATGCGAAAAATTTGGACCGTCCTCGGCCAAGAGCAGCTCGAGCGAAGCTTTCACGCCGTCGAAATTGTGCAACGGCTCGCCCATGCCCATAAAGACGAGATTCGTCAGCGGTCTTTCGCTGAAGGGAGCAGGCCGCTGCCCGCTCCTCGGCGCCAAGTGAATTGGCGCCTTCACCTCACCTGCAGTCAGCCCCAGGGTGCGCAAATCCGCATTCACGCGGTGCACCTGATCGACGATTTCTCCGGGCGAAAGGTGCCGCACAAGCCCCATGGTCGCGGTCAGGCAGAATTTGCAATCCATCGCACAGCCCACTTGCGATGAGACACAGAGCGTGCGCCGAATGCGGCGTCTGGAGAGGGGGACCCGTCCCCCTCCGCCACCCAGCGAAGCTGGGCTGGCTCCTCTCCCTGGCTCGCTCCTTCCGTCGCTCGCGTCCTTCTCATCGTCTTCGTCATCGCAACCCGCGCTCGCTACCGGACCTTCATCGGGCATGTAGACCGACTCGATCAACTTTCCATCGACGGTTCGAAAACGATACTTGCGCGTGCCGTCACTCGACTGCTCCACCGCATCGAGCGTGAGCCGTGTCAGCACCGTTTCGCTCGCCAGCCGTTCGCGAAACGACTTCGACAAGTCGGTCATCTCGTCCAGCGTCGCGGCGCCACGCTTGTGCATCCAGCGAAAAAGCTGACGAGCGCGGAACGGCCGCTCGCCCATCCGCTCCACGAGCGCGTTCAACGCCTCTTGCGAGAGCGATCGCAGATCGGGCTGAGGCGGAGGCTGTGCGGCGATGGGAAGCATTAAGTTTTAGTGTATTATTTATAATTTATTATCTTGAATACCGATTATCTTCTTGGCGATTTCCACGCGCGTCACCCGACGCTCATCGGCGGCCCGCACCGTGAACGTCCACCCGCCCCATGCGATCACCGCACCAACCGGCGGAACTTTCCCTGCCGTCGCGGTCAAAAAACCGCCCAATGTCTCATAACCGCCCTCGTCCGGAAACGTGACCTTGAGGTGGTCGCCCAGCTCGCGTAGCCCGATGGTGGCCTCCACCAACACCGCACCTGAATCAAGCGCTTTGATGGCCGTCTCGTCGACGTCGCTCTCGTCCTGAATCTCGCCGACGATCTCCTCAACAACGTCCTCGAGCGTAACGATTCCGCTGGTGCCACCGAATTCGTCGACCACCACCGCGAGGTGCATCCGCCGCCGCTGAAATTCGCGGAGCAGCCGGCTGACCTTCATCTGCTCAGGAACGAAAAACGCCGGCTTCACGTAGCGCTTCACCTGAAACTCGCTGGGCCGCTCGGACACCCGCAGATCGGCCAGCAGCGCCTTGGCGTAAAAAATACCAACGATGGTGTCGATGCTTTCCCGATAAGCGGGAATGCGCGAGTGGCCGCTGTCGGTCACGACGCGCGCGGCGTCCGCATACGACGCTTCCACGTCGACAGCCACCACGCGCGTGCGCGGCACCATCACCTCTTTGGTGATGCGATCCGAGAATTTCAGCACCGAATTGAGGAGCTGCTGCTTGACGCTGTCGAGCACACCTTCGCGACCGGAGAGGCCGATGAGATATTCAATCTCTTCACCGGTCACGCTCGGCATCGGCCGCTGCCCCACCACACGGGCCCGTAGAAACGCACGCGGCATCTGCAGCAGAAGCCACGAGGCCGGAAACATCAGGTAGGCGACCAGCGTGGCGAACGGTGCGAAGAGCAGCGCAAACCGCTCCGGATTCGCCTTCGCCAACATCTTCGGCGTGATTTCTCCGAACGCCAAGAGCAGCAGCGTCACAGCGCCCGCGGCCGCGGCCATCCAGGTCGGACGCCCGAGACCAACCATGATGTTGGCCGCCAACGTGCCGCAGCCAACGTTGATGAGCGTGTTGCCAACGAGTAGCCCCGAGAGCACCCGCTCCGGCGCATGCACCCAGAGCGCCAACATGCGGCCGCGCGTGCCTCCCGTCTCGTAGAGGCGACGCGAGTGCGCCACACCCAGCGCGGTCAGCGCCGTTTCCGCGCCCGAGAAAACGCCCGAGAGAACGATGCCAAACGCGAGCAGCCACAGCTGCCAAGCAATGTCGGACACCGCTACCGCTTCACGTCGTACTTCACGAGCTCCGTGGCGCGGAAGAAGTAGGCGATTTCGATCTTGGCGTTGTCCGTGGAGTCGGATCCGTGCACGGTATTGGCTTCGATGCTCTTCGCGAAATCGCGCCGGATGGTACCTGGCGCGGCTTTCGCGGGATCGGTGGCACCCATCACTTCGCGATTTTTGGCGACCGCGTTGTCGCCCTCGAGCGCCATCAACACCACTGGGCCGCTGGTCATGTAGCTGACGAGCGAACGGAAGAAAGGGCGCTCACGATGAACCGCATAGAAGCCTTCGGCCTCGCTGGTGGTGAGCTGATGCATGCGCATGGCGACCGGCTTCAAGCCAGCGGCCTCGAGACGAGCCACGACTTGACCGATGGCGCCGGACTGGAGGCAGTCGGGTTTTAGGATGGAAAGCGTGCGCTCGAGGGCCATGTGGGTTCCGTTTTTAAGAGAGGAAAGCGGGAGTTGTTTAACAGGGAACGGGCACCGATCAAACGCCGGCAACCCACAATCGCCTTTTTTTCGACACAGCGGTACGGTTTCCCGCTCCCGCCGTCACAACTACTCGCAGTTTACAATTTCGCCGTCCGAGCCGGGGCCTTGCCTTTGAATTCTGCTGATGTTGCCGTCACTATCGTAAGTAAACGCCAATCGACGCGTTTCCGTCAGGGCCGCTGTAGCTACCCCGACTCCTCGCCATTGTCTTCAACCGCCACCGGATCGCTGGCCTCATCGAGCTCAGCAACATGCCCCAACTCGACAAGCCGGCGCACGAGACTGGGTTTGACGAACGGGTTGTGGCTAGACGAGCTTGCCATTTCGACTTCAAGATCCTCGGCTCCCGGGCCTTCGGGTAGCCACACAAAAGGTGGAACGGTAAGCCGATCCCCCCGGTCCGAATTGAGATACTCACCCCCGATGATCGTGGCGTTCGGGTCATCCGCGCGGGCATCCAATTCGAGCACCGCATCGATGAACATCTCTCGAGTCGACGATGCGCCCGAGACGACCGACGCGTTGGGGCCCTGCTCGACAACAAACTTGATTCCGATTTGAACGCGAACGAATCCCTTCGCGTTGTTGTTCCAGAAGTAGCGATTGTCAACTCCACCACTGACAAGGTGCGCCGCCTCTTCCTGCGACGAAATCGGCTGGTAGCCGTAAACCTGGTAACGGTAGGCCGGCTGATTCCAAATCTGCTCGGTAGACCACGCGGTCTGTGCATCAATCGCGATCGCGCGCTGTTGGCGTTTCAAAAGGTCAGCTAGCACGATCAGCAGCGACCCAGCATTGAGCCCTTTGCACCCCGACGTACGAACGCGTCCGCTGGGGTAACGAACGATATCTGCGGGCTTCACGTCACAGCGCGAGCCGAGGAATCGACTTGGAGCATCGACATAGACCTCGGCCATCAGGGCATTGATGTCGCCGATTTCGAACTTCACGCATCCCGGCGAACCCGGCTGGCAGCTGCCCGCTTCTCCCGCTCCGTCAAACTTCACGTGAACGGCGTGCAGCACGGGAGCATTTGAGATGGCCGCTGCCGTCCAACCTGGGCAGTGGCCCCACCAAGACTCAACATCGGCTAACTGACGACCATGGTTTAGCTTTTCCCATTTCTGTGCGGCTTCGACGTGACCAGGGTCGGTAACGACCATGTACTTCTCCAATGGCGAAGCTTCGTCATGCCAGCGGTCGTCAATCCCGTCCTTGACGAATGGCCAATAGGTATCGGGATAGGGAATGTGATTGTCGTCCACGCCAAAGGTTCGACCCACCTCTGCGGCGGTGATGACGTCAGAGAGTCGCGCGCTGGCGCCTTGGTCGAGGAGTGTTGGCTGCTCATCCGCGCCAATTCCGATGGGCGCGGATGAGGAATCTACCGTCGCGCCGGGCGGGTTAGTGCAACCGAGGAGGGCGATGGCCCAAGCGGTGCGAGTGAGGGATGAATGCATGCCAGAGAACAAAAGCAAGCCGCGTGCCCGCTTTGACGCGTCCGCTCAGCGAGTGATTTCGACGGTCTGCCTAAAGCGCGGAACCTGGGTGGATGATCCGCACTCCATCTCGGGCCTCCGAAACGGAACGTTGTTGCACCATTCAGCGTCGAAGTGGGGTCGCCTGCTCATCAGGCAAGGCTTCCAGGCGCATTTAGCAAGTGCGCGTTCAGCGTGCTTTCCAACTCCGCAGGGCTCGCAGCGATCGCCACACCCGCCGCTTCCAGCGCGGCAAATTTCCCCGCGGCCGTTCCTTTACCGCCCGAAATAATCGCCCCCGCAACGATGCCCAACGCGGCACACCTCCGTCGCCTTGTGATCAGCGGCACCGCAAACAAAGCCGCGTCGAGGTCGGTCACCACGAAGGGGTCGCTCTTGTCGGTGCGCGATCCGTCCACCAGCACCGGACGAAGCTGGGATCGACGATGCTCGCATCGCGGCCGACTGTTCCGGAATCTGCAGATCAAGCGGCGCCCGATGAACACTCTGAAATAGCAGTGCGTGTGGGCCGTAGTACGAGTCGACTATGGTCGATCGCTCCATGCGCCAAGCACTGCTCACGGCACTCGATGCTATCGCGCGACCCGAAGGCGTGATGGCGCGCGCGGTGACCAATCGCAAGTGGGGAATCGCACTGGCCCTCGTCGCCGCGGCCACGATGTTTGGCGCGGCGGCCATGTCGGCTCGACTCGATGCGCGGCCGGCCGCACTAACCGCGCTCGAGCAAGAAGGAAAACTTCACGACGCCACCGATCGCGACATTGCCGAGGCCACACAAAAAGAGCAGCGCCTGACCACAGCCAAGCTCCTTGGCGTCGCGCTCGTTCAGCCCTGGATCAGCGCTGCGCTTTTGACGCTCGGCATCGCGCTGGGCGCGTGGCTCGTCGCGGCGCGACTTTCGTGGGGCGCAGCCTGGGTGATCGCTTGTCATGCATTGTTGCCACAAGCGATCAAGAATGTAATCGCAGGCGCCGCGGCGCTTTCACGGTCGTCCTTGTCGCTTTCTGCTGCGCGCGATCTCGTCGCAGCCAGTGCCGCCCCACTCTTTCACGGACCCTTCGCGCACCTCGCGGCCCAACTTGATCTTTTCGCAATCTGGTCGGCGCTGCTGGTGGCCTTCGGTGTGGCCGCGGTGGCCAGAACACCGCGACCGCGTTGCATCGCAATCGCGCTGGCCGGTCTCGGTTGTTGGGCGGCATTGCTGTTTTCCATCTCGAACGGCGGGAGTCACCACGGTGCATAACGTGTATTGCATACGAATACTTTCGATCGCGTTTGTCATCACCGCTTCCGCGCGTGCGGAGCCGTTGACGCCCGAAGCCGCCGTCGTCCAAGCGCTGCGGGCACCCCAAGCTACCGTCTCGCGACTCGCGGCGCGCATTCCGGAATCCGACGTGGTGCTGGCGCGATCGGCCATTCTGCCGCGACTCGATCTCAACGCGTCCGCCGCGCGCAACTTTATCGGCGACCGCACCGTCAATTTGGCCTCGCCCGTCCTCACCAAGGACGCTAGCGGCAACGACACGTTGTCGTTCTCGCAGCAGCAACGCGAAGTGACCGGCCAATCCACACCGGAGTGGGCCCTCGGCGCGACGGCGACTCAACTCGTCTACGACGGCGGAAAATGGAACGCCAATCTCGAAGCCGTGCGCGCCGCGCTGCAATCGGCGGGCGCTCTGCGCGATGAGGCGCTGCTGGATGTGGCGCTCACCACTTGGACGCGGTTCTTCGAGACGGTGCGCGCCGAACAGTCGCTGGCCACGCTCGACGCCGCCATCACCCGGGACACCGCGCAGGTCGACGCCGCCGACAAATTGTTCGAGGCCGGTCGCGTGTCCAAGAGCGACGCACTGATCGCGCGCGCCAACCTCTCGCAAGATCGCCTGGTGCGAATCGCGGAGGCACGCGCGCTGGCGCAATCGAGAACCGATCTCGTCGCCGCACTTGGTGGCACGGTGGACGCCACTTGGCTCGCGCCTGGCGATCTGCTGGTCGACGTTGCCGCCGCGCCAACGCTTCCGGAAAATCTCGCACAGGCCAAATTGACACGACCACTGCTGCGTCAGCTCGCGCACAACGTCGCCGCCGCGGAAGCCAATGCACGCGCGGCGCAGGGTGCCTGGTCTCCGACCGTTTCACTCTTCGCGAACTATAGCCGCCAAGGTCCGGTCCTCGGCGACGTGCTTGGAAATCCCGCTCGCCAATATTCCGCGAGCGCGGGCGTGCAGGGAACGTTCAATGCATTCAGTGGATTCGCGACGCAGGCCTCGGTCGAAAAGGCGCGCCTCCAAATGGAGCAGGCGCACATGCAAGTCGCCGTCGCCGAGACCACCATCGCCAACGAAGTTTCGCGTGCGCACGAATCGTTGGCGAGCGCCCGCGCCGCGCTGACCGCCGCCGCGGAGGGTGAACGCACCGCCACCGACGCCGCGGATTTCGCGCAGCAGCGTTACGCCGTAGGCCAAGGAAGCCTGCTCGAAGTTCGCGATGCCGCGCTTAAAGTCACGCAGGCCAGGTTGGCGCGCCTCTCCGCCGGTGTCGATGCGCGTGAAGCGCTCGGCGCGTTGCGCCGCGCCGTTGGAATCTCGCCGACCGGAACAGCACTCGAGGAGACCAAGTGATTCGCCGAATCGTCGTCGCCGTGATCATTCTCGGCGGGATTAGCGCTGTTACATTGAAAAGCTTACATCCAAAACCCAAGGAGCCGGTGGAGATTTCGCTCGCCGAAGCCAAGAAAGAGCGTGTGGTGCGAACCGTTTCCGGCGCCGGACATCTGCAAACGGCGACGCTGGTGAAGGTCTCCTCCAACATCACCGGCGAGCTGCTTTCGCTCACCGTCAAAGAGGGCGATTTCGTCCACCGCGGACAGGTCCTCGGACAAATCGATCGCCGCCGCTACGACGCGCTCTATCGATCGCATCTGGCGTCGATTCGAGCTGCGGAAGGCGACGTGCGCGTGCAACAGTCGCAAGAAGCGCGCATGCAGGCCGAGCTTGGTCGGCTGCGCAAACTGCGCGCGCAGAATCTCGCCGCCGACGCCGACGTGCAGACCGCGGAGACGAACCTGGCCACGAATGCCGCGCAGATCGCCACTGCGCGCGAACGGGCGCAGCAGGCCAGCGCCATCGCGGAAAGTGCTCGCACCGATCTCGCGCAAACCACGCTGGTCTCGCCCATCGACGGCACGGTGCTGGAGCTGAGCCATCGCGTCGGCGAACGCGTGCGCGGCAGCGATTTTCAAGAGGACGTGGTGATGTTGCTTGGCAGCCTCACCGCCATGGAAGTCAAAGCGGAGGTCGGCGAGCACGAGGTGGTGCACATCAAAGAGGGCCAGCGCTCGACGGTGGAGATCGACGCCATTCCCGATCGCGAAATGCACGGTGTGGTGGTGGAGGTTGGCAAAAACGCCATCGTGAAAAATCCTGGCACCGATGCCGAGGTGACCACGTTTCCAGTACGCGTTTCGCTGACCGATGCGCCGCCCGAAGCGCTGCCAGGCATGAGCGCGCAGGTCTCCGTGGAGACCGAATCGCACGACGGCGCCATCACCGTTCCGGTGCAGTCGGTGACGGTGCGCGAAGCGACGCCCAAAAAACAGGAGACGGGAACGTTGCCCGCTTCGACGTCCAAGGGAAAACTCATCAAGGTTGTGTTCGTGGCCAAGGACGGTAAGGCGGTACAGCGCGCGGTGCGGCTGGGCATCGCGGGCCGCAGCGCGGTCGAAATTCTCGAGGGACTCTCCGCGGGCGAGCAGGTGGTCGAAGGCCCTTACCGCGTGCTGGCGCGCGAGCTCAAAGACGGCGACGCGGTGACGCAGAAAAAGGAAGTAGGCGGCTGATGTCGGCGCTGATTCATCTCGACAACGTCACGAAAACGTACACGCTCGGCGCGGAAGAGGTGCATGCATTACGAAGTATTACTTTGTCGATCAACGCTGGGGAGTTCTGCGCCATCGTTGGGCAATCTGGCTCTGGCAAATCCACGATGATGAACGTGCTGGGTTGCCTGGATGTCCCCACCAGCGGGCGTTATCTACTCAATGGATCCGACGTCGGGACGCTCTCCGACGATCAACTCGCCGACTTGCGCAACGTGGAGATCGGCTTCGTCTTCCAAACCTTTCAGCTCCTGCCGCGCGCCTCCGCGCTGGAAAACGTGGAGCTGCCGCTCGTCTACCGCGGACTTCCCGCGCGCGATCGGCGCGACCGCGCCCAGGCTGCGCTGGCACGTGTCGGACTCGCCGATCGCATGACGCACAAACCAAACGAGCTCTCCGGTGGTCAGCGGCAACGCGTGGCCATCGCGCGAGCGTTGGTGACGGACCCGTCGCTTCTGCTCGCCGACGAGCCGACCGGCAACCTCGACTCGGCCACCGGCGAAGAGATCATCCGCCTCTTCTCCGAGTTGCACAACGCGGGCAACACGATCGTGCTGGTCACACATGCGCCGGAGCTGGCCGCGCGCTGTCCACGTGCGGTGCGGCTGATGGATGGACGCGTCACCGACGATGGCCCGGGTGCGCGCGTGGCCCTAGTCCCCACCGCTAAGCTCCCCTCCCCCTTGACGGGGGAGGGTCAGGGTGGGGGTGATGTCGCCGCATTCGATCTCGGTCCCCCCACCCTAGCCCTCCCCCGCAAAGGGGGGAGGGGAAATGCTGCGTAAACTCCGCCGCGCATTCGTCGAGCTCTCCGAATCGTCGCGTCAAGCATTCGGCGCTTTGCGCACGCATCGACTGCGCACCGTGCTCACCGCGCTCGGCATCGCCGTCGGCGTGGCCACGGTCATCGCCATCGCCGCTGTGATTAGCGGCCTCAACAGTTCGTTCACGCAACAAGTGGAAGCACTCGGTCCACATTCGCTCTTCATCTCACCACGTCCGATGATCTCCCGCGGCGACTGGTGGAACTACCGCAACCGTCCGGCCGTCGGCTGGGGGGAACTGCGCGCGCTGCGAGAAAATGCCACGCACCTCGCACTGGTCGTCCCGAGTGCGCGCACACACGGTTCCGTTCGTCGCGGCGACGAACATGTCGACGACGTAGAAATCATCGGCACCGAGTCCGAGTACGCCACCGCCAGCAATCTGCGCATCCAGCAAGGCCGCTTCCTCACCGACGTGGACACCGCCGCCAGCCGTAACGTGGTTGTGCTGGGCGCGGATCTCGGTGAGATGCTTTTCCCGAGCGGCGACGCCCTCGGCAACCGCGTGAAGATCGGCGCGCAGCACTACGAAATCATCGGACTGCTCGAGCGGCGCGGCGCCATCATGGGCAAATCGCTCGACGCCATCGCGCTGATGCCGGCACTCACTTTTGCGCGCGGCTTCGGACTGCACCGCGGACTCACCATCGCCGCGGTCGCCAAACAAGACGAGGTCAACGAAGCCGAAGACGAGATCATCGGCATTCTGCGCCGCTACCGAAAATTGCCGCCCGAGGTGGCGGACAACTTCGCGGTGAACCGCCAAGAAGCGCTGCTCTCGTTTTACAAAGAGATGACTGGCGGACTTTACGCCGTGGCATTTGGCGTAGGCCTCATTTCGCTCGTCGTCGGAGGCATCGGCATCATGAACATCCTGCTGGTCTCGGTGAAGGAACGCACGCGCGAGATCGGCGTACGGCGCGCACTCGGCGCAAGGCGGCGAACGATCCTCGGGCAATTTCTCCTCGAAGCGCTAGCGCTCTCGTCGCTCGGCGGATTCTTTGGCACCGCGCTCGGGCTCTTCGCCGCGCAAGTCGCCTCCTGGCTCACCCCGCTCGCCGCGCGCGCGGCGCCGAGTGTGGTGCTGCTCGGGGTACTCTTCTCCGCCAGCGTGGGCGTGATCTTCGGCGCCTGGCCCGCTTGGAATGCGGCGCGGCTTCTTCCCGTCGAAGCATTGCGTTACGAATGATCTCGAAAGTAATACGTATGACGAACGCACGACAATCGATCGACGATGTCATACTCGCATTGAAAAGCCTCGCGGCGCACAAACTGCGTAGCGTGCTGGCACTACTCGGCATCGTAATCGGCGTGGCCTCGGTCTCTAGCATGATGGCGCTGACCAGCGGTCTCACGCACAGCATCGAAAAAGGAATGGCCGGTCTCGGCGCCAACGTTTTTCAGATGCAAAAGCAACCGGTCGGATTTCACTTCGGCCGCAACGCCAAATACGAATCGCGCAAAAAAATCACTATGGCCGACGTCAACGCGGTTCGCGCGGGCACGCCCCACGCGCGCCAGGTGGGCGGTGAAACGTGGGACGGCGGGCAGAAAGTCGTCGGTCCCGATCGCACCATTCCCAACGCCTTTATCGCCGGCGGCACCGCCGAATTCTTCGATAACAACAACCTGCCGATCGCCACTGGCCGCCCCTGGAATACCGGCGAAGCCGCGGATGGATCGCCAGTCACCATCCTTGGTTCGGACATCGCCGAATCGCTCTTTCCCGATGGCGACGTGCTCGGAAAACACGTTCGCGTGGCTGGCGCGGTCGTCGAAGTGATCGGGGTCCTCGCCAAACAACACAGTGCGGTGGGCGACGACTCCGGAGAGCTGGTGTCGATCCCTTTCCCGCTCTTCGCGCGGCAACTCGGCGTCCACCGCAGCATCAACATCACCGTCATGGCCGAATCACCAGCGCTGATGGCGCGCGCCCAAGACGAGGCCACCGTGGCCTTGCGCAAAAGTCGCGGCGTCGCAGCCGGCGACGACAACGATTTTGATATCTATTCAAACGAATCGCTTCAAAAGACTTTCGACGACTTCGCCGGTATGGTCGCGGCCGCGGCGATCGCGCTCTGCGCCATGGCGCTGGTGGTGGGCGGCATCGGTGTGATGAACGTGATGCTGGTCGCCGTCACCGAGCGCACGCGCGAAATCGGGTTGCGCAAAGCGCTAGGCGCGCGCCGGCGCCGCATCCTCACGCAGTTCGTTCTCGAGGCCACGGCGCTCTCAGCCACCGGCGGATTGGCAGGCCTCGCGCTCGGATGGATCGTGGCGTTGGTGGTGCGCACACTCACCGAACTTCCTGCCGCCGTTCCTGCTTGGGCTGCCGCGGCGTCGCTTGGCAGCGCCTGCGCCATCGGACTGATCTTCGGCATCTACCCCGCCGCACGCGCCGCCGCCCTCGATCCGGCGGTGGCGCTGCGGCAAGAATAGCTCCCACCCCCACCCTGACCCTCCCCCTTCAAGCGGGAGGGAACATCTACGCCAGTGTCGACGCGATCTCGTGCACGTCGCCTTTGCCGAGACGCATGCCCTTTGCCTCGTGCGATCGACACACCGCATCGGCGTTTGGCGCGTCCGTAATGCAGTAACCCTGTCCGTCCTTGGTAAAGATCGCGTCGATGTTCTTGACACCGTTGTTGTCGGGACGTCCGACCGCCGACTTCAATTGCTGCAACTGATCCTGGGGGATCTTCGGCATCTGAGCATGGAAATCGATGTAACGCGGCATGTTCGCTCCTCGAGGTTATTTCGACCAATTGGCCGATGAACCGAGAAGCTAAGAAGGCACGCCCGCAGAAGGAAGCCTCACGGATGGCGGTTTCCAGCCACCCGTGAGGTCCGTTTTCCCTAGTTGCAGGTGCCCGACGCCAGGATGCAGTGCGCTTGGTGCGCGCCGCTGGTGCAGCACTGCTCACCCGTCGCGCAACCGGCCGTGTCGGAGCAGCTCAAGTAGCAGTGCCCGTTGTTCGCGCCAACGTTGGTGTCGCAATAGTGCGTGCCCACCGTACCGCTCGGATTGCACACGGTCGCTTCGTTGGCGAGATTGCAAGCTGCCACGCACGTTCCGCTCGCGGTATCGCAAACGTTGCCGGTGCCACAGGAAGCGTCCGTCGTGCACTTGGGAATGCAGTGCGCGCTGGCATCGCAGATTTCCGTGGAGCTACACGGGTTGGAGTTGGAGCAAGCGGGCTTGCAGTGTCCCGTGCTGAAATTGCAGACGTTGCTGCCGCAAACCGTGGCCTCGTTGCTCACGATCGTCGTCTTGCCTCCGGCCGCCGCGACCGTTGCTTTCCAGCAACGCGAGACGCAAACGCCGCCCTCGCAAACCGCCGAAGCGCCGCAAGCGTCGTCGCTCACGCACTTGACCTGGCACGCACCGGCCGAGCTGCAAGACCGCGGGAACTTCGTCGCGTCCGCCGAACCGCAGTCCGTCGCCAAAGTCGTTCCGGTCTTCCCCGTGCACGACGGGAAGCAGAGTCCGTTGGCCTGCTCGCAGGAAGGCTTGCAGAAGCCCTTCTGAGTGTCACAAACACCGCCGCCACAATCGGCGTCCTTGCTACACGCATCCCAACGCGAACAGGTACCCGCGGCCGAGCAGGTTTGCCCCTTGCCGCAATTGGTCGTGGTCGTCGCGGTGCAGCGGACGGTCTGCGGAGCACAATCCGCATCCGCGTCGCATTCGCGTCCCAAGCAGACCCCCTGCGTCGCGGTGAAACTCTGACACGAGTAGCCGGCCACCTTGCATGCGGTCTGGTCGCCAACCGCGCAGGTGGGCAGGCAGTTGCTGAGCGTGGGATCGTCGCCCGCCCCATCACATGCCGCGGACGAACAAGCCGCGGGCCAACAAACGTCGTTTGCAAAAGCTGGATTATTCGTGTCGTCGGGCGTCACGAACCGCATGCAAACGCCGCTCGCCTTAGCGCCGTTCTTGTCCGAGGCCAGGAAGGTCTCGCAGAAGAGATCCGCCTTGCAGGGGTGCGTGGGATCGCAGGCTTGCGCCTCGTCCGCGCAGTCGGCTTCCTTCTTGCCAGCGAAGAGACACTCGTCCTGCCAGATACATCCGGGGCCTTTTGCGCCCTGGCCGAGGAAGAGCGCGGGCTCGCAGGACCAGCCGTTTTCCTGACGGCACTCCGCAGAGGTCTTGCAGGCCTCGACGCAGATGCAGTTGGCGCCGGTGCCCAGCGGGATGAAGCCTGGCGAACACGACGCGTTTCCGCACGACTTCAGACAGGCACCACCGGGGACCGAGTTCTTGGCTTCCGTCCGGCACAGCGCCTTGGAGTCTTTGCACTTCGTTGCCGCACCGTCGCATGCGCCACCCTCTTCACCCGGCTTGGGCGTAACGTTGGCAACGCAAGAAGCAGTGGCGGAATCGCAGCGTTCATCGATGGCACACTTGCTCGAGGAAGCCATCTTGACGGCGCAAGCGTCCGCGCAAGTTCCCGTGTTTGGATCGCAAACTTGGCCGGTCGTGCACGGCGAGTTCCCGGTCGCGGCCGTCGGTTGCCCGTTTACGCATTTGGAGACGCACGTGCCGTTATCGCAGATTTTCGTCACGTCATTGGTGCAGGCCGCGTCGCAAGTCTTGGTTTCACATTTTCCGTTCGTCTTGTTGCAGGTCTCACCGGACTGGCACGTAACGGCCGCACAGAGGTTGGTGACCCCACCGTCCGTCGGCGTGCCGCCGTCTCTCGTGCTCGAGGGACAGCCAAAGAGAAGTACCGACAAAGCCAAGCTACAAAGTGCGCGATTCATAAGTTTGTCCTTTAGTTCGAGCAGATGGTGTCGCCGTTGGTGGATTTACAGAGATACCCCGCGCGGCAATCCGTGCCGTTCGGGTCGCAGCGCTTCATACACTGCGCGGAGCCAGACATGTTTTCACAAACGCTTCCCACGGGGCACTGTGCGGTCGCGCCGCAGGGAGAGGCCGTGCAGTAGCCACCCGGGTTTCCCGCGCCGATCGCGCAAATTCCGCCAGGGCCGCAGTCGCTGTCGTGAGCGCAGGCCGCGCCTATGTTCACCGCGCTGAAATCGCGCCGGCAAGTTCCGGTGTTGATGTCGCAGGTGAAGCCCGCACCGCAGTCGTCGAGGCGCGTGCACTTGAGCACACAGTGCGAAGTCGCCAGGTCGCAGCGCTCGTTGGATCCGCAATCGCTGGCCGTCGCGCAGTTGGGATGACAGTGGCCTGCCAGGCCGCAGTATTTTCCGCTCCCGCAATCGCCATCGTTCACGCATCGGGGCTCGCAAAGGCCGCTCGGTCCGCAGAAGGAGGTGGCCGGGCACTCCTCGTCAGCGACGCACGGTGGCAGACAACGGCGCTTGGTCGTGTCGCAAACGCCATGGCCATTGCAGGCGTCGTTCGACAAACACGCCGTGTAACAACGTCCGGTGCCCTTGTCGCAAACGCGGCTGCCTCCGCAGTCTTTGTCCTGCGCGCAGGGCTGCTCACACCGGTTGGCCACCGGATCGCAGTAGGTCGGAATCGTGCAACTGGCGCGCGTACACTCAGTATCTTTTCGGCAACCGGGATAGCAGACGCCGCTGGTCGTTCCGTAGCAGGCATAGCCTGGGCGACAGGAGACGGAAATGGTGGCGTCGCAGGTGCTCAAGCAGCCAAACGAGAGGCCGCAGTAGTCGAGTTGCACGCAGGGTGCGCCGCCCGGGCAGCCCGCACCAAAGCCGCTGCAATCAAAAGCCATGCAGTAACCGCCCGGAAATTGCGTGAGACAACTGGCCCCGGCGACACAATCCGCATCGTGGCTGCACGTCCCGCCGATCGGCGAACAGCCGGCGCCCGTGCACGAGGAGGGCGACCGTTTCGGGAAGCAGAACCGGCGAGCGTCACCGGTGCTGACGGAGGTGCAGGAGTAGCCGTCGCGGCAATCGTCGTCCAGCAGGCACAAATCCAGGCAAAGCTTGATGCCGAAATCGACGCAAGCCGCACCCGACGCGCAGCCACCTTCGTCACAGCTGGCCGAGCAGTAACCACCGTTCGTAGCGAGAGCGGTGAAGAAGGTGTCGCCGATGCAGAATGGCGAGCTTCCCACCTTCGAACAGTCCGACGATTTCGCGCAGGGCGATCCGATTTCGCCCGGACTGGCCTGCCCCGCCGGAAGCGCGATGCAACGGCGTGTGTCGACGTCGCACACTTTCCCCTCGCCGCAAGGCGCCCCGCAAACGCCACCGCTGGGCAGGCACTTCCCGGTCGCCTGTTCGCACGCTGTATCGGGACCGCACTGACAGAATTGCGGGACGTTGCCGGGACCGTTGGCGGCGCACTGATCGAGCTCACATTTCCCGCTGGCGAGATTGCAGTACCTGCCGGCATCGCAGCAGGCGTTGCAATTGCCAACGCTCTCGCAAAGGCCATTTTGCGGATTGCAGGACTTGCCCGCGTCGCATTTCCTTTCCGCACAGAGATTGGTGGGATCAATCGCCTTGCACGCACCCGTGGTCGCATCGCACTTCTGGCCAATCCCGCAAACGATCCCGTCGCATGGCCCCGCGCATCGACCAACTTTTGCGCCAGCGTCAACGACGCAGTGCTCGTCCGCTTTGCACGTCACCGTCGCGCAGGGACTCACCGCGCTGCATTGCCCGGTCGTCGCCTCGCACGTAAAACCGTCGCCGCATTGCACGCCATCGCAAAAGCCGTGCAAAGACGACGCAGACGGGCAGGCCGCGAAAAACGCAGCCATACCGACCGCGGCGAGAATGGAAGACGCGCGCATGGATGGAGTGCCTAGTTGTTCAGCCCAAAAGAGACGCGCACTTGATTGACGGTATCGAGAAACGATTCGCGATTGAGGAGCCGATTCTTCAAATCATCGACGAGGCGCGTCTGGCAGTCCAAATCGAGCGTGGCGGACGTTGCGCTGACAAAGCGACAAACGTCGTTTTTATGCGCCGTATAGAGCCCGTTGAGCTGCGACCCAGTAAGCCCGGCGTATTGATTAAGCTGCGCAGTAATTGTGGAGGCTTCTTTAACAAGCGGGAAAATAATCGACCGCGTATCCGGCGTCTGCACGGCGATATAGGTCCGCGAACGCAACGGCGATACGTACTGAACGGTGTCCTGGCCATTGGCGTTGAAATGAACCTGCGGCTGCCCGAAGACGTAGAGCTGCAGATAGTCCGGATAGGTGCGATCCCAGAACGACTGGTAACCCTGAAGTGACAAAACCAACGAAACGAACTGCAAGTAAACGCTACCCTGCGCCGGGGAGATGAGATCGGCCGTTGCGTACCGGGTCGCCGGCGGACTTCCGGCAGGCGAAAAGACCGGGGTAGCCAATCCGAAATCGGCCGTTGTCGCGCCGAAGATTTTACCCTGCCAAATATCGCGGTAAGCGAGCTGCGGACTACCGGTAGCCGTGGAAACCGTCGGTGCGAAACGGGTCAAGTCGCCGCTGATAAGGCCCGTAAAGAGATCGAGCATTTCGTTTCCAAATCCGTCGTAGAAGTTGAGCGGGAAGGTTTCATTGTTGACGAAAGGCTGACCCCATTCGCGGTTGGTGAGGGCGAGCATGGCGAGGATCTTGTCCTCGAAAACACCGGTTCGTGCGAGCCGCTCAATGGCTCCGTAGTAGCCTTTTTCGTACGTCGAATAGAGGAATTTGCCGACACCTAGACAAGCGTGGAAGTAGTTCGGATCGTTTAGATGCGCGTTGCAGTCGCGGCTCGTGATGTCATAGAGCTGCCGGTGCGATCCGTCCGGGTTGGTCGACAAAATCGTCGGCGTGTATTCGCCCACGTCGGGCGTTCCGAGCACGCGCACGAAGAAGTCCATCGCAGTGACCGAAGCCTCGAGCATGTCGCTGAACGATCCATGGCCGTTATTAAGCAGCGACTTTTGGTTGTAATAGACCTGAAATAAGAGCGAGGCAAACTGCTTGCCCATGGGACGGTAATAGCGCGTCCAAATACGGTTCATATAACCGCCCCCGTAATATTCACGGTAACGGCGAAAGTTATTAAAGACGTAGTTGCGCTCGTAAGAATCAATTAGGTTCTGCACGATCGCGGTTGAGCTGGGGCCTTCATCGAAGCGGTTGCAGAAGGGCTTGTCGTCGACGCGCTCGTCCGAACAGAAACGAAATTGAATCGGCGGGTGCTTCACCGCATCCTTGGCCGAGTCCGCGTCCCACGAGGTACACACCTTGGAGACGCCGTTCAGGATACTTTCGCAAGATTGGCCAACCTTATTATAGGGGCAATCCGTGTCCGCTGTGCACTTATCGCCACCCATATAATAGGGCACCGTGGTGCGGTTGCTGTGGCTCGCATTGGCTGGGCCGTCATAAACGGTGGCAAGTTGTCCGTATCCAAACCGAATGGCCGCCTTATCATATTCGCCGAGCCCGGCCAGGTCGGTATAGAATTGCCCGCCGTAATCCATAATTGACGAATATTGGTAAAGCTTCACGCCATCTTTTTCGCGGGCATACCGGGCCGTATCGCGCGCCGTGTTGTAAGCGCTAAATTCGCTCGCCGAGAGAGGCAGCGGATGGCCGCCCACAGCGAACGTCGTTGGATCCGGCTCCGGATTCTTGCTGAGCTTGTCCCAATAGCTCGGAATGTAGTTCTCTTCGTCGAAGGATCCCTCGAAATTGTGCCGCAAACCCATCGTATGACCGACTTCGTGTTCAATTACCGCGCGGTAGATAATGCCCATAATCCAATTCATCGCTTGATCGCGCGACATGGGAGGCGTCTGCGCTTTTGCACGATCAACGAGGTGCTGCACGGCATTATCGATAAACGTGTTCGCGTGCATGACGCAATACTTGCTCAGCACGTTTTCGAGCTGGTCAGCCTGGTCTCGTTGCTTCGTAAACCCAGCGCGAAAAGGCGAAATGGAGTCGAGGAGATTCTCATCGAGCGGCGCATCGCTGCTCACGCCCATCATGTTTCGCCATTCGATGTTGTCGACGAGGATTTTCTCGACGTCGCTCCCGGCAAGCTTGGTCCCCTCGGCGTTGCGCGCCTCGCGACCCATGCGCTTTAACTCATCCCACTTGAGCTTCTTGTCCGCCAGCGCATCCTGGAACTTGGAAATAGACTCCGCGTCGGGGCTCCCCACAAAGCGTTGCGGTACGGACGGCGGGAAGGAGTTGCCGGCGAATTTCTCGTAGTACTCTCGAACATTTTCGCCTGTCTCGACCTGCTGCTCGGTCAGGTTACCGGAGACCAGGTCGTAGACGTCGCCAACGTAGCCCGCATAATTGTCGAGCGCGCCACCGAAGATGTTGGCCACGGCGCTTCGGATCTGACCGGTCTCCGCGTCCGCGAGCCAGCTTGCAACGCCAAGCGGCGTTCCGCTGCCCGCCTGATCGACATAAGAAATAAAACTGTAACGAACGTCGCCGAGGCGATAGCACCAGCGAGGGTTCTTTTCGGTCGAATCGTGATCGAGATTAGCATTGCAATCCTTGACGTTGTCCTTGAGCACGAAAATGTCGTGCTTGGCCGGGTCGAAAGCCTCATTCGGAGCGGGCGCGCCGTTGAAGGTGCACGCGATTTTGTCATCGCTGATGTAGCCGGGTTTGGTTGGATCGACGAAATTCTTGGGTGTGAACGATATACCAAGCAAGTGCGAAACCGTGTCCTTATACGTCTCGTTCCATTGCTGAACGGTGCGGCAGGAATAGCCTCGGTATTTGTCCATGACGCCTGGGATTTCGTAGAATTGCGGCGTGAAATAATAGACGATTTGCTGAATCCCGCGTTGCGCATAAGGCATCGTGCAAATACCACCGCGCAAATCGGGAGCGCTCAATGCCTCGGGGAGCGCAGGGGCCCGCTTGTCGCAGACCGCTCCGTCGCCGGCGGTGCCGCCACACTCGGCGTCTTTCGTGCAGGACTTCGTGGTATGTGTCTTGGCCCAAATATCCCAGCGATCCATTAAATAATCTTTAAAGTCAGTAATGCCACGGTTGCTGTCATAAAAGGTGCGGGCTTCACGGAAATAACCGAACTTCGCCACCGCATCGTCATTCCAAGCGTGGTCCGGATAATAGAGAGGCGCATAGTCTGATTCCGGGGCACGCCAGAAACTGTTGCGCAGGTTGATGTGCGCCGGCGAGAGCTGGGTGTTGGCGGTAAAGACTTGCGGGGTGACGACTTCCTTGGTCATGACCTCGACGTAATCGCTGCGAACCACCTCGTGATTGGGATCGTTTGGAAGGTTATTGTACTGAACGAGCTCTGATTTAACCTCTCCAAAAATCTTCGCAATGTTGGCGCCAATCAATTCGCCGAATCCGCTAATCCTATTATCTGCCCAATTCACGCGCATGTATTGCCGGTCGTACCAGGGTCGTTCTTCGGCTTCATAAATAACGGGCATCTCTTCGCCCGTAGCCGGATTGTACTGGTGCCAAATATCAAAGTGTTTAACGATAGCGAAAGCAGCGACCGGTTCACCCAGGTATCCAGGGTGTGTCGCCCGCGAACCATCGCCGCCCTTGACCGTTTCATAGGCTCGATAAGCCCAAAGTGTACTCTCTGTTATTTTCCACGTTATTTTTTCGCCGGGATAAGAGGTATCACCGACGAAGGTCCAAAACGCCTCATACGGATGGCCGATTACCGTCGACTTCCAAAACCATTTTGATGGCGTCGCGGTCTCGCAATCGGGCCATGTGTCGCTGGCGGAATTGCAGGCGATCATTGCCTTGGCCACTTTGTCCGGCTGCGTGGTATCGCGCGTCGGTTGGTAAGACGCGCAAGCGAAAGTGGCGGCAACAGTGGCGAAAACGAAAATGCGACGCATTGAGGACCTCGGTTAGTCGGACTAGAGCAGCGTGTAATCGACGCTAAAAAACATTCCAGCGGTGCGGGTATCGAAAACGCCGGGAATGCCAAAATGCAGCGCACCCTGCCCCGGTGCGGTTGCCCAAATGTGCTGACCGTCGCTCATCTGCGGCCCGGAATTGCCGAGCGAGCCCGCGAAGCTAAAACTATCGTTGAGCTTGTAGCTGGCGGAGAGACCGGTGGAATAGGCATAGGCGAGGTTGGCAGATGCAGTCTGGTTGTTGCTGTTGCTGGGATCGCTGGATTGGCTTGGCCCATGGTTTTGAGCACGGCTGAGTCCGAAACGCGCGCCGATGGTCAGCTTGTCGGTGGCGGTCCAAGAGACGCCCAAGCCGTGCGAGATGGACAAAAATCCGTTGTAGCCGCCGCTGCTGTTCGCGGCGGGACGTGGCGAAGCGCCGTCCCCATAATCGCGGAAAGTGATGGTTTTGACTGGCGAGAGGTATCCGGCCCAGGAGAGTCCGAAGCTGTAACCGACGCTAAAGGCCTCGTGAAATTTACGCGAAGCCGACAGCGATCCGCCGAGGTTTCCCCATTTCGAGTCGAACATGACATCGCGGCTAATCGGCGGGCTGTAGGTTGCCGATCCCTTGAACAAGATGCCGGTGTAGTCCTTCTCCTCCCAGATATCGGCGCCAACGCGAACAAACGTAGAGCCGCCATCGAAATCGAAGCGCTTGTTGTCCTTGGGCTGTCGGGTGAGATCGACGTAGGGCGAAATGGACGCCGAGACCGTGACCTTGTCGGTGATTTTGTAGCTCGCCGAGAGCGAAATTTCGTTGTCGTATACGGTCGAGTCCGCATCCGTCTGCAAGCCGAAGCTGTTGATGTAGGCGACGTCCGCGGAAAATTTCTGATCGGGCTTGTTGTCTTCGGCCTTGGGCGGCACCAGCGCCTGCGCCAACGCGGCTGCCGGCAAGAGCAAGGCGGTGATTAAGACGGAGCGAGAAAACAAGCGATCCTCAGCGATTGCCGGTCGTTGGCCTTCATACGAACGAAAAATCCGAAATCGGGCAAGTGGCGCTTGGTAGTCCAGGCAACAAAGCAAGTCAACGAAAACCCGCCCGCCAGCGGAGTGCTAACGCTCGTCCTCGTTGCTAACGCCGTCGTTTGGTGGGGTGACGCTCCAGCACATCAGGCCCTGGACGCAGTTGAAACGCTGCACGGGATCGTCGAGGCCAAAGCATCGGGCCACGCGGGCGGGCATGGGATCGGGCGCGGTGTCGCAGCGGACGCAAGATGGAATCGAGGCCGAAGAATTCGACGCGGCGACGGATGTTTGCGCGCGTTCTTGGCCAGTGGAAACAGGGGCGATGTCACTGGTGTCGGGACCTGCCGGAGCCGTGTTGACGCTGGACGCGAGCGCCGACGACTCGCCGACCGAAAGCGCCGCGGGACCGCCGCAAGCAGCGAGGCCGAACAGGTATGCGAGGAGCACGCTGCGCATCACGCGGGGTTTGAATTGCACAACCGGTGCCATGTCATGCTCCTTTGGCGATGGCGCGCAGCACGGGCTCGGCGTTGACGATCTGCGAGAGCCTTGAACGCTTCATTTTGAGCAGCCGCGCGGCCTCCGAAATGTTGCCGCGCGCGGTGGAGAGCGCGCCGCGAATGGCGCCGATTTCGACTTCTTGGCGCAATTCCTTCAGCGAAAGTCCGCGATCCGCGACGACCTCGAAAGGCGCGGGTGGAGCGGGCATTTCGAGAGGCGCGCGCGTGGATTCCGCCAGGAGCTCTGGATGCACTTCAAACGCCTCGACGTCGATCTGCGCGCCCGACGCAAGGAGCACGGCGCTGTCGAGGACGTTCTCGAGCTCGCGGACATTGCCGGGCCACGCGTAACGCCGCAGCAGCTCGGCGGC
>JAHFDP010000050.1 GCA_023248955.1 Deltaproteobacteria bacterium
GCTTTCGACCTTCGGCCACGATCCCAGAGATTTGATATTATATCAAGTCACTAAATAGCGCTGCACCACCGCCCGCGCCTTTCGCACGGCCTCCTCCAACGGAACGCCCCGCGCCAAAAGCGTCGCCAACGCCGACGCTAATCGACAGCCCGTACCGCGCGCCGCAGGGAGACGCTCTTCGCGAAACGTCCTTTCGTTTCCGTTCTCTGTGAGTAGATCCACGGGCGCTCCGGGAAAATGTCCACCCTTCACCAGCACCGCCCGCGAACCCCAACCCGCCAACGCACGCGCCGACGTCCGCATCGTCTCGATCGAATCGATCACCGGCCCGCCCGCCAGCAGCGCGGCCTCGGCGAGGTTGGGCGTCAAGATCGCTCGCCCATCCACGAGCGATGAATACGCCGCGCGCGCGTCGCCTTCGAAAAGCGAAAGCCCATTCGACGCCACGAGCACCGGATCGATCACGATGGGCAACGCCCAACCACGCAGCGCCTCGGCGAGCGCGCGCGCCATCGTTTCGCTTCCCAACATGCCGAGTTTCACTGCGGCGATCGATTCTTCCTCGCGCAGCGTTTGAAGTTGACTCGTCACGGTCGACACATTCACCGCTTCATACCCGCGCGGACCGCGGCGCGACTGAATGGTCCAAGCCGTAGCAATGGCCATCGCGCGCCCGCCCGCAGCGCCAATGGCCTCCACGTCCGCGAGCAGCCCCGCACTTCCCGAGGGATCGAGACCGCCAATTGCGAGCACCGCTGGCGTCAACGCGAAGCCTCGACCAGCGCGCGGTAGACGCCCAGGTGCGCGCCGCCCAAGAGCTCCGGATGCCACTGCACGCCCAGCGCAAACCAGGTGTCGCGTGCCTCGATCGCTTCGACCACACCATCCGGCGATTTCGCAGAGACGATGAGTGTCGCTGGCACCGCGCGGACCGCTTGGTGATGCGTGGAGTTCACGCGCGGCAGCGCGGTGGCCAGCGCAACCGCAAGTCGTGTCTTGGGCACAATGACGATACGGTGCGACGGCGAGCGCGGATCGCCGGATTGTTCGTGCGCGAGCGCGCCAGGAATCTCAGCCGCAATGTCTTGATGCAGTTTTCCCTCGAGTACCACCGCGAGAATCTGCATGCCGCCGCAGATGCCGAGCAGCGGTTTTTTTTGTCCGCGCGCTAGCTCGCACAAACGGCGTTCGAAGCGCGTGCGCGTGCGTTTGGTGGTGAGCGGCCGCACCGATTTCGCGCCGTAAGCGGACGGCGAAATGTCGAACGCGCCACCGGTGATCACGAGTCCGTCGACGCTCGCGAAGAGCGCCTCCGCCTCCGTTGCATCACCGCCTGGCGCGAGCAACACGGGGAGCCCCCCGGCGGCGCGCACCGCCTCGGCGTACGCGGCTTTGAGCAGATAGAGCGGCAATGCGGGCCGACCGCGCGCGGCCACGGTGGCGCCGGTGTCGAGGGTGATGCCGATGCGAGGGAGCATGGCCAATGAGTTTACGTTAACGCGCCGTACTGGCGCACGCGCGCGGCGACATCCGGTGCTCGACAGAGATCGCCGATCACTGCTACCGCTTGTGCACCAGCGTCGCGCGCTTGCACCGCGAGCTCGGGCGTGAAGCCACCGATCGCAACCACCGGCGTCGGACCCGCCCGAGCGCAGGCGCGACGCAGCCCGTCGAGTCCATGTGGTGGAGGAAGATGCGCGGCCTTGGTTGCGGTGTGGAAAATGGGGCCGAATCCGATGTAGTCCACACCGGCCGCAAGCGCGGCGTCGATCTCCGCATCACTGTGCGTCGAAACACCAACCAGCGCGTTTGGCGGCAAGATTTTTCGCGCGACCGCAACGGGCACGTCATCTTGACCAAGATGCAGATGCGCGCCCACCAGCGCGGCCACATCCGGTCGATCGTTCACGATAAAAAGAGCACCTGCCGCCGCACAAGCATTGGCGCAATCGCGCGACGCCTCGAACAGCTGACGACCATTTGCCGTCTTCCATCGCAGCTGAACAATGCGCGCGCCCCCCTCGAGGAGCGCAGTCACAAGCGGCAGCGCATCCCGTCTTGCGACGGCGGGATCGACGATGGCGTACAAGCCACGAATTCTAGTCACGCGGTTACACCGTGGACGACACCAATCGACTTCATGACCTCATCCTAGTGACCTGTTTCAAGATTTGGCAGGCATTCAAAACCGTGCACTCCGTGCGAGACGCGGTGCACCCGGCGCTTGCAACTGATTATCAATCTCGCTAAAACTTGGACCATGGCTCAATCAGAATTCCCCAACAAAGTCTTGGACCGTCGCGTCTCGGAGCGCTACGTCCGCCGTGGCACAATCACCGAAAAAGATCTCGAGCGGCTCCTCAAGGCGCTCCCCGATCTCGAAGATCAAAAAGACGTGGTGAGCGCGGAGCTCAACACCGTCCTGGGCATTGGCCCGACGCAGTAATGGCCTCGGGCTCGTTCACGCAACCACCGACGGGTGGAGCACTCGAGATCGACATCACCACGTTTTTTCTTTCGCTCGGATCGTCCGCGCTCATTCATCTCGGTGACGCGTCGATGCCCGACGGAACCAAAGCCGTCGATTTGGAAATGGCGCATCAGTCCATCGATCTTCTCGCGCTCATGAAGGAGAAGACCAAGGGCAACCTCTCGCCTGAAGAAGCGCGTTTTCTGGAGTCGCTGATCGCCGACCTGCGTCTGCGGTACGTCCAGAAAACCCAGTCGTCGCCCGCAGCGCATCCGTGATCGCGCGCGCCACGTTCGCCGCGTTGCTGCTGGCAGTAAGCGCGCACGCCGAAGCCGCAGCCTGCTTACCGGAAGTCTTTCCCAGCGAACTAAAGTTGTCCGCCTTTTTGACGCCCTCGCGGCAAATTCTCCTCGATGCGGTGGCTGTTCCAGCGGGTCCCGGCGAGCATCGGTGGACGCTCTCGTGCAGGCTACCAACCGGCGCGTGGGCCCGCTTTCAAGCGAGCCAGCGCGGTGCCGACGCGCTTCTCGTCGCCGCGCCCAAGGATGCCGACGGTCTTTTGCAAGTTGCGCTTTTGTCAATCGGCACCACCGCGCATCCCAAGACCCGCAAAGCGCGCGCGCCCTTTCGCATCGGCCTTCGCAACGGCCAGGGCCTGGTCTTGTGGGGCGCCGAGCGCGAAGCGGTCGCGGAAGCAACGTTGCGCCTCGATGTGGACGAACGTCGCCAGCGTGCGGCGCTCGTACTCTACCCGTCGCCCTCGTTTGCTCCGGCGGTGTCGGGCGCTTCGCCTCCCTCTCCCGACGCGTTGACCCGCTCACTGGTTCGTGCTTTCGGCGAGCCGTAGCTGCCACGAGCGCGGCGCGGTCCTTGCTAAACCGGATCCGCGTTTTACGTTGGCGATATGAAACTCGACCGACTGACCGTCAAAGCGCAGGAAGCGTTGCAAGCCGCGCAGGAGTTGGCGCGGCGGCGCGATCACCAGGAAGTGCAGCCCGAGCATGTGCTCGGCGCGCTGCTCGCCGATCGCGAAGGCAGTACCACTCCGCTGCTGGGCCGCGTCGGCGCCGACGTGGGGATCCTCTCCGCACGACTCGACGAAGCGCTCGGCAAGTTGCCGCGGGTTCACGGAGGCGAGGGCGGCAATCTTTCTCAGCGTGCGCTCAAGTTGCTCGACAAAGCGGAGGATGACGCCAAGTCGCTCAAGGATGAGTACGTCACCACCGAGCATCTCCTGATCGCGCTGGCGGCGGACAAACTCGGCGCGGGCGATGCGCTGCGAAGCGTGGGTGCCACGCGCGATCGATTGCTGGCGGCGCTCAAGGCTGTGCGCGGGAGTGTGCGGATAACCTCGCCCGAAGCGGAATCGCAATTTCGCGCCTTGGAAAAGTACACGCGCGATCTGACAGCGCAGGCACGCGCTGGAAAAACGGATCCGGTGATCGGTCGCGACGAGGAGATTCGTCGCGTGGTGCAAATTCTCTCGCGGCGCAACAAGAACAATCCGGTGTTGATTGGCGATCCGGGCGTTGGCAAGACCGCGATTGCCGAGGGGCTGGCGAGGCGCATTTCCGACGGCGATGTACCGGAAGGTCTCAAGGGCAAGCGGCTCTTGTCGCTCGACATGGGCGCGCTGATCGCGGGCACCAAGTACCGCGGCGAGTTCGAAGATCGCTTGAAGTCGGTGCTTAAGGAAATCGAATCGGCCGAAGGCAGTGTCCTGCTCTTCATTGACGAGTTGCACACCATCGTTGGCGCCGGCGCGGCGGAGGGAGCCATGGATGCGGGAAATCTTTTGAAGCCGGCACTCGCGCGCGGAATGCTTCACTGCATCGGCGCGACGACGATCGCGGAATACCGAAAACACATCGAGAAGGACGGCGCGTTGGAGCGGCGATTTCAGCCAGTGCTGGTCGGCGAGCCGAGCGTGACGGACACCGTTTCGATTCTGCGCGGATTGAAGGAGCGTTACGAAGTTCATCACGGGGTGCGCATTCTCGACAGCGCACTGGTGGCCGCTGCGACGCTCTCCGAGCGCTACATCGCCGATCGCTTTCTGCCCGACAAAGCGATCGATCTGATCGACGAAGCGGCGTCGCGGCTGCGCATCGAAATCGATTCCATGCCGACGGAGATCGACGAGATTCGCCGCAAGATTTTGCAGCTCCAGATCGAACAGCAGGCGCTCTCCAAAGAAACGGATCCGGTCAGCCGCAATCGCCTGAGAAAAGTCGAACGTGAAATCGCCGAACTATCCGAGCAGCTCTCCGGCATGCAAGCGCGTTGGCAGAGTGAAAAAGAGTCCATCGCCGAGCTGCGCCGAATCAAGGGACGTATCGAGGAGACGCGCCAACAGATGACCGACGCCGAGCGGCGCGCGGATCTCAACAAGGCGGCGGAGCTTCGCTACGGAACGATTCCATCGCTGGAAAAAGAGCTGGCGAAGCAACAGGCGCGACTCGCCGAAGTGCAGAAATCTGGCGCGATGCTCAAGGAAGAGGTCGACGCCGAAGACGTGGCGCAGGTGGTCTCCAAATGGACGGGCATTCCGGTGACGCGGCTGCTCGAAGCGCAGATGGAGAAGCTCGTTCACATGGAGGAGCGCCTGCACCGGCGTGTGATCGGTCAGGACGAGGCGGTCGCCGCGGTGTCGAACGCAGTGCGGCGCGCGCGAAGCGGTCTCTCCGATCCGAATCGTCCCATCGGATCGTTTCTCTTTCTTGGACCGACCGGCGTGGGCAAGACCGAGTTGGCGCGCGCGCTGGCGGAGTTTCTCTTCGACAACGAGCAGGCGCTCATCCGGCTCGACATGAGCGAGTACATGGAGAAACACGCAGTGGCGCGGCTCCTCGGCGCGCCGCCAGGCTACGTCGGCTACGAAGAGGGCGGACAACTCACCGAAGCGGTGCGGCGACGTCCGTATGCGGTGGTGCTGTTCGATGAAATCGAAAAGGCTCATCATGATATTTTTCACGTGCTGTTGCAGATTCTCGACGACGGGCGTCTGACCGACGGCCAGGGACGAACGGTCGATTTTAGAAATACAGTCATTATAATGACAAGTAACATCGGCAGTACATTCATTGTCGACATCGCCGATCGCGAGGAGATGCGACGGCGCGTGATGGAAGCGCTCCGCACCGAGATGCGGCCCGAGCTGCTCAATCGGCTCGACGAAGTGGTGCTGTTCCAGGCGCTGACACGCGAGGATGTGCGGCGGGTGGTGGACATCCAGCTTGGCCGTTTGACCAAGGTCTTCGAGAGCAAGCAGCTCACGCTCGAAGCAACATCGGGGGCGAAAGATCTGCTCGCGGGGGTTGGCTACGACCCGACGTTCGGCGCGCGGCCGCTCAAGCGGACGTTGCAGCGGATGGTGGTTGATCCGCTGGCGCTCGAGGTTCTACGCGGAAAATTCGCGCCGGGCGATCGCATCGTCGTAGACGCGAAAAACGACGAGCTGACGTTCGTGACGAAGTAAAGAGCCTACTTCCTCACAATCACGTCGCCAATGTCGATCCAGGGTGTCACTTCGGGATCGGCGCGATCGGCGCTGGGAATCGTGAGCGTTATTTTCTGAAAAGCGCCGCCACTATTGATGTTGCGCACGGAATACCTCTGGTCGCCCGGTTCGACGTCATTGAGATAGAAAATGCCGGCGCCATTTGTGTCCATCCCGATGGCAGAGCCCTCCGGCCACACGCCCCAACCTTGAATGGCCAATCCGTTTTGGTCCACGAGTCGCGCACGCACGTTCACTGCTCTATCCGGCTCCGTTGAGATACCCGAGAAGAGCGACCGAAGCGCGCGCCGCGCCTTGTAGTCGAAAGTACCCATGGACGGAAAATTGATGGTTTCCACCGCGCCGTAATTGCCAAGCGAATCGGCCGCGGCATGCATCGCGTTGGCGCAGTCGCGCTGACAGATGTCCGTGATCCAAATCTTCTCCGGCGCACCGCTGCGCAGTGCGAGCACTTTGGCCACACCGTAAGCATTGCTGAACTGCGCATCGAAGGTGCGGTCGTCTTCCATATGATGCTGTCCGTAGCTGCTGTAGTTGTCGCCGCGGCCGCCGCGAAGATCAATGACGTCGATGTTGACGTCGAACGGATAGAAGTCGCTGATCTTCTGCCCATCGGACGTCGGCGCAAAGACCCACTTCACGTTGGTAACGCCACGATCGGCGAACGCCTGCGCAACCCGCGCAAAGGCGTCCGTGAACGTCCGCGGATCGCTGATGTGGTCTGCCTTGTGCTCCATACGACGCCATCCATTGAAACCGTTCATTTCTGGCGCGACAGCCACATACACGGTCCGGCCACTCTCGCCGATCGCGTCCGCCCATTGCAGAACGATGGGATCGGACCCGAGCGACTTCATCGAATCGTCATTCTGTCGGTTAAAGCCGACATCAACATAAATTGCTGCGCCGTCGCCGAGACTGCTCGCCGCGCTCCGGAATTCCGAGAGATTGGAGAAGTCTTCCCCGTCTTTCGCCCAGCTCATGGTGATCATCGCCTGATCGACCGAGCGCCCCAGGTATTTCTGCGCGGCGTCAGCATTCCAGAGATGTGCTCCGATGCGCAGATTCCGCAAGCGCGACGACACGCCCTCCGCCTTTGTGTCGACCCCGGTGGCCATCGGCGGTGCACCACATGCCAGCGCACAAAGCGAAATAGCGAACGAACGCATCGTTGGTTTGGTCACAATGATTCCCCCATGAAGAACGTTCGATCTCGCTACGCAAGACCGGTGCCACCCTGATCCGCTGGTGCTGCAACGAAAAAGGGGAGCGCGCGCAATCCATCCGGTGCGGACACGCGCAGTCCATCATGCTCGGGCGATGCACCTGCCGGGCGCTGAGTATCGAAAGCTGGACAATATTCTTGAGCTACTCATAATTTGCACATGAAGCGCAGGCAGATTCGGTTTTGAGCGCGTCTTCAATCCGATCGGATAATCGTGCGCGCCCTTTCGTTTGCCGTCGCTCTTTCGCTTTCGTCGTCGGTCTTCGCCGATAACCTCCGTTCCGATCTGCGCATCGACGCGCCGCTCGCAGCTACCGCGGCGGCCGCTTGGATCGGCTCGGAACTTTTGAAATCCCATTTCGCACCCGCGCGGTGCCGCTGGTGTGATCGCAACGCCGACGGATCCGATGCGCTCAATCCACTCGACGCGGGCGTGCGGGGGGCTTTGCGCTGGAACAACGTCGGCGCGGCGGACACGCTGTCCAACGTGATGGCGTTCGGTGTCGCGCCGATCTTTTCGATGGGATTCGAGGCGCTCGTCGCTGCGCACGACGACGCGCTTACTAACGTCCCTGTCGATCTCATTCTCATCGCAGAAGCCGTGGCGCTGGCGCAGGACGCCAACCAGATCACGAAATTCATGGTCGGTCGCGAACGTCCTTTCGTGCACGCACTAACGCCGGACGCGCGCGCCAACACTGCGCAACCATCCGACAACAATCTGTCGTTCTACTCGGGCCACGCCACCTTTACGTTTGCGCTCGCGGCGGCCGCGGGAACCATCGCCCACCTGCGTGGCTACCGCCTGTGGCGCTGGGTTCTTGCGAGTGGGTTCGTCGCGGCCACGGCCACGGCCTATCTCCGAATCGGCGCCGACAAGCACTACTTCACCGACGTGACCACTGGCGCGCTGCTCGGCTCCGCGTTTGGATTCGCCGTACCCATGCTTGCCCACGGCACCAACGAACCGACGGCATTGACGCGGCCGCTGCTCGTTCCGAACGTCGGCGGTGCAACACTCGCTTGGCTTTTCTGAGACCCGGCGCCCCTTCGAGATTCCGGCGGCGCGGGCTATCCTTCACGCGTCAGAACGGACGCGTATAACAACCGAAAGCGAATGTAATGCACACCAATTCCATGGATACTCTGTCGCAGAAGCTCGCCGAAGAGGCGGAGGCGGCGCCGCGATCCAGCACGGAAGAGCGGTGGCAGCAGCACCTCGCCCGGACAACCGCGATCCTTGCCGTCATCGCCGCCATGGCCACCGCGCGGTACGGCGGCGCGGGCGCGAACGCAATCCTCTTCCAGTCCAAAGAATCCGATGCCTGGAGTTACTACCAGGCCAAGAACATCAAGCTCGCGGTGATTGAAGCGCAAGGCGAGCTCGGCCAAGCGCTGGCGGCGACGCTGCCAGGCCACTGGGCACTCGAGCTCTACACGCAACAGCGCGCGGCAGACGCCGAACGATTGCAGCGAGAGCGGCAACAGCTTCGCGATGAAGCGGAGAAGTTGCAGAAAAAGAAAGAGCGCTACACGCGGCAAGCCGATCGATTCGAGCTGGCTTTCATTGCGCTGCAAGTTGGTGTGGTGCTCTGTTCGGTAGCCGGCGCGGCGCGACGCCGCTGGATGTGGATGACTTCGATCGTGCTCGGTGTCGGCGGCGTGGTGCTCGTCCTCAACGCGTTTTTTCTTTTTATTTGAGTGTGTACCGATTGATGATCGCTACACACCGCGCGACCGCACCACGATCAGCGCTAGCGTAAGCATCACACATCCGAGCACCGCCACGCCCCATCCCGCGGCGCCCGCGTAACTCCACGGCACCACACGGCGGCGCTCTTCCCTCGTGAGCCGCGCATGCAGCGCGATGGGTCCCAAGATCCAACGTGCGGGCAAGGCACCGCGCGGCTTCAAGGCCCGGTAGAGGCGCACGTGATAAACGATGGCGGTCGGAATGCCGAAAAGAAGTCCGAGCCCGATGGCCCAAGCGCCGGCAAGCGCCAGCGTCGTCCACGCGGCGTACCGCAGTGCCAGCGAAGCGCCCGACAACGAAATGAAGATGGCGATCGCGATCAGAACTTCGCGCACGACATCACGCTAAGACACGCTGGGAAACGAGCGTCCACCCGATGAGTTTATAGAGCAGTCGCGCGCCGACGTTGGCGTCCCATTCGTCACCATCAGGACCGGGCGCGACTTCGGTAAGATCGAATCCGACGATGCGCCGCCCTGATTGCGCGCAGACGCGAATTACGGCGCACGCTTCCGCGAAGGAGAGTCCACTCGGCACCGGTGTTCCAGTGTGCGGACACAACGCGGGATCGAGTCCGTCGATGTCGAAGGAGATCCAAACTTTCTTCGGAAGCGCGGCCACGATGCGCGCCGCAACTTCCGAGAACCGAACGCCGTCGAATTTCGCGCGCTGCAAATCCGCGTCGAAATGGGTGACGATGCGCCCGGCGGACTGAGCGATGCGCGCGTGCTCTTCTTCGCAACAATCGCGAATGCCGACCTGTACCAGCTTGCCGAGTGCGGGGAGCCGCGACATCGCGTTGTCCATGATCGACGCGTGCGAAAAGGTGAAGCCTTCGTAGGCACAGCGCAAATCGGCGTGGGCGTCAAAATGAAGAATGCCGATTCCGGGATGCGCTTCCACCGCAGCTTGGAATGCGCCGAACGAAACCGCGTGATCGCCGCCAACGATTCCAGGAATTTTTTGGGCGGCAAGAATCCCTGCCGTTTGTTCGTGCACCCAACCATTCAGACGTGCCGACCATTCGTTCACGGCAGCCGCCGCGCTGACGAGGTTGGCATCACTCGCGCCTTCCGAAACAACGCCGCCCGCTTCGATCACGGGTCGCGCCGCCGCGCGTGCTTGCCGATTCCAAGTCTGCACGTTGGCCGGATCCGCAAGCATGGCGATTCCAGACTCGTAGGGGCGGCCAGTCTCCACGTCGAACAGATCGACCTGGCGCGAGGCCGCGCGAATCGCTTCGGGACCGCCTGCGGTACCACCGCCATAGGAAGTCGTGGCCTCAAACGGAACGGGAACCAGGATGACGCGCGCTTCCTCTGATGTGTGCGGAAGACCGAAGACGCCGCTCGTTGCCGCCGCTGCTGCATTGGGATCGAAGGACATCAGACGCCTGTATCAGGTCACCCTTCGGCGACCAACTCCTGTTGCTCCGCCCAGCGTTCGTACAAAACGGCCAGCTCGTCTTTCGACGCCTGATAGGCCGACATCACAGGTCGCGCGCGCGCGAAATCGGAAAAAAAAGCGCCATCGGCGAGCAGCGCTTCACGTTCCTTCTGCTCCGATTCCAACGCGGCGATCCGCGATTCGATCCGCGCGATCTCCTCTCGAATGGGACGCTCGCGGACGGATTTTTCCTGACGCGCTTGCGCTTCGAGGCGCCGCTGCTCTTTGCGTCCGCTGGTACGATCGCTCGAAGCGTGCAACGCGTCCGTCTCCGCGGCGGCGGTGGCTAGCAACTTTTGATGGTGCAGAAAATCGTCGAGGTTGCCGGGATGATCTTCGACGCGCCCGCTGGCCACGTTCCAGACGCGCGTGGCGAGCTGGTTCACGAACCTTTTGTTGTGCGACACGAAGAGCAGCGTCCCCGCAAATCCGCGCAGCGCCTCGATCAGCGCTTCGCTGGAATCGAGATCGAGATGGTTGGTCGGTTCGTCGAGAAGCAAAAGATTCGCCGGCACCACCAGCAACTTCGCCAACGCCACGCGCGCCCGCTCGCCACCGGAAAGCACGCCGATGCGTTTTTCAACATCGTCGCCCGGAAAGAGAAACGCGCCGAGCACGCCACGCACGTAGCTCTGCGGTTTGTCGGGAACCAGCGCGGCGATCTCCTCGAGCACCGTGCTCCCCACCGTTAACTGATCCGCGTGCGACTGCGCGTAGTAACCGAGCGCCACGTTGTGCCCGAGGTGCACCGCGCCCGCGTCTTGTTCCAAAGTGCCAGCGATCAATTTCAGCAAGGTCGACTTTCCCGCGCCGTTGGCCCCGATGACCGCCACACGTTCTCCGCGCAGCACTTGCGCCGAGAGATCGCGGTAGATCATTTTCTCGCCGAAGGACTTGCCGAGCGATTCGATCCGCACCACTTCGCGACCACTGCGCGCCGCTTCAGGAAAGGAAAACCGCAGCGTGGCGCGCGACTCGCGAACTTCGATGATCTCTTCTTTTTCGAGCTGCTTGATCCGGCTCTGTGCCTGCCGCGCCTTGGTGGCCTTGGCGCGAAAGCGATCGATGAACGCTTGCGTCTCGGCGCGTTTGGCCGCCTGCCGCTCAGCGCGCGCGGCGAGCTGCTCTTCCTCTTCCACGCGAAGCGAGCGGTAACGTTCATAGTCACCGCTGTAGCTGCGCAGGCCTTCCATCTCAAACGAGACCACGCGATCGATCTGCCGATTCAAAAACTGGCGATCGTGCGAGACGAGCATGAGCGCTTTTTTCGAGGTGCGCAGAAAATCGTCGAACCACTCTTGCGTCGGAATGTCGAGATGGTTGGTCGGCTCGTCGAGCAGGAGGAGCTCGGGATCTTGGAGCAGAAGCCCCGCCAACGCCGCGCGCATCTTCCAGCCGCCAGAAAATTCTTCGGCGTTGCGCGCGAGATCCGCCGTCGTAAATCCGAGCCCGCCGAGAATGCGCTCGGCGCGATGGCGACCGTAGTGCTCTTCGAAATGATCGAGCTCTTCATGCAAGTCGGACAGTTCCTGCGCTAGCTCCAACGCTTCTGCCTCGACTGGCGCTCCAGCCAGCGCTTCCTCGAGCAAGCTGAGCCGCGCTTCGAGATCGGCGCGTCCCGGAACAACCGAAAGCACCGACTCCACCAGCGTTCCTTCCGGCAACGTAGAGAGATCTTGCGGCAAGTAGCCCGCCACCGCGCGGCGCATGAGCTGGATCGATCCAGAATCGGGCGCCAGCCGGCCGGACAAAACTTTAAGCAGCGTCGACTTCCCCGTTCCGTTCGCGCCGACGAGCCCAATGCGATCGCGCGGCCCGATGGTGAACGACGCCTCGTCGAAAATCACCTTCGGCCCGAAGGAGAGCGACAGTGCTTTAACGATGCAGAGGGACACGTCCCACAATACCAATTAGATTCGGGGCAGACGCGAAGGTCGGCTTTGCCGACGAGCGCCTTGGGGGGAGAGCCCCAGCGCCTCCTGTCTAGCGGTAGAGTCGGGGCAGGCGCGAAGGTCGGCTTTGCCGACGAGCGCCTTGGGGCAGAGCCCCAGTGCCCCTCTGTCTAGGGGGGCGGAGGGGGGTACCTAGTGAAAGCAGCCGTGTGCCAGATGAACAGCGGCGTCGATCGTGCGGCGAATTTGCGCACAGCGCTAGCGCTGCTCGACGAAGCAACCGAACGCGGCGCACACTTCGCCGCACTTCCCGAGACCTGGGAATACTTTGGTGACGCGAAGGAAAAAGTTTCGGGCGCCGAGCCGCTTGGCGGTCCGACGCTGTCCGCGCTTCGCGCCAAAGCAAGAGCGCGCGCGCTGACGGTGCTCGCGGGCTCCGTCGCCGAGCCCGCATCGAACGGGAAGATATTCAATACCTCTGTTCTCATCGGACCAGATGGAAACGATCTCGCCGTCTATCGCAAACGCCATCTCTTCGACGTCGACGTTCCCGACGGCGCACGCTACCGCGAATCGGAAAACGTTCTCGCGGGAAATGATCTGGCGCTCGCCGACACCACGCTTGGGCGCATCGGACTTTCGATCTGCTACGACCTGCGCTTTCCCGAGCATTACCGTGCGCTCAGCGAACGCGGCGCCGAAATTCTCTGCGTCCCGAGTGCCTTCACCGAAATGACTGGCCGCGCGCATTGGGAACTTTTGCTTCGCGCGCGCGCGATCGAAAATCTCTCCTTCGTGCTCGCGCCCGCGCAAGTCGGCCGCCACTCGGAGAAGCGCGTCACGTGGGGACACGCCATGATCGTTTCACCGTGGGGCGAAGTGCTCGCCGAGCGACCAAACGATGTCGGTGTCGCTGTTGCGGAGATCGATCTTGGAAAACTACGCGAACGGCGGCGCCAGCTCCCCGCGCTTAGCCACCGGCGTCCGCTTTCGTAGTCACCGGCGGCCGCCGCGGGCGGTGTTTTTTCGTACCGCCGTTCATGTGCTCTGGAGCATGCACCGGCGCGCCGACGGCCTCGCGGAAAATTTTTCGGAGGAGCGCGCGTCCCTGCGGAACGGCCATGATCACGCCAGTGCCGACCACAAGCAGCGCGGCACAAACACACACGATGAGAAACGCGCGACTCGTTTCGATCTCCCGATCAATCCGCGTAGCGTTTGCGCAACAGGAACAGAAGCGCGTCTTTCGCACAGTGCTCGCAATAGCCGTACTTGCTCGTCATGGCCGCCAGCGTGCTCTCCACCTGCGCGGCGTCCTTAGGCGAAAGTTGCGCGCGCTCGTCACCGAGATACTTGAGCACGTTCTCGCGATTGCGGTGGAGCGTCTTCTTGTGCTCCTCGAAATAGTGATCACGCAGCTTGCGGAAGAGATCCGGAAAAATGCGCGCGTAATCGATTTCGCCCTCGGGATGATCGAGCCGGTGCGCGCCCACCGTCGAGATCAGCGAGCGGCGAAATTCCCGGCGATCGTTCGGCCCCGGCATCAAGACCCGCTCCAACTCCACCATGAGATCTTCGTCCGGTCGGTCGTAATCCTGCGTCACCCGGTTGTAGAGCTTCTCGCCCTTCACCCAGTGCGAGGCGTTGAGGATGTAGCGCTCGAAAATTTCGCGGTACTGCTTTTCGGTGATGAGCCCCATCGATTCGCGAATCTCTTCGTCGAGCTTGTCGAGGTATTTCCCCTCGACGATGCGCACGAACTCGTCGTTCTGGTGGTAGCCGTCGAGCTCTTCTTGTTGCAGAAATTCGTAGACGCTCTTGTCCTTCACCAGCGTTCCGAGCTCCTCCAAAACCGCCAGCGGAGTGAGGCAAGCGTGATCAGCATTCTGCGCGGCATAGTAAATCGCGCTCTTGATTTCACGCGCGCTCGCACCGAGTCGCCCCTCGTAATTCGGATACGTGTCCGACTCGTTGAAGAGATCGGGCAGGTGTTTCTTCAGCTCCTTGGCCTGCGCACCAGCCAGGCGATCGGGCGCTTCGCCGGTGTCGTAGAGCCCAAGTTTTTCGAACGGTGTGAGCCCGTCCACCAACTCGCGCAGCTCGCCTTTGTAACGCTCCGGCAACGGCTTCTTCAGACGCGTCAGCACCGCCCACATCGCCGCCACCGACGTGGCATACGGCGCGATGTGTTTGCCGATCGAAGCGCGCGTCACCTGCGCGTCGTAAATGCGCTTCTCCACTGAGTATCGACGTAGATAGGGCACGCGCACCAACTCAATGCGGCCCTTGAACGAGGCGAAATCTGGCAGCTCCTTGAACGCCTGCAAATGCTTTTCGTTGCTGGTGGCAATGAGCACGGCGTCGAGATGGAGCAACGTTGGCCCCACCATGGCGCGCCCCGACTCGCTCGTGGAGAGAAGATACTTGAACGCTTCCAGCGGACGCTTGAGCAGATCGCTGTACTCGATGAGCCCGCGATTTCCATTCGGCAACGGACCAACCGGCTCGAACAGCGTCAGGTTCTGCAACGCAGCGGGCAACGACGCATGCGATCGATCCGCGGTGACCTGCCGCAGCTCCGCATCGACAGCCAGCTGCGGCTCGATGGAAACCGCGGCCTGCTGGTAGCGACTCGACGCATAAAAGCGCTCGACCTGCACGTGGCGCAACAGCTTCACGTAGTCGCCGTTGCAGCTCGCAAGGAGCGCGCCGTAAATCGCGCGGCACTTTTGGCACAGCTCGCCGTAGAGCAGATAATCCGACAAAATAAATCCACCGTCGCCGCCGCGCTGCGCCGGATCGCAATGTTTCTCGAGGAGCTCGCGCCGTTCCGCGACGGGAATCAGAAACAGCGGATGATCTTTGAGCTCGCAAACCAGGCGCGCATCGATCTGCGTTCCATCGAGATGCGCATAACTCTCCATCGGCTCGGCGCCCTCTTTGCCGGTGAAGCCGAGCGAGCTTTTGGCGATTTTCTCCGAGGGGAAAAGCCAATTGAAGCGATAAAGCGCGCCGTCCGCGGCACGCGAATAGTCTTCGAGCGCGCGCGCGATGCCCGCGATGAGCGACGTCTTCGCCGAACCGTTTGGACCGTGGAGCAGGACCAACTTATTGCTGCGCCCCGAGCGAACGAAGTTGCCGAGCAACCGATAGATGGCGTTTTGCGCGGTCTCCTGACCGAACACCGGACCTTCACCGGAGGCCGAATCTTGCCCGCGATCGAAAATTCGAAACCGCCGCATCTTGCCTTGCGGCAGCTGCACTTCATCGGCGCCATACGCGTCGAAGCAGTCGCGCAGATACTGCGCTGCCGATCGCGCGAAGGCGCGCGGGTGCTCGAAAAAACCAGCCAGGTATTCATCGAACGAGAGGATGGTGCGGCCTTCGATGAAACTTTTTTGAATGCCGCTGCCGATCGCCGTAAGCGCTGCTTTGGCCGTTTCCATGGTCTAATTGTACTCCTCAAGTGCCGGACACGCCCATCATCGAAATCGATCTCGGAACCACGAATTCCTGCGCCGCTGTGGTGGAAGGTGGCGCGGTGAAGCTCATCCCTTACAAAGGCGGCGACTTCACCATTCCCTCGATTTTCGCCATCGATGAAAGGCCGCGAGCTCGTGGGGCAAGAGGCGAAGCGGCAGTGGCAGCTCAATCCCACCAACACCACTTATGGCGCCAAGCGTCTGATTGGCCGCTCAGCGAAGAGTGACGTCGTCGCGGCGATGCGCAGACTCGTGAGCTATCCGATCGCCGCGGTCAAGGGAGCATGGAAAAGTCGCCAAGAACGAGTTGCTCGGCGACTTTCTTTTTTCGGGAATTCGTCCGGGGCCAGCGGGTAGCACGCAGATCGAGATTCTGTTCGACGTAAGCGTGGATGGGATGCTCACGTTATCGGCGCGCGACCTCGCCTCGGGCCAAGAGATGAAAACGACGGTGAAGGTGGATTAAATCAATTTTACTCGTCGCGAAACTTCACCAACGCCGGCATCACCACCGCCGCGACAAGCGCCGCGACAACACACGCCACGCCTCCAGACGCCACGCTGATGCGCGGTCCAAACGCCTGCGCCACAAGGCCCGCCTCGGCTTCGCCCATCTGCGGACCGCCGATGAAAAAGATCATGTTGATGGAAACCATCCGGCCGCGCAGCGCGTCCGGCGTGAGCTTGTTGCGCACGGTCTGGCGCACCACCATCGACACGGTATCGGCCGCGCCAGCGATCGCGAGCAACAGAAGCGCCAACGGAAACGATCGGCTCATACCGAAGAATGTCGTGGCCAGGCCGTAAACGACAATGCTTCCGAGAACCGTGGCGCCCGCACGACGAACGGGCTGCCTCGCGGCCATCATGGCAGCGGCGATGGCGGCGCCGGCGCTCGGTGCGGCAACAAGAAGTCCGTAACCGCGCGCGCCCGTACCGAGCAGATCGCTGGCGAAGATAGGAAGCAGCAAAAGCGAGCCCGCGAAAAATGTGGCGATGGCGTCCATCCACATCATCGACCAGAGCACCGGCTGCCGGCGCACGAAGGAGATCCCTTCGCGAACCGCGGGGAGGAGCCGGGCGGCTTTGCCGACCGGAGGAAGGGATGCGTGCCCCCTCTCTGTATTCCAACTCGGTGGCGGTGACGGTGGAAGCGGTCGCGGTGTGTAGAGGAGAAGCGCAGCGATCGGCAGTGCAAAACTCACGGCGTTGAGCACGTAGCAAATCGCCGCACCGTGCGGCGTCGAGGAAGCAAGGAGAAGTCCTGCCACCGCGGGACCGAACACCGACGCGAGTTGGAATGCGATGGCGTTGAGGCTCATGGCGTTGCCCAGCGATTCGACGGGCACGAGTCCGGCAACCAGCGCTTGCCGCGCAGGATCGTCGAATGCCGAAGCCGCGCCGCCGAGCGCAACGAGCACGTAGATCGACGGCGCGGAGATCTGGCCAAGCATCGTCAACGCGGCGAGTGCCGCGGAGATGAGCAGCATGACGGACTGCGTGGCGATGAGCAGCCGCCGTCGGTCCACCGCATCGGCCACCACGCCCGCGAACAGCGCGCAGAGCACGAGCGGCACCGTGCGGACGAGACCCAGGCCGCCGAGCAATAATGGACTTTTTGTCAACTCGTAAAGTTGCCACGCCAACGCGGCGGACTGCACCTGCGTGCCCAGCTGGGAGAGGCCAAGCGCGAGCCAGAGTCGCGTGAAGTCGCGATGACGAAGCGCGGGAAAGGGCACCTGGGAATCCTTTGAAAGCGATTGTCATGGCCGGCCGCAGAGCCGGCCATCCACGGGAAGCGAACTGGCAACCACCATGTGGATGGCCGGGTCAAGCCCGGCCATGACAAAAGATCAAGACGCGAATCAGTAAAAACGCTTTCCGTTCCGCGCGTTCTCCACCAGCAACGGCGCCGACTTGAAGCGCGCACCATGTTTCTGCTCCAGTCCCTCGAGCCGTTGCACGATCGCGTCCGCACCCTGTGCGTCGACGTACCGAAACGGTCCGCCCAGATACGGTGGAAATCCGAGTCCAAAAAGCGCGCCCACGTCACCGTCGCGCGGCGAACGCAAAATCCCTTCGCCCAGACAGTGCGCAGCCTCGTTCACGAACTGCAACGTGCATCGCTCAGCCATTTGGGCCGCCTCGAAATCTTGGCGCGGACCCGCGCCCAGCGTGGCGTAGACACTTTCGTCGACGCCTGCTTTTCGACCCTTTTCATAGAGGTAAAAACCCTTTTTGGCCTTGCGACCGAGCCGTCCTTCCGTGACCAGTTTTTCCAAACCAGCCGGCGGCGCCAAGCGTGAACCGAACGCGTGGTGCATCACTTTGCTCACCTTGTGACCAACGTCGATTCCCACTTCATCGAGCAACGTGATCGGCCCCACCGGCCAGCCGAAGTCCGTCAGCGCGCGGTCCAGCGTTTCGATTCGCGCACCTTCAGCGAGGAGAAACGCGGCTTCGTTCATGTAGGGCGCGAGAATCCGCGTAGTGTAAAAACCGGCGCCGTCATTCACGACGATCACCGTCTTGCCCTGACGCTTGCCGACAGCGACCGCGGTAGCCACCGCTTCCGGCGCGGTCTTCGGCGTGGTGATCACTTCGAGCAGCGGCATTTTGTGGACCGGCGAAAAGTAGTGCATGCCCACCACGCTCTCGGGACGCCCCGCGGCCTGCTGCAATTCGCCAATCGGCAGCGAGCTCGTATTCGACGCGAAGACCGTTCCTGGCCGCGTCGCCATTTCCGTTTCGCGCAACACGCGCCGCTTCAGCTCGAGATCCTCGAAGACGGCTTCGATGATCACCTCGCACGTTCCAAATCCGCTGGTATCGGTCGTGCCAGTCACCAACGCGAGCTTCTGCTGCGCGGCGAGCCGCGTGACCTGACGCTTCTTCACGCGCTCATCGAACACCGCGCGCACCGCGGCCAGCCCGCGCCCCACGCCGTCGTCGTCTTTGTCTTTCAATCGCACCGCGTAGCCATTGTCCGCCGAGACCGCCGCGATGCCGCCGCCCATCAGCCCGCCGCCGATCACGCCGAGCTTCTTCACGGACCGCGCCTTCACGCCCGGCGCGACACCAGAATCTTTTTTCAATTCGTTGGTGGCGAAAAAAATTCCGATAAGCCGCTGCGCCACGTCGCCAACGATCAGCTCGCCAAAACGCTGCGCCTCCACATCGTAGCCGCGCGCGTTGCCTTTCTCGACACCCGCACGCACTGCTTCCAGCACCGCCAACGGCGCGGGATAGTGACCGCGTGTCTTTTTCATGACCGACGTTCTGGCTTTGCGCCACATCACGCTGCGACCGATCGGCGTCTCCTCCAGCGCAGCTTGCGCCAAAAGCTTAGGGTCGAAAGGATTTTTGGAGAGCCGCGATTTAAATCCGCGGTCGAGCGTGAGCGATCCATCCGCGAGCGCGCGCGCACGCTGCTTGGCGATGGCCAGCAAAATCGGCCGCGGGACCACTTCATCGACCAGTCCAAGCTTCTTGGCCTTGGCCGGCCGCACATTTTTCCCAGTTAACAAAAGATCAAGTGCGTCGGCGATGCCGATGAGCCGCGGCAGGCGTTGCGTCCCACCCGCCGCGGGCAAGAGGCCCACCATCACCTCGGGCTGGCCCAGCATCGTCTTGGGGTCGTCGGTGCAAATTCGGTAGTGGCAAGCCAGCACCAATTCGCAACCGCCGCCCAGCGCGGCGCCGTTGATCGCGGCGACCACGGGTTTCTTCGAGGCTTCGATTCGCAAGGTTTGTTTCTGGGCCACGCGCACCATGGCCATCGCCTCGTCGGCGCTCTTCATGCCGGCGAACATTTCGAGATCGGCGCCGGCGAGAAAATTGTCCGGTTTGCCGGAGATGAAGACGACCGCGCGAACGCTTGCATCCGCTTCCACCGTGTCCCAAACGCGCTCGAGCTCCGCAGCAGAACGCGGCGAAAGTTTGTTCACGCTCTCGCCGGGAAGATCCATGGTGATGACGGCGACGCCGTCGTCGATGTCGACACGGTAGATGGCGGATTCGTTTGCTGACATGCGTTCTCCGGTTGTTGTCATGGCCTTGATATCCCCTCCCCCTCTGCGGGGGGAGGGCTAGCGGCGATGCCAAGTGAAATGACGTTCACCCCCACCCTAACCCTCCCCCGTCATGGGGGAGGGGAATAGCACTGACCCTCCCCTCGTCACGGGGCAGGGGAATCACGCGCTACTTGCTCCCTAATTCCGTTCCACCACCACTGCCGCACCAAATCCGCCCGCCGCGCAGACCGTCAGCAACGCGAACTGTCCACCGCGCCGTTTCAGTTCGTTGAGGGCCGTCATCACCATGCGAGCGCCGGTCGCCGCAAACGGATGCCCGAGCGCAATCGATCCGCCATTCACGTTGAGCTTCTCCGGATCCACTTCGCCGGGCGCGCGCGTGCCAAGCATGCGCTCATCGTAAAATTTTTGCGAGGCCATCGCCTGCACGTTGGAGAGCACTTGCGCGGCAAACGCTTCGTGCATCTCCACCAAATCCATCTCGGCAAGTGAAAGTCCTGCACGGGCCAGCGCGATCGGCGCAGCCAGCGGCGGTGCTTGCAAAAGCTGCCACGCGGGATCGACCGCGGCGTATGCGTAGCTCTTCAGAAAACCAAGCGGCGTGCGGCCTTCCGCTTTGGCGCGCTCTTCGCTCATCAAGAGCAGCGCGCTCGCGCCATCCGTCAGCGGAGACGCATTTCCGGCGGTGATCGTTCCATATTTGCGATCGAACACCGGCGGCAATTTGCCGTAGCTCGCCAACTCCGAATCCTTGCGTACGATGTTGTCTTCCTTCACGTGCGTGGAAAATTTAGGAGGCACGTGCACGGTCATCACCTCATCCGCGTATTTTCCCGCGGCCCAAGCCGCCGCCGCGTTGGTGTGCGATCGATGCGCCAGCACGTCTTGCGCTTCGCGGGAGATGCCATTCTCCTTGGCCATCTTCTCGCCGCTCTCGCCCATGGTGAGGCCCGTCGTCGGCTCGGCCAACGCTGGCGGCACCGGAAGAAGATCACGGCCCTTCACGCCGGCAAACGCGCCCAACTTCGCTTTCAGCGATCGCCCTTTCGAAGCCCCGACGATCGCGCGCGCCAGCGGCCGCGACACCGCAATCGGAACATCCGACAAACACTCCGCGCCACCGGCGATCGCGCTCTCTGAAAATCCGAGCATGATGCTTTGCGCGGCATTCGTCATGGCTTGAATTGCCGTTGCGCAGGCGAGCGATACTGAGTGTGCACGCGTCCGGCGATCGAGACCGCTGGTCAACACGATTTCGCGCGCGATGTTCGCCGTCAGTGCGGAGGGAATGACCTGACCGTAAACCAACTCATCGACCTCGGTCGGCCTCAGCTCGGCACGCTGCATAAGCTCGGACACCACGATGCACCCCAACTCGAGCCCGGACAGCTCGGCGAAAGGTCCACCCGACTTCACGAACGGTGTGCGCAGACCAGCAACGACAGCGACGCGGCGAGTGGACACGAACACCTCCCAAGACGTGAGCGCGCGACGCTAGGGCCGTCAACGCATCGTGTCAATCGCCCAACGAAAGCGTCGCGTGTGACGAACCGCGTCTTGCCAATGCGAAACCGCGAGTGTTAGGCCGCGCCCACGTTTCTCTTAACGAAAGGATCCGAAATGTTCCGCAAGATTTCGCTCGCACTGCTCTTCCCTGCCATCGCCTTCGCCACGCCCACGCGCGTCGTTTCGCTTGGCGATCAAAACTTTTTCATCGAGGATGAATCGAACGTCTTCCTCTTCCCCGCCGCAGTTTCGCGGAACGGTCAATACTTTTCATTGGATCTGGCCAGCAACATCGCCCCCAACGGCACGACCGCCGGCCCGGTCGCCGGAGCGCCGCCAGCCACCACGTCTCAACTCAGCCAACTCCAGCAGACCGCCGGTGGCGGCGCCTTCCTCCGCATGGGCCAGAAGCTGACGCTCGGCGTGTGGACCAGCGACTACACCGACAGCACCGTCGGAAACTTCTTCACCTCGGTAAGCCACTTCCCGGCCGACGCCAACAAGGGCAAGTTCGAAACGCTGGCCACGCTGGCCGGCCTTGCCACCGGCAGTCCCGAGCGAAAATACGACGTCTTCGCCAGCTACCTCCTCGGTGAAACGCTCGCCGGCGCCGTGCATCTCTCCTACGGCAGCGACGGCGCTACCGCGGTCGACACCAAGGCCAAGCGCGATCCCGACAGCTTCACCGCGCGCGAAGTTCGTTTGTCGATGGGCCTCTCCAGCGGCGGCAAGGACGACGACGGCTTCGACACCAAACTCGAAATTCAGCACTTCGGCGCCGACTACACGCTCGACGGCCAGAGCCAATTCGTGAACGGCACGCTCGGCCTCGGCAACGGCGCTGATCTCACTGCGCGCTACCGCATGAAAGTGAGCCCCTACTGGACCTTCGTTCCCGGCTTCAAATACGCCGTCCAGTCCTTTTCGCTTCGCGAAGATTCGCTCCTCGGGCCGTTCGGCAGCCCCAAGCACACCGATCTTCCAGCAGCGGAAGCACGCGATCACTCGATGACCAACCACACCTTGGTGTTTCTTGCGGGCGGCAAGCTCAAGGCCACCGACCGCGTGAACTTCTGGGGCTCGGTTGGCGTGGGGTTCGCCTACTCCGGTGCCAGCGCCAAAATCAATCTCAAGAATGGCGGCCCAACCAACAACGTGACGCTCGGTGAATCGACCTGGATCTGGATGGCGCCCTCGGTGCGCATGGGCCTCGAGGCGCAGCTCAACGATTGGCTCGTGTTCCGCGGCGGCGTGCGCAAGGACGTGCTCTACAAGTCCGGAGACAAGTCGCTCGACGATCCGAACACCAGCGGCAATTCGAAAGACGCGCAGACGTTCGGCGACCTCGGTATCAACGAGGGCGTAGCGGGTTGGGCGGGGTTCGTTGGCTTTGGCGTGAAGTACAGCGGCCTGGTGGCCGACTTGCTGTTCGATCCGCAATTCTTTTTCCGCGGACCGAATTTCGTCTCTGGCGCCAGCGGAAATCTGGCCACGCGCGCGACGCTCAGCTACGCGTTTTAAAAACTAGCGCGTCCAGGTTTCCATCAACGTTCGCAAGTAGTCCCACGAGTAGATACCCGTTGCGTGCTGGTCGCTGAAGGCAAGCGCCAGCGCGTAACGGCCACTCTCGGTGAGGCCGGCGATGCGCAGATCCGCGGGCACCGCCGCTTCGTTGATGGTGCGCTTTCCCGACCACTCATCGACGCAACCCGCGCAGGGACAGGCCAGCCGCAGCGCGCGCGCGGCGTAGGCGTAGGCCTTCTTGTCGTCCCATTCGACGTGAATGAGCTCGGGTGTGTGTGACCAGGAAATCGGCCGATGCTTTTTTTGAGGCGGCTTGATGTCGTCGAGAATGCCCATCGCTACAGCACCATCCGCAGCGGTTGCTCGAGCGACTCGCGAAGCGTTTGCAAAAATTTCGCGCCGGTCGCGCCATCGATCACGCGGTGATCGCCCGAGAGCGTAACGGTCATGCGCGTGCCCACGGTGAGCGCGTCGCCGACGACAACGGCCCGTTTCTCCACCGCGCCCACGGCGAGAATCGCGGCTTGCGGCGGATTGATGATGGCCGAAAATTCACGAATGCCGAACATGCCAAGGTTCGACACGGTGAAGGTTCCGCCCTCGTACTGCGCCGGTTTGAGCTTGCGCGCGCGCGCCTGCTCGGCCAGCTCACGCGCTTCGGTTCCAAGCTGGGCAATCGATTTTCGCTGCGCATCGCGAATCACCGGCGTGATCAAACCCTCGTCAATGGCCACGGCCACGCCGAGGTGCACCGCCCCCGAAATGAAAAACGTCTCGCCGCGGTAGCTGGCATTCACCTGCGGATGCTTCCCCAGCGCGACGACGCAAGCGCGCAGCACGAGATCGTTCACACTCGCCTGCGTGCCTATCTCCTTGAGTTGCGCGCGCAGATCCATGGCGCGCGCCATGTCGATGTCAGCGGTCAAATAAAAGTGCGGCACGCCCGGCTTCGACTCGGTCATCCGCTTGGCGATGGCCTTGCGCATCTGCGATAGCTCAACCTCGCGATCGACCGCAGCCGCCGTGGGCGCGGTTTTGCCACCGATCTCCTGATCCACGTCCGCGCGAATAATCCGCCCACTCGGACCGGAGCCTTGCACGCGCGTAATGTCGACACCGCGCTCACGTGCAATCCGCCGCGCCAACGGCGACGCTTTCACCCGACCGGGCGTCACGTCATGATTCGCATTTCGCACACCCTGCCGCATCATCGTCTCCGTTGCCTTTGCGGCTACGGCTGCGGCTGCCGTTGACGCTGACGTGGTCGTTGACGGCGACGGCGACATTCCCGCCACCATCCCCTCCACCGATTCCCCCGCCTCGCCAATCACCGCAATCGCCACACCAATTTTGACCGTCTGCCCTTCCTTCGCCAACTGCTTCAAGAGCACGCCTCCGTCAATCGACTCCACATCGAGGTTGGCCTTGCTGGTCTCCACCTCGGCGATCGCCTCTCCCGGCTCGACGCGCTCACCTTCTTTTTTCTTCCAGTGCCGAATGGTCCCCTCGGCCATTTCGTCAGACAGTTTGGGCATCAAAATTGGCGTAGCCATTTAAAATCCTCTATTCACGATAACAGGCGCGTTTCGCCGCGGCGGCGATCGTTTCCGCCGTGGGCAGCGCGAGATGTTCCAGACTCTTCGCATAAGGCATCGGTCCATCGATCCCGTGCACGCGCTCGACCGGTGCGTCGAGATCGTCGAATCCCGTCGTCGACACCAGCGCCGCCACGCTTGCGCCAACACCGGCCCACGGCCAACCTTCCTCGATAACCACGCAGCGATTCGTCTTCGCCACCGACGTCAAAATCGCTGCTTTGTCGACCGGCCGCACGGTGCGCAGGTCGATCACTTCCGCGTCGATCCCTTCTTTGGCTAGCAGCTCAGCCGCATCCAGCGTGGCGTAAACCATCTTTGACCAGGTGACGAGCGTGACGTCCTTACCCTCCCGTTTCACCTCGGCCTCGCCAATGGGAATAATATATTCGTTATCTGGAACGTCGCCTTTGAGTCCGTACAGCGTCTCACCCTCGATGCAGATCACCGGGCTCTCATCGCGAATGGCGCTCTTCAAAAGCCCCTTCACGTCGCGCGGCGTGGCCGGCATCACCACTTTCAATCCGGGAATGTGCGCGTACTGCGCCTCCAGACATTGCGAATGCTGCGCGCCGAGTTGGTGCGCCGCGCCGCCCGGACCGCGAAAGACCGCTGGGCAGCGGAACTGTCCCGCGCTCATCGAATAGATTTTCGCCGCGTTGTTGATCACCTGATCGAGCGCCAGCACAGCGAAGTTCATGGTCATGAATTCAATGACCGGCCGCAGCCCCGCCATCGCCGCGCCCACGCCCAGCCCCGCAAATCCGGCTTCGCTGATCGGCGCATCAATCACGCGCTTCTCGCCGAAACGCTCGTAAAGTCCTTGGCTACACTTGAACGCGCCCTGGTAAAGCGCGACCTCTTCGCCCATCAGAAAAACACGATCATCGCGCTCCATCTCTTCGCGAAGCGCCTGCGCGATGGCCTCACGGTAAGCGATGACGGCCATTAGGCGCGCTCCGGAGCGTTGTTATCGTTTGTAGGATGAATGTATTGCATCAGCTCCGACGCATCGGGCTCGGGCGACTCGTCGGCGAACTTCACCGATGCGTCAACCACGGCCTTCACTTCGGCTTCCATAGCCTTCCACTTGTCCTCGGTTATTTTCAAACGATCGCGCAGCGAAAGCACCGGGTCCTGCTTACGGTACGCCTCGAGCTCTTCCTTCGTGCGGTAGGTCGCCGGGTCCGCCATCGAGTGGCCGCGAAAACGGTAGGTGCGGCACTCCAGAACCGCAGGCTTCGATTCCTCGCGCGCGCGCTCGACCAAGCGCTCCGCGGCTTCGCGCACCTTGATGACATCCATGCCATCCACCCACTCGCTGTGCACGCCGAGGCCTTCCGATTTTTTGTACAGCTCGGTCACCGCACTCGCGCGCGCCACCGCCGTGCCCATGCCGTAGCCGTTGTTTTCGATGATGCAGATCAGCGGCAAATTCCACAGCGCGGCCATGTTGAGCGACTCGTAATAGACGCCCTGATTCACCGCCGCGTCGCCGAGAAAGGCCTGCACCACCGTGCTATCGCCGCGGTACTTCGACGCGAACGCATAGCCAAGCCCGAGCGGAACTTGCCCGCCGACGATTCCGTAGCCTCCGAGGAACCGATGCTCCGCGGACATGATGTGCATCGAACCGCCCTTGCCGCGCGAGGTGCCGGTGGCCTTACCGAAAAGTTCCGCCATCACCGCTCCGGGAGGAACGCCGCGCACCAGCGCGTGGCCATGCTCGCGGTAGCCGCTGATGGCGTAGTCGTCTTTGTCGAGCGCGGTTAGGCAGCCGACGGCGACTGCTTCTTGGCCGATGTAGAGATGGCAGAAGCCGTTGATCTTGCCGAGCCCATACTGCTGGCCGGCCCGCTCCTCGAAGCGGCGGACCAAAAGCATGCGGGAAAGAAGACCGATTTGGGTTTCGCGAGAGAGCGCCATAGCGGCAGCGAATGTGCACTGAGCGTGAGAGCGGCGCAAGCTTTGCGAAGACCGCGCGTTCGCAGCTAGTCTCCTTAAGTCAGAAGTTCGCCGCATAAATGCGGCGGTCATTTCTAGGAGCCTAGCCGTCTGGAAGGGGCTCGCCGCCCCTCCCCGTCAAACGAAGCTCGCCGGGGACCCCACCTTGCTTCGGCGCGACTCCGCGCCGCGGCCGCCTTTGGCGTCCGAAAGGATTAGCCCTATCGCTCCGCCTTCTTTTGATCTTCACGCCACGGTCCGCGAAACCCGCCCTGCGTCAGCAACGCGCCAAATTCCTTCCGATCCGGCGCGCGCTCATAGGCGACTTGCGCTTCGATCTGCCCGCTCTTCACCGCTTCGAAAAGCGAGTCGCTAAACGTCAGCATGCCGGCGTTGCGGTTCATCTGCATCAGCGATGGAATCTGAAACGTCTTTCCCTCGCGGATCAGGTTCACCACCGGGGGAATCACCGTCAGCACTTCCAACACCGCAACGCGCCCTCCGCCCTTTTTTGGCAAGAGCGTTTGCGCCACCACGCCCTTGAGCGCGTCGGAAAGCATGGCGCGAATCTGCGACTGCTGATCGGCCGGATATTGATCGATGAGCCGATCCACCGCCGACGACGCCGTGTTGGTGTGCAGCGTCCCGAACACCAGGTGTCCGGTCTCCGCCGTCTCGATAGCCATGGCCGCGGTTTCCAGATCGCGCAGCTCGCCGACCATCACGATGTCAGGATCCTCACGCAGCGCCGCCCGCAGCGCGTTCTTGAAGCTGCGCGTGTGCGCACCGATTTCGCGCTGGTTGATGTGGCAACGTTTGTCGCTGTGCACGAACTCGATCGGATCTTCGATGGTGATGAGGTGGCCGTCGCGCTGCGCGTTGATCCAATTCACCATCGCCGCGAGCGTCGTGGACTTGCCGCTGCCGGTTGGGCCGGTCACCACCACGAGGCCTTTGTGAAGCTCGCAAAATTTCATTACCGACGACGGCAAGCCCAACTCTTCGACGGTGGGAATTTTCACGGGAACCTGCCGAAACGCCGCCGCCACCCCGGCCAAATCGCGGAACACGTTGCAGCGCATGCGCGCGCGCCCACCCACCTCGTGTGCAAAATCGCCGTCGTTGGTCTGGCTAAACTCCTGCTGACTGCGCTCGGGCATGATGCCGTGCACGATGCGGTTGATGGTCTCCCCGTCAAGCGCCGCGCGGCCTGGCATCGGAATCATTTTTCCATCGACGCGAACGGTGGGAATCTTTCCCGCCTTCAAATGAAGATCCGATGCGTTGAGATCGATCATCTGGTGAAAAAGTTCATCGATGTGCCGAATCGCGCCGACGCGCGCGACCGCTTTGGGCGGCGTCGGAAGTGGCGGCGGAGGCGGCACGGGCGCGGAGGCCGACAGCAGCGCGGCCAGCCCCGCCACATCGCCATCCGCGCGTTGCACACGAATGGCCATCGCGCCCTCGGGCCGGGTCACCCGCAACGCCACGCTGCCGAATGGACTTTGATAGCGAAAATCGCCGCCTGCGCCATTCATGCGCTGTACCGTCTCGGCGCCTAGGGCCTCCGCGAGCAGACTCAGCAATTGTTCGGTGTTCACCGGCCGCGCGGAAATCGTCTTCGACGCGCCACCCACCAGAAGCTCTACGGCCGTACCGCTCTTGAAAACAAGCGCCTCGCCGCGCTGTTTGGACATCGCCTCAAGGTACTTGTCCAGTATCGGCAACGTTCCCCCGGCGCAATGCCGCGCTTCACTCCCGTAATGCCTTGCGCAGAGCAGTATAACTCGAGTCGTCCACGGCAACGAATCCGCTGACCCGTTCGACTTTTCCGAGAAGCGGAACGCCCAGATCACGCTCGGGGTTGAAGGCCAGCAACGCGCGTTTGAGGAGCGCGGAATCCTCGGGTCGCGCCGACGCCCCCGCACAAACCGCGTCGTTGGGCGAGCGACCCGTCACGGCGAGGACGCGCATGCGACCCACGGAGATTCCCGCGCGATCGGCGGTGCGGTAGGCGCTGCTGTAAGTCGCGCCGGCGTCGCAGAGACCGGCGTTGAGATCGCGCAGCACCTCGAGATGATTTCCGGAAAAACGCACGCCGGCCAAATCGTGATCGGGATCGACGCCCGCCGCGCGCAGCGCAGCGCGCGGGAACACATAGCCGGTGGTGGAATTGGGATCGCTGTAGCAGAAGCGCCGTCCCTTGACCTCCGACACCGAATTGATTGGCGATGACTCCAGCACGAGGAGCACGCCCGAATCGCCCGTGCTGCCCTCGAAGAGCTCCATCGCCAACGGTTCGATGTGATCGTGCTGAGCGCGCGTGCGGACGTAAAGATAGGGCGGCAGCGAAGCGTAGGGAATTTGCCCAGAGGTGAGACGCTCCGCCAACTCCGCGTAGGTCTTGGCGACGATCAAGTGGATCGGGCGTCCCGTGTGGCGCTCGAGGTAGCGACGCCACGGCTCATACTCGTCGAGCACGACTGCGGCATCGAGCGTCGGGGGCAGACCGATGGTGAGCGGTTCACCCTGCAACACCACGGCGGGCGCGCCGCGCATGAAAAATCCGAGTGCCAACGCTCCCGCCAAGAGCCCGAGGAGCGCACCCATGCGCGACCATTTCGCCCGGCGATTTTTCGACGGACATAGCGCTTTGGCGATGCTCGCACGCGTGCGGGCATGGGTTTCACCAAGCGCATCCAACACGAACGTGGCCACCGCGCGATCGGTCGGAGCGAGTCCGGCGTCCTTCGCCGCGGCGAAAATCTGCTGGCGAAAAAGCTCCGCCGTGGCCGTCCGCCGCGCGGGATCTCGCTCGAGCGCGCTCGACAAAGCTTGCGCCAACGCCTCGGGGACGTCCGGCCGCGACGCGCGCAAATTCGGCAACGTCGCTTGAAGCACGGCCTGCATGGTCGACAGATCGGTGTCGCGCTTGAAGAGCGGCTCGCCGGTCAAAAGCTCCCACAGCGTGATGCCCAGCGCGAAAACATCGGAGCGGCGATCGAGCGCCTCTTGCCGCACCTGCTCGGGCGAGAGGTAGTGCAACTTGCCTCGAATACCACCGGTGCGTGTGAGCTCATCCTGCGCGGTGGCCTTGGCGATGCCAAAATCGAGGAGCTTCACGCGCCCCGTGTCGTTCACCATCAGGTTGTGCGGCGAGATGTCGCGGTGGACAAGGCCCAGCAGCGCGCCGGCGGAATCGGTCAGTTCGTGCGCAGCCTGCGCCCCGCGACAAGCCTGGACCATGATGGCCACCGCCACCTCGACCGGAATCTGGCGGTGGTGGTAGGAACTTGCCGCCAGAAGATCCTTGAGCGTGCTGCCGTCAACGTACTCCATGACTAGGAACGCAGCGCCGTCGGCTTCGACGAATTCCAAAATGTCGACGATGTGCGGGTGGCGAAGCTGCGCCGCAAAACGCGCCTCCTGCCGAAACTGCTCCGCGAACGTCGGGTCGGCGGCCAGATGTGGCAACAGCCGCTTGATGGCCAGCGGCTGCGTGGCGCCACTTTCCCGCGCCAAGAAAATCTCCGCCATGCCGCCGGATCCCAGGCGCGCCAAGAGCACGTAGCGGCCAAGGCGGCGTTCAGAAAATGAATCCGTATTCATTTGAGTGAACCGAGATTCATTATTTAGAAAACGTGCTCACTTCTTGAGGAGATATTCGTAAGCGCGCCCCGCCGGACGGCCCGTCTCCACCGGAAGGTTCTCGTCGAGCCAGCCACGCTCGATCACCTGCCCTTGCGCATCACGCGCGCCGCCGAATCCGCAGCGCTGATCGACGATGCTCGCGTAGCCGCTCCGCTCGAGAATCCCCGCGGCATTGAGCGATCGGCCACCCGACTTGCAGCCCACCACGATCTTGGCGTCCGTGGCGAACACGCTGGTCACCACGCGCACAAAATCTGGATTGGGCGAAAGCCCCACCGGCCCGGCGTTCAAGAGCGGAATGTTCAGCGCTCCTGCCGGATGCCCCGCTTGAAACTCCGGCTCCGAGCGAACGTCCAGGTAGGTCCAGCCATCCTCCATCAACGCTTTGGCTTCCTTGGGTGAAACACGTTTCATGTTGCCTCCGAAAAAAGTCGATGTATTTACCTTCGCATAAAAGCGTGCGGCAGCGCCGGTTCGAGCACTTTGCCCCCTCGGCAACACAGCGCCGGGTGCGCAACTTCCCGCGTCAGCTGCCACGCTTCGCGTGCCGCTTCGAAAAGTCGCGTGGAGGCCTTGCGCCACTCGGGATCGCTGCGCAAAAGCGTAATGCCGGCTTCGCGATCGCCCACCCGCGCCAGGCGCCCGCGACCGAGCTCCGTGGGCCAGCCGCGGGGCGGCAGAAAAAGGCTCAGCTCCAGTTCGCTGCCCACCGTGCCGAGCTCACCGACGCCCGTCAGCCGCATCCCCATCATACTAACGTCGAATATGCGGCCCAGCATCGGTTCTGGCTGCCCTGCCCTTTTCACGCGCACCATCACATCGGTAGCGATGCGGCCGTGGCGTCGCTCGGCCGTGCTCTGCTCGCGCCAGCGTTGAAGAAACCCCGAGGGAAACACCACCCAGTATCCGGGAAGCGCGCCGGTTTCTCGGGTCGCCACCGTGCCTCGGAGCGTACTTTTCTGCTCGTTCGTCGCGAAGGAGATTTCCAGCAAGATGCGCGTTCCCTCGGCGAACGTCGCCAAATTTGCGCTCCAGAAGAAAACCGCGCGGCGATCGATGACGTGAAAGTGGCGCTCCAACTGATCGGGCGCATCGAATCGGTAGCGGAGGAGCTGCGCGGGGCTGGACGTCGAGGCGACCGGCAAACGAACCTCCGAAGGGCTGCCGATTCTAGCAGAGGACCGGCGCTGATCTCGCGACTTCTTCGCAGCGCGGATTTGTGCGAATCGTACGCCACGCAATGTCCTCGTCTCCGCCAATCGTGGTCATCGGCGCCGGTGTGGCTGGGCTTTCCATCGCCGCAGCATTGCGGGCGCTCGGGCGCGCAGCGATCATTTTTGAATCGAGCGATCGTGCGGGCGGAAAGATCCGCTCGATTTGCGACGGCGATTTTCTCCTCGAAGCCGGTCCCGCCGGATTCGTGGACACGTCGCCTGAAGTCCAAGCGCTGCTGACGCGCTTGAACCTTCAATCGCGAATCATTCGGAGTGGCGCCGACGCACAGCGGCGTTTTCTCTACCTCGATGGTCGACTCGTTCCAGCGCCGGACTCGCCGTTATCTGCCGCGCGCAGCGTAGTCCTTTCGCGGTCCGCACGACTACGTGCGCTGGGCGATCTGGTTCTTCCGCGTGGACCGTCGGGACTTGGCGAAGAGGAGAGCGTTGCGGATCTGGCGCGTCGCCGACTTGGCAGCGACGCAGCCGATCGGATCATCGCACCGTTCGTGTCGGGCCTCTTTGCCGGCGATCCCGAAGCGCTCTCCGCGGCCGCCGCCTATCCGAAGCTCGCCGCCGCCGAGCGCGATCATCGCAGTCTGCTCGTTGCCGCATGGCGCGCGTGGAAGGAAGAACGATCGCGGCCAGGCGCGCTGTCGACGCACGTGTCTTTCGTAGATGGAATGCAAGAGCTGACCAACGCGCTGGGGCAGGCTGCGGGAGCTTCACTCCATCTCGGCGCAACCGTGAAGCGCATCGAAAAACGCGGCGATATATTCGAAATATATGTCGAGGAAGCTGGTGCGGTAAAAACTCTCACCGCTGCGGGCGTCGCGCTGACCGTGCCCGCGTTTGTCGCCGCTCCGCTCGTCGCCCCGCTCGACGCCGCGCTCGCCGATGCAGCCGCGGCAATTCCCTACGCTCCAATCGCCGTAATACATTTGGCTTACAATCGATCAGCGGTACGCCATCCGCTTGACGGCTATGGGTTTCTGGCGCCGGCGGGCCAAGGCTTGCGAATTCTCGGCGCGGCGTTCTCGTCGAACATTTACGACGGCCGCGCCCCAAGCGGGACGGTGCTCTTCTTGGCGCGATTGGGCGGTGCCAACAATCCGGATTTGGCCGCGCTGCCCGAGGACGCGCTCATCGCTACGGTGCACGAAGATCTCTCGCGCGCGCTCGGCATCGATGCACCGCCGATCTTTGCACGCGTCTTTCGCCATCCGCGCGCCATGCCGCAATACACGCTCGGACATCTCAAGCGCGTGGCCACGATCGAAGCAGCGGAACGCCGTGTTGGAAAAATCGCGCTCGCGGGAAATGCGTATCGCGGACTCGCGCTCACC
>JAHFDP010000095.1 GCA_023248955.1 Deltaproteobacteria bacterium
CCGACCGCCGCGGGATCGCGCGTCGCCATGACCATCGACACGATGTAGTCCTTCACTTTATCGTCGATGTAGATCTGCGCGACGACGCTGCGTGCGCGTCCGATGTCCGCCGTCGACACCACTTTGCGCGCGGCCGGAATTTCACTCTGGCCGGCCATGCGATCCATGATCGCGCGCTCCTCCGCGCGGGTGGGATAGTCGAGCAGCACCTTGAGCATGAAGCGATCGATCTGCGCTTCGGGCAGCGGATACGTTCCCTCTTGCTCGACAGGATTTTCGGTGGCCAACACGAGGAACGGATCAGGCAGCGCGTAAGTGGTGTCGCCGATGGTGACCTGCCGCTCCTGCATCGCTTCCAGCAGCGCGGACTGCACCTTGGCCGGAGCGCGGTTGATCTCGTCGGCGAGAATGAGGTTCGCGAAAATCGGACCCGTGCGCACCGTGAAGGCGCCTTGTTGCTGATTGAAAATCATGGTGCCGATGAGATCGGCCGGAAGCAGGTCGGGCGTGAATTGGATCCGCTTGAACACGGCGTCCACGGAGTCGGCGATCGTTTTCACCGTGAGCGTTTTGGCGAGACCCGGCACGCCTTCGAGCAAAACGTGACCGCCGGTGAGCAGTCCGATCAGCACGCGATCGAGCAGCGCGCGCTGGCCGACGATGACGCGTCCGGCTTCGGTGAGAATCTGTTCGACGAAAGCACTTTCTTGCGTGACGAGATCGTTGACGGCGCGAAGTTCAGTGGCTGCTCTCACGATACCCTCATGGTTTTGGACAAACGCTGGAACGCTCGGACCGCCCGCATGCTTCCCGTCACACGAGCGCGGTGAGTCCGCCCATCAAGAGGACGCCCACCACGAGCGCGAACGAGAGTTGCATTTTACGCGCACCACGCCGGTGGAGGTCAGGCAAAAGATCGCTGAAGGCGACATGCAGAAAAGTACCCGCCGAAAACGCCACCGTAAGTGCGGTGATTTGCGGACCGTGCGTGCCATCGAGCAGCTGCTTTGCGAAGGAGAAGAGCAGCGCTCCCGCGGGGACCATCAGCGCGAAGGCGACGCTAAGCAGGAGCGTTTGCGCCACGGTACGGCGCTCGGCACGGAAGATGCTCGCCAGCGAAAAAGCAGCCGGCGTGTTGTGGACGAGGATGGCGGCGAAGACGGTTGGTCCCAATTTGGGAATAGCGAGTGCGCTGCCGAGCGCAAGACCGTCGGTGATGGTGTGCAACGAGAGTCCGAAAAAAGCGGCCAGACCGACGGTTCGGTGCGCCGGTTCGTCGCAGCCACCGTTGGGGCCGGCGTGTTCGTGGACTTCGCAAATGTGAACGAGCACGTAGCGCTCGAGGAGGAGCAGCGTGACGAATCCAGACACCAGCGCGTAGCCCGCGTGAATTCCCGCTGCGGAAAAAGCTTCGGGCAGCATGTCGAATCCGACCGCGCCGATCATGATGCCTGCCGAGAGCGAGAGAAAAACATCCGCGGTGTGCGCGCCCGCAGGACTTCGCAGCGCGATGCTGGCACCGACCAACGAGCCGATGGCGATGAGTGCGGAATAGAGCGCCAGTTCCATTTATGCCGTGGACTCCGCCACATCGGCGCTGATCGGTTCTGGCTCGCCGCGCACTTCGATCGGCACCGATCCGTCGAGCGGAAAAAAACGATCCAGCGCTTCGCGCACGCTGGCCACGGTGCGCAACTGATCGGCGACGCGTCGAAACGCCAAGCCGCCGCGACGATGGCGCGTGTACCAAAGCAGGTGCTTGCGCAATTCCCGGATGGCGCTCTCTTCTGGATCGCGCACTTCGCGCGGCGGCCGATGGCGCGTCGGCACAACGCCCGCGAGCTTGTAGCGTCCGCTGTGGTTCGCCACCGCCAGATCCAGGTGGCGTTCGATTGCGGCGCGCCATTCGGCAACGTCGGGCGGCGCGGGTAGCGGATCGCCGCGTTCGAGTGCGATCAGTTCGCGAAAAATCCACGGATAGCCGCAGGCACCGCGGGCAATGCGCGCGCCGTCTGCGCCGGTGGCCGCGAGCATGCGCATCGCATCGTGTGCGGTGAAGAGATCGCCTGATCCCCAAACTTGAATTCCGACTGCGGCCTTCACGCGCGCGATGAGCGTCCAGTCGGATTTGCCGTTGTACAACTGCGCGCGCGTTCGCGGATGTACGCCGATCTTGAGCGCGCCGCCTTGCTCCGCCGCTTTGGCGCAATCGACGACGTTGCGCGTCGAGTCGTCCCAACCCGCGCGCAGTTTGACCGTGACGGGTACGGGCGTCGCCTCGGCCACCGCGCGCACCGCGGCTTCGAGCCGTGCGGGCTCTTTGAGATACGCAGCGCCCGCACCAGTCGAGCATACTTTCTTGACCGGGCAGCCGAAGTTGATGTCGATGAGATCGATCGGTCCGTAGTGCTCGACCAAGATGCGCGCGGCTTCGGCGAGCACCGGAATATCCTGGCCAAAAATCTGCACCTGAAACGGCCGCTCGTCGGGCGGTCGCTCGATGTAGGTGAGCGTCTGATCGCCGCCATGCACGAGACCGTGGCTGGAGACCATCTCGGTGCAGACCATGCTGGCGCCCTGCTCGCGGCAGAGAAGGCGAAAGGGCCAATCCGACACGCCGGCCAACGGGGCCAGCGCGAAGCGGTTGTTTAACTCGAGAGGGCCGAGGCGCAGCATGCCCATGGTGTATAACATCTACGGAATCGGATCACCGTGGCCGTCGCCGTTGCCGTCGCCGGCTTTTCAAAAGGTCGGAAAGTCGACATGCAATACAAGCGATCATTTTTGTCATCACTCCTCTTGGCCGCGTGCCATGCCGCCACGTCGCCGCGCGACGCGCCCAAAGCAGACATCGCGGCCAACGTCACCGTGCTTTTCTCCGCCGCTGTCGCCGGTGCCCTCGAGCCGTGCGGCTGCTCGCCCGATCAGCGCGGCGGTGTTTACCGTGCGGCGGCGCTCATTGACCGCGTTCGCGCGGAAGTCCCGGGTGCGCTTTATCTCGAGGGCGGCGATCTTCTTTTCGAGTCCGCGAAGATCCCAGACGTCAAACGTGATCAAGCGAAATGGAAAGCAGAAACGCTGGCGGCAACCGCGAAGCTCGAACGTCTAACCGCGCTCAGCATCGGCGAACGCGATCGTGCCGAGGGCGACGACTTTCTGTCGAAACAACTTTTACCGATCGCGGCGACCACGAATTTGTACGACGCGGGCGGCGTGCGTGTTGGTGTGGCGACCGGTGCCGAGGCGTCCACGCTGGCTGCGCAGAACAAGGCGTTGCGCGATGGGCATGCGCGACTCACGCTGCTGGTGGCGCACGCTTCCGTTTCTCGTGCGCAAGCCTTGGCGAGCGCTGCGGCCGCGGCCGGTTTCGACGCGATTCTCGCTGGGCATGCGGATGATCCACAGGAACAGCAAAATGTCGCCATCGCGCAGACGGCGATTCCCGTGTTCGCCGTCGAGGGACGCGGACAATCGTTGTTGCGGCTCGATTTTGTTTTGCCGCCATCGGGTTCGCCGGGGGCGATTCTCCTTGGTGGCGAAGCCGCGCGCGCGGAGATGTTGAAGGCGCTCGACGTGCGGATTGCAGCAGAGCGAGAGAAGTTGCCGAGCGCGAAAGAGCCGCTGCGTTCGCTCGTGGCGGCGAAGATCGCCGATCTGGAAAAACGTCGCGCAATGGCGGCGTCCGCGAAGGAAGAGGTGCCCGTCGACCGCGTTACGGTCCGCGCGACCTTTACGCGTCTCGAAAAAGGGCTCCCCGAGTCAGCGGCCGCGCACGCCCTGATCGACGCGTATAACAACAAGGTTACGATGTATAACATCGAAGCAGCCAAGGCGCTTCCCGCAAAATGTCAAGTCGAGGAAAAGGACGCCGCCACGTATGTTGGAGCCCAGAGCTGCCGTGAATGCCATGCCGACGCCTACGCGTTTTGGAAAACCACGCCGCACGCCAACGCCTACGCCAAACTCGAAAAAGTAAACAAGCAGTTCAGCCTCGATTGCGTTGGTTGCCATGTCGTCGGCTGGCAGCGCGCGTCTGGCCCGTGCCGCATCGACAAGCCCAAAGCGCTCGGCCTTGCTGACGTGCAGTGCGAATCGTGCCACGGCGCGGGAAGCCTGCACGTGGCGGATCCCCCTGCCCATCTCGAGGATGTCGACGTTCCGCAAAGCCGCTGCATGCAGTGTCACGAAGCGGAGAATTCGCCACATTTTAATTTTGCAACTTATCGGCCGCGGATCATTGGCCCTGGTCACGGGCAACCGATGGTCGCGCCTAAGCCGTGATCGGTCTGATCGCTTTTGTAATACGGCGTTGACACCGGTGCGATGCTCGATACGCTGAAGAGGTGAACCCGCGTGCATGCCTCGCGCTTTTTTTCTTCCTCGCTTCGGCGCGTGCGCACGCTGAGACTGACCCCGCGCTGTCCGGCGGTGAAGCGCCTGCTGCGCAACGAGCCATCGATCAAGGCAAGGCCGAGCTCGATGACCTCCGGCAGAAAGAGCTGAACGCGGGGCTGGCGGGCGCACCGCGGTCGCTCTTGCCGCCGGCGATTCTGACAGGGCCGTTGCGCGCCGACTTCTTGAGCGCGCTCGGCGATTCGATGGATGGTTTGCCGCCTGCGGCGTTCGCGCCCGCGCCTGGTGCGCCCGCCACACTGCCCGAGCTCGACGGAATTTCTCTCGCGGACTTGCGCGCCAAGTACGACATTCCCATCGAGCTGAACGCGGACGTCGTCCTCTACGTGCGCTTTTTTCAAATCGCCGCGCGCGACCATTTCGCGCGCTGGCTTTCGCGCTCGACTCGCTTTCTCCCGATGATGCGTCGTGAGCTCGCGCGCGCGGGATTGCCGCTCGACACGGTCTATCTCTCGATGATCGAAAGCGGCTTTTCCTCGTTCGCGCTCTCGTGGGTGCGCGCGGCGGGGCTCTGGCAATTCATGGCGCCGACCGGTCGCATGATGGGATTGCGCAGCGATTTTTGGGTCGACGAGCGGCGCGATCCCTTCAAGTCCACGCTCGCCGCCGCCCGCTACTTGAAGGAGCTGCACCAGCAGTTTGGCGACTGGTATCTGGCGTGGGCCGCCTACAACGGTGGTTGCGGAAAAGTGGCGCGCGCCGAGCGAACCGCGCGTTCCGAGGACTTTTGGGATCTCGCCAAAGGCCGTGTGCTTCGTCGCGAGACCAAAGGCTACGTTCCCAAATTGATCGCCGCGGCGTTGATTGCGCGCCATCCGGATCGCTTCGGATTTCACGACATCGCTTACGAGCCGCCGCTCGATTACGACGAAGCAGAAGTCGATAGCCCGACCGATCTCGCGGTCGTTGCCAAGGCCGCTGGCGTTACCGTCGAAGCGGTGCAGGCGCTCAATCCGGAGCTTCGGCGATCCTGCACGCCTCCCGGTTCGTGGCGCGTGAAGTTGCCGAAGGGAACCGCGCCTTCCTTCGTCGAGGCCATTGCGAAATGGCCGGCAGGCGAGCGGTTGGCGAGCGCGCGGCACGTGGTGGAGCGCGGCGATTCGCTGGCGCGATTGGCGACAGTGTACGGCGTCTCCGCAGCGATCATTGCCAAGGCCAACGGACTCTCGGCGCGCGGCCGCTTGCCGCCCGGACACACCGTGACGATTCCCCTCGCGGCGTCCACGGGCCTGGCTTCGAATGTCAAGGAAGCGGAAGCGCACGTGCGTCGGACTGGCAAGCGCGTCAACACCAAGGTCGGGCCGGGTCAATACGTGGTGCGCGACGGCGACTCACTCTGGGGAATCGCCAAACGCTTCGGGCTGTCGCTGGAACAGATCAAAGAGCTGAACGGGCTCAATGGCGCGCGAGCGCGGAATTTGCGCATCGGCGACGTGCTGGTGGTGCGCGGATAGAGTGTATTTCTTTAGTGATCGGACGTAATACACACACCCGGGAGCGGTTCAAGCGCGGCTTCCACGTTGGTCCGGCCCGGCGTTAGCACCTCTTCGTAGGCCTTGAAGCAGCGCCGCACGAGTCTCAACTGGTGCGTCGTGGACCGGCTGACAGGTAACTCCAGCGGCGTTTGGCCGCGCGTCACGCCGTCGAGAATGACCTCCGCGTCGGGCGTGGCCCGCAGCGCCAGATCGGTCTGCGCACGCGCCAGATGAAACGAAAGCGTCTTGGCCTCGCCGCGCCGTAGCCGCAACGTTTGCACTTGCGTCTGGTAGTCGGCGCGCCGAATTTCGAGCGTGTGATCGACCTCCGCATCCACCACGTCACGATAATTCTTGAGCGCGGCGCTTTTCACCTCGACACCATCGATAATCAGAACCGCATCGGCCGGATCAATCTGCACCACCAGGGCGCCCTTGCCGCTGCCGTCGACGAGCGGAAAGCCCCGCGACTTCATGGTGGCGAAGCCGCCCAGCGCCGCCGCGATGGCGATGGGCACGATCCACCAGCGCTTCATCCAGTCAGGCCGCGCGCGCGGAAGCGTGGAGTCGGTGGTGTCCTCCGGCGCGGCCGGATCGTTGGCCACGATGGTGGCCCGCGGCGTTCGGTTGGCGCGCGGAAGCGTGGCGGCTTGGTCGCCGAGGAACGCGGGGTCCGCCGGCGCGCGCGGCGGTTTGACGATGGTCGGTAAATTTGGAGCGCTCGCCACTGCATCGCCCGACGTGGTGTCGGCCTCGCGCAGCGGCGGGGGTGATTGCTGCCGCACGGGCGTCGCGCCTAGCCGCGAAGGGCGCTGCGGCGTGGTGTCCGCGAGTCGCCCGAACGCGGGATCTTCAGGCGGCCGCGCCACCACGCCCGCGAGCGTGTCTGGTTTGGGCAGGTTGGCGACAATGCTCCCAACGTTCGCAGCGAGCTTCGATTCGCGCGCGTAGTCGTCGGGGAAGAGGCGCCGGACAAAAGCCGAGAGCTCTTCGCGGCCGAATTGCCGCGGCTGCGAAATGAGCCACAGATTGAGATCGCGCGCCAGCTCGCTTCCCCACTGGTAACGCTCATCCACTTCACGCGCCAGCGCTTTGAGGCAGATGCGCTCCAGCGCCGGCGGCACGTTGGGGTTGAGTTGACGCGGTGGCGCTACCACGGCCGCGCGCACCTTAGACAGAATCGAAAAATCAGAATCGCCAGTGAAGAGTCGCTCGCCGGTCAGCATTTCGTAGAGCACGATGCCTACCGCGAAAATGTCGCTGCGCCGATCGAGCGACTGCCCACGTACCTGTTCGGGCGACATATAGCCGAACTTTCCCTTCAGGATGCCGGCTTGCGTCTGCGTGATTTTCCCCGCGGCTTTGGCGATGCCGAAGTCGATAACCTTGACCTCGCCCTCGAAAGAAATGAGCAGGTTCTGCGGCGAGACGTCGCGGTGAACGATATTGAGTGGCGCCCCAGCGGTGTCGGCTTTGCGGTGTGCGTAGTCGAGGCCTTCGCAAACGCGCGCTAACGCGTAACAAGTGAGCTCGACCGGCAACGTCTCTTTGCGTTGTCGCAGCCGTTCGAAGATCGAGCGCAGATCTTTGCTTGGCACGTACTCCATGGCGATGAAGTAGGTGTCGTTGATTTTGCCGAGGTCGAAGGTCTGCACCACGTTGGCGTGGCTGAGACGAACGGAGATCTTCGCCTCGTCGATGAACATTTTGATGAAGTCGTCGTCTTCGGCGATGGCCGGCAAGATGCGCTTGATGGCCACGATTTTTTCGAAGCCCTCGACGCCGACCGTTTTGGCTTTGTAGACCTCGGCCATGCCTCCGACGTTGATGCGTTCGAGGAGGAAGTATTTCCCGAAGGGGACTTGCCGGAGGGCCAACTTTGGTCCTTCTTTGTTGAGGCTAAATGATCGACGATAGGCTCTGGGTTTGGGGAGCGTCAATTTACTGACGCGCTGGCGCGCCAAGCCTTTTTTAGAAACTTTTTGCCTGGGCGGCGGCCGGAGCCCGACGGCGTGACGGATGGGCCTTTGGGGCCGCGGTGACCGGATGCGTGGAGGAGGTTCGGATTCGGGTGGTAGCAAGTCACCGCGGCCCCAAAGGCCCATCCGTCTGCCGTCGGAGGTTTGATTA
>JAHFDP010000096.1 GCA_023248955.1 Deltaproteobacteria bacterium
AATGTGCCGCGGAAGTTTTTGCGTTCGACGCAGGTAGGGCGGGTTGGCGACGATCACGTGAAATCGCTCGTCGGTCGTGAGCGGAGAAAAGAGATCTCCCTCGAGAATTCGGACACGGTTCGGTGCCAAGCGTTCACTGTTCGCGCGCGCCACCGCCGCGGCTTCCGGCGACAGTTCGATCGCGGTGATCGAAATTTGCGGCCGCTCGCAGGCCAGCGTTGCCGCCACCGCGCCCGATCCCGTGCATAACTCCAACGCGCGAAGATCCGGCGTCCCCTTCGGGAGCGCGGAGAGCGCGCGTTCCACGAGGTGTTCCGTCTCGGGCCGCGGAATAAAACAGCGGGGATCGACCTGGATTTTGCGTCCGTAAAATTCCAGCGCCCCGGCGATGTACTGCATGGGCTCACCAGCGGCGCGACGCTCCACCAACGCGCGCAATTTGGCCAGCTCCTCGGGAACCAGCGGCCGATCGAGATCTAAATAAAGCTGCACGCGGCGCAGGTCGAGCGCGTGCGCGATCAGAATTTCCGCGGTGAGACGCGGCGAATCGATCTCTTTCTTTTCAAAATATCCGCGCGCCCAGGTCAGAAGCGAACGGATGGTCCAAGTGGTCACGCAGCGCCAGCCTGGGTTTCCGCTTGGAGCGCGAGTGCCTGAAAATGCGTGCGGCAAGCGGTGAGCACGTCTTCGATATCGCCGTCCATCACCGCCGGTAAGTTGTGGCGGGTGTAGGGGATGCGATGATCGGTTAGCCGGTCCTGCGGAAAATTGTAGGTGCGAATTTTCTCGCTGCGATCGCCGGTGCCCACTTGGCTCTTGCGCGCCGAGTCGCGCGCTTTGCGCTGCTTCTCGTTTTCGATTTCGAAGAGCTTGGCCCGCAGCATCTTCATGGCCTGCGCGCGGTTTTTCTGCTGCGACTTTTCCTGCTGACACTTGACGATCACGCCGGTCGGTTTGTGCGTGAGCCGCACAGCGGAGTCCGTGGTGTTGACGCTCTGGCCGCCGGCGCCGGTCGAGCGGAATTTTTCGAAGAGGATGTCCGCTTCCGCCAGATGAACGTCGATGTCCTCGGCCTCCGGAAGCACCGAAACGGTCACGGTCGAAGTGTGAATGCGCCCCTGCGTTTCGGTGGCCGGTACGCGCTGCACGCGGTGCACGCCGGATTCATATTTAAGATTCGAATAGACCGCGTCGCCCGAGATGCTCAGCGTGGCGTCCTTGATCCCGCCCGCGCCGCTCTCGGAATTGTCCACCATTTCGAAACGCCACCCGCGCCGTTCGGCGTGGCGCAAATAGGAACGCAGCAGCTCGGCGGCAAAGAGCCCGGCTTCGTCACCACCGGCGCCCGCGCGAATTTCCAAAATGACGTTGCGATCGTCGTTCGGATCTTTGGGCAACAGAAGAACCTTGAGCGTGCTCTCCAACTCCGCGACACGCCGCTCGAGTGCCGGAATCTCTTCCTTCACCAGCTCGCGTAACTCGGCATCGCCCCCGCGCAAAATTTCGCGCTGATCGTTGAGCTCGCGCTCGACCTGGGTAAAGGCGCGGTAGGTCTCCACCAAAGCCGTCAGGCTGTGCCGCTCCTTGCCGACCTTCTGGAAACGCGCGTTGTCGCTGATGACGGCTGGGTCGGCCATCTGCTCGGTGAGCCGCTCGTATTTGCGTTCGATCTCGCGAAGCTTGTCGTGCATGACGGCGGGCGTTGTAGCAGATTGACTTCCCCGCCGCCATTGTGTACTCACGGCCTCTTTTCAGGAGTCTACGCATGCCTACTGTCCTCCGGCTCACGCGCGCTGGCGCCAAGAAAGCCCCCTTCTACCGCGTCGTTGCGGCCGATTCGCGCATGCCGCGTGACGGGCGTTTCATCGAGGCGGTGGGGACGTACGACCCAGCGTTCAAGCCCGAGAAGGTGACCTGGAATGTCGAGCGCGTGAACTACTGGCTCGGCGTGGGCGCGCGTCCCTCGGAGACCGTCGGGCAGCTGCTCGATCGCAATCCTCCGACGGTGGCAGTGCAATCCTGATCGAACTCGGGCGCGTGGCGCGGGCGCATGCGCTGCGCGGCTTCGTGCTAATCGTTCCCCACCACGCTCCATGTGAAAGCCTGCCGCACGAAGTGCGCGTGGGCGAAGTGGTGCGTCGCATCGCGGAGCAGCAGCGCGTTCACCTGGGGATCTTGGTTCGGTTCGAAGGCATCGCCGATCGCACGGCAGCGGAAGCGCTGCGCGGACTGCCGGTTAAGTGTGAACGGGATGCCTTGCCAGCGCCGCTCCCCGGTGAAGTCTATGCAGCGGATCTCGCCGGTTTCGCGGTTTTTGACCGCGCGGGAAAGCAGCTCGGCAGTGTGGTGACGCTCGAGAGTGGCGCGGCGCAAGATCTTCTGCGCATCGAACTCGGCGGTCGCGAGGTGTTGGTGCCTTATGTCCCTCCAATTATTTTCAGTGTCGATCCCGTTTCTCGTCGGATGGTGATCGATCCGCCCGAAGGTCTCCTCGAGCTGTGAAAATCTGCATCCTCACGCTCTTCCCTCGGATGGTGCTTGCCCCGCTGAGCGAAAGTGTGCTCGGCAAAGCCGCCGCAGCGGGGCGCGTGGAGTTTTCAGCCCTCGACATTCGCGACTTTGCGGAGGGCAAGCACCGAGTCACCGACGATGTTCCGTACGGTGGCGGGGCCGGTATGGTGATGAAGCCCGAGCCGCTGGCTGGCGCCATCACAGCCGCACGCGCGAAACTCCCGCTGGCGCCTGTCGTTCTTCTCTCGCCGCAGGGGCGTGCCTTCGATCAAGCGACCGCCATACGGTGGGCAGAGCAGGGTGCGCTGACGCTGGTCTGCGGTCGTTACGAAGGCGTCGACGAACGTGTGCGCCCGCTGGTGGACGAGCTCGTCTCCGTCGGCGATTTCGTCCTCACCGGCGGTGAATTTGCGGCGCTTTGCATCGCGGACGCCGTGGCGCGACTCGTTCCGGGCGTTCTCGGTAACGCGGCCTCCAGCGGAGAGGAGAGTTTTTCGGACGGACTTCTCGAATATCCGCACTACACGCGGCCGCCGGAGTTTCGTGGTGAGAAAGTCCCGGAAGTTCTGCTTTCGGGTGACCATGCCCGCATTCGCCTCTGGCGCCGGCGCGAACGCCTCTTGCGCACCCGTGCCCAGCGGCCCGATTTATGGGCCCGGTTTCTCGCGCTCGGCCTCAGCGACGAGGACCGCGCTTTGCTTGACAATCAGCCCTAGAAAGTCTACGTCACGGCGTTTCCGTACAGCATCGTCTGGAGAATAACGCCATGCGTTACAAGGCCATCGAGCTCGTGGAGAGCCGCAACGTCAAAGCGGAGGCCAAAAAGGCCCTCCCCGAGTTCCGTCCTGGGGACAGCGTCAAGGTCCACTCGAAGATACGCGAAGGCGAGAAGGAGCGCGTCCAGGTTTTCGAGGGCACCGTGATCCGCCTTCGCCAGGCGCATTCGCACAGCACGTTTACCGTGCGCAAGGTTTCGTACGGCGTTGGCGTGGAGCGTATTTTCCCGCTCTTTAGCCCGCGCATCGAGCGTGTCGAAGTCGTCTCGCACGGCTCCGTGAACCGCGCCCGTCTCTTCTATCTGCGCGATCTGTTCGGCAAGAAGGCTCGCCTCAAGAATGAGGATGACCGCATGGTGACCGAGCAGGTCAGCGCGCCACCCGTTGTGGAAGCCGCCGCAACAACATAGTTCTACGTGCGCCTCCTCGCGTTTTCCACCGAGGGTGTTCGTGGGTTTTCCGGCGCGGTCCAGCAGCCGCTTGCGGGCGGCTACACCGTGCTCGTGGCGCCTTCGGCTCCTGCCGTGGCTGTTTTGCGAGAGGTGCTCTATCCAGGCGAGTCGTCGCTAACCAGCGCTGACTTGGCTGTACCCGGTCGACTGGCGGCCGTGGTGGAGAGCAGCGATTCTTCAAAATATCGGCTGGACCGCGAGCTCGGTGGCGCTTGGCGGCTGTCACGCATGAACGAATCTGGCACCGAGGCCGAGCTGGTTTCCGAGGAGACCGCGGACATTTTGCAGTTTTTGCGGACCAGTTGTGGGATGCCGTCGGCGGAACTTTTTCGGGCGGTAGCGGTGACTTCCGCCGATGAGCTTCCATCGCGGCGGTCAGCGCCGGCTGGTGATCGCGCAACGCTTCGCGCGCGCACCGTCGCGCTTCGCGAGGAGCTTCGCACGACGCGTGTTTACGAGGAGCGGCAGGACGAGCTCTACCGAATGCAGTCGCGTTTGCGCGAGCTGGAATCAAAACTGGGAACAGGCAGCGAGCTGGAGCAGCAGCTTTCGGAGCTCGCAAAAGAGTTGCGCAAGTTCGACAAGCTTCCCGCGATTCCCAAGGCCGTGCTGGATCGGGCGCGCGACTACCAGGCTTTCGAGGCGCGCCACGAAAGCGGGATTCAAGAAGCCAAGACGGAGCAGGCGCGGCTCGAGTCGGAGCTGGATGATTTGGACGTTGCGCCGCTGCTGCGCGACCCGGTTTTTCTCTCCGGCATGGCGGCGGGCGGGCTGCCAATTGCGGCGGCGATTTTTTTCGAGCAGCGGCTGCTGTTCTGGCTCGATCTGATCGGCTTTGGCGTTGCGGCTTTTGCGGCGTGGCGCTGGATCGATGCGCGCGCGGCGATCGCCACGCTCTCGCGGCACCTTCGCGCGGTGACCGAACGGTGTCAGCGGCTGGAAGCGGCTTTTGTGGCTGAGCGCAATCCGGTGCGCGATGCCGTCAAGGCTTGCAATATGGGGACACCGGATCAGCTCAGTGGCCTTTTCGAGGAGAAGGAGAACCTCAAGAAACGACACGCGCAGATCATGGAAGAGATTCGCGCGGGGCGGTCGACGCCGGAATACATTTCGTTGGCCAAGGTGCGGGACGAGCTGCGCGGGCGCGTGAAGGAGCTGGAGACGGAAGTGGTCAAGCACGGCTTCGCGCGGCCGACCAGTGAGATTGAGCGCGAGCTGCGCGCGGCGGAGGCTGCGCTGGAGCCGCAGTCTGGCAACGCGCCGGTGGCATCGGCGGTGTTTCTAGGGCTCGCGCGGATTTGCGCCAGCGTGGTTGGGCAGACGCCCGTCGAGTCGGCTGCGGCGCTCAAGCCACGCATCGAGGCCTACCTGTCGGCGCTCAGTCAGCGGCAGCTCTCGAGCGCGCGTTACGATGTGACGAAGGGCTTCATGGTGCTGTCGTCTCACGGCGAGACGCCGGCGCTGGAGCTCGCCCCCATGGCGCAGGACATCGTCTATCTCGCCGTCAAGCTCGCCGCGCTGGAGCGGGTGGCCGCGCGCAAAGTGCCCTTTCTTTTTGACGATCCCTTTTCGACGCTCGCGGCGCCGCAGAAGTTACTCGGTGTGCGCATGGCCAAGTCGCTCGCCGCGCGGACGCAAGTGATCCACCGCACCACCGAAGCACCGCCGCCGGGACTTGCGGATCAAGTCGGAACCTTGGGATGAACGCCGGTGTCGAGGGCGAATGGGCGGCGGCTCGATTTTTGGAGTCCCGTGGTTACCGCATCGTGGCCAAGAATCACCGCTGCCGCGGCGGCGAAATCGATCTCGTTGCGGAGCAGGGTGAGCTGACCTGTTTCGTGGAAGTGCGTGCGCGGCGGTCGCTCAACTTGGGCACGCCGGCGGCGACTGTCACACGGAAAAAGCAGCGGCGGATCGTGTTAGCGGCAACTGACTATTTGGCGGCGGTAGGTGGTCCAGAGCGGGCGCTGCGGTTTGATGTGGTGGCGGTGCACTTGGCGCGGAACGGGGCGCGGTGCGAGCATATTCCCGGGGCCTTTGATGTGGAGAGTTAAGATTTACATGGCCCCAATGATTTCTTTCCCGCTTAAGCCTTCCCTCCCCTTTGACGGGGGAGGGTCAGGGTGGGGGTGCGTGAGGGGAATAGTCGCGGCCGTGCCGCGCGCTATCTAACGGGGGGAGTGGAATAGATGCCGCTTTATGTCGTCGCCACACCCATCGGCAACCTTGGTGACATCACCGCCCGCGCGCTGGAGACGCTGCGCGACGCTGATCTCATCGCCTGCGAAGACACGCGCCGCACGCGCGCCATGCTCACCCATTTTGGGATCTCACGGCCGTTGTCGAGTCTGCCCGCATTTGCCGAGCGCGATCGCGCGGAACCGCTGCTGGCGCGGCTTCGCGCGGGTGCCAAGGTTGCGCTCTGCACCGATGCGGGGACGCCGGGTATTTCCGATCCTGGCACCGAGCTGGTGCGGCAGGCCGCGCTGGAAAACATTCCGGTCATTCCGATTCCTGGGCCGAGCGCGGTGGCTGCCGCGCTTTCGGTGGCTGGGCTCTCGTCGGATCGATTTCTCTTTCTCGGATTTTTGCCGCGCAAAGGAACGGCGCGGATCGAGTTGGTGGAGCGCGCTGCCGCCTGCGGATTTGCGGTGGTGATTTACGAATCACCCGAGCGCGTGGCGCGGACGCTGGTTGATTTGCGCGATGTTTTCGGCGACCGGCCGGCCCTGGTGGCGCGCGAGCTCACCAAATTGCACGAAGAGATCGCGCGCGGAACGCTCTCGACGCTGAGCGCGAAATTCGCGGACGGCGCGCGGGGCGAGGTGGTCATCGTGGTGGAAGGCGGCACGCCAGCACTCGCCGAAGTGGCCGACGAGACGTCGATCGAAGACGCGCTTCGGGAACGAATTGGCGCCGGACACTCCCCGCGCGACGCCGCGCGCGCGCTGGCCGAAGAGCGGGGATTGCCGCGTCGCGCGGTTTACCAAATCGCGATGCGGCTACCGCCCCTTTGAAGCATTTTCAATATATTCCTTGGTCAAATCCGGCCCCTGCACCCGCGGGGTGAGCAGCACGATCAGCTCGGTTTTCGTTTTGCTGATCACGGTTTGCCGAAAGAGCCAGCCAAGGCCGGGAATGTCCATCAAGAGCGGGATGCCGTGGATCTTCTCACTGGTCGTCTCCGACATGAGCCCGCCCAGCGCCACCGTTTGGCCGCTCTTCACGCGCACCGTGGTTTCGATTTCGCGCCGTTCCACTTCGGGCTGGCTGCCGGCCGAGGGGTTCGGCGCCACGGCGACGCCCACCACCTGCGTGAAGCTGGGGTGGATTTCCATGGTCACCACACCGTCGTCGGAGATATGCGGAACCACGTCCACCAGCACGCCTTCCGGCACGGATGTGGCAGTGAACGAAGGGCCGGTGACCGTGGTCGAGCTGGCGGTGGTGCTCGCCACGACCGGATTGGCGAGGAAGAAAACCCGCTCGCGAACGACCTTGACCATCGCCTTCTGGTTGGAGAGCGCGGTCACACGTGGCGCGGAGATAACGTGGACGTCGCCCACGCCTTCCAGCGCGCCGATGAGCGCCTGCCAATCCTTGCCGCCGGGGCCGACGATCAGCGCTGCGCCGGCCGGCTGAAACAGCTGCGGCGCGCCGCTGGTGATGGTTCCAAACTTCGTTTGCAGCTGGGTGCCTCGTGCGCTATCGGATTGCGCAGGGCTTCCCGGCGCCGCCTGTCCCGCTGTCGTCAAGCCCGAGAGCGAAGGTACGATGCTGCCGGGCAGATTCTGGAAGTCGATGCCGAAGCTGTAGTCGTCGGTGAGCGACACTTCGAGAATACGCGCCTCGATGACGACCTGCCGCTGAATCGATTGCTGAACCGTGTTGAGGTACCGCTCGACGTCGTCGAGGGTTTCCGGAAGGGCGCGGACCAGGATCGATCCCGCCAGCGGATTCATCAGCACGCTGTGGCCGTTGGCGTCGACTGCGGAATATTCGCCAATCTTGCGCGGCGGTTCTTTCGACGTGCCGAAGACCAGCGCTGCGAGCTCGTCCTGCAACCGTTTCCAAAAGTCGACTTCCCAGGTGGAGTTGACGTTGC
>JAHFDP010000097.1 GCA_023248955.1 Deltaproteobacteria bacterium
AACGTGAAGTAGATCGCCGCACCCTCTAGGTAAACGTGGCTGACGTGCGCGAGCACCACCACGTGCGAAGCGACCGCGTCGCGCACCGCGCCATAGAGCGGAAGGAGATTCGACCAAGTGGTGGCCACCTCCATTGTGTCGGCCCAGCCGCCCGCCTCGAAGATCCGCGACTGGCGGTAGTTCACGGCGAATCGATTCTCCCACCAGTGCCGCCCCGGACCAGTACCGAGATCCTCGCCGCCTTCCGCACGCGCGAGGGTCAGCGCCGCTTCGCCCTCCGCATCGAGCTCGCCGCGCTCGCTCACGTCGCGCGCGAATCCAAGAATCGCCGTGCAACTTCGCGCCGCGGTGTCGACGATGCGATTGGTCCAGGTCGGTTGACGCACCATCGCCATGAGCGCGTCCAACTGCGCACCTTGCGTAAACGTGGAAAGCCGTGCCAGCAGCGGGTTTGCGCTCTTCCCGCCGCCCAGACGCGACACCAGCGAATCGCTTGGATCATAGAGCCGCGCCACCAGCGGCCGCAGCCCCGCGTGCATCCATTTGCGCATCGCGGTGACGCCGGCCTCGAGCGAGGGGAAACGAATCCCGCGCAACCAGCGAGCGCCGCGTACCGGCCAACAACGCAGGTCGGCCTCGCAGATCACACCGAGCGTTCCCTCGTTGCCCACGAACAGCTGCACCAGATCGGGTCCCGCCTTCGGGCCTGGCGGCGTCCGCCAGATGCGGCCCTGCCCATCGACCACGGTGAGCCCGAGCACCATGTCTTCGATCTTTCCGTAGTGCGATGAAAATTGTCCGGCGCTTCGTGCACTGAGCCATCCACCGAGCGTCGAGCAGTAGATCGACGACGGCGCGTGACCCAGCGTGGCACCCGAAGCGGCGAGCGATCGCTCCAGCACTTCGCCGATCACGCCGGCCTGCGCCGTTACGCGACGGGCGGGGAGGTCCACAGCGCCAACGCGATCGAGCCGTTTTAGATCGAGCGCCAGGCCGCCGCGCACGGGAAGCGCGCCGCCCACCACGCTGGACCCACCGCCGAACGGAACGAGCGGCACGTCGGCACGTGCGCACAACCGCATGATAGCAGCCACATCCTCGACCGAGCTCGGCCACGCCACGCAATCGGGCGGATGGGGAAACCGCGCGGCCCGCGTCCAGAAGAGCGACTTGGGCCAACAATCGCGGGAATACATCGCGCGATCGTCGCCGCGGATCGAAACTGCATCCGCACCGATGGCGCGCGCCACGTCGCGGCGAAGCGCTTCGGCATGCGCGGTGGGTTGCGGGAGAAGCGACACCGTCAGTCTCGCGACGTCGTGAGCGCGCGCGCTTCGGCGATTTTTCGTTTGCTGAAATCGAAAATTTCGCGCAGCGGAACTTGCCGCGGACAGATCGTTTCGCACAAGCGGCACTCGTTGCACGACTCGGTGAACGCGACGGCGCCGCCGATGTTGATGAGGTCGGGCGTGCCCCGCGAGTAGGCCCGCGCGATGATCGACGGCCCGGGAAACGCAAGTCGGCCCACCCGAAGCGGAAGAGGGCAAACCAGATCGCACAAGCCACACGAGACGCATGTCATGTAGGCGGCGAGGCGCGCGCGCTCCTCGGCGCTATAGGGAACGCAGCCTTCGGGAACGTAGTTGGCGAGAAAACGGGGCGCGCCTTTTTTCCAGCGCGGGGTGAAGAGCTCACGCAGTGGATGTAAGATGAGCGCACGCACGCTGAGCAACAAGTAGGCGTAGAGTTTTTTCATGCGAAGGCCATCGCGCCCTGGGCGGCCAGCCAGCCAGTGGCCGCGGCGAGACCAAGTCCACTCTGATCGCGCGTCGCACCGCTGCCAGCCAGAATGGCGCCCGCAGCGAAGAGATTGGGAAACCGCACCGCACCATCCGCATCGAGCGGGCGCAGCATGCTGTCGGTGGCCACACCCGCGGCCAACGCCGCGTGCTCGCCCGCGGGATCGCGATCGAGTAAATCGCCAATCCACGTTCCGCGCGCACCTGGAACGTGAACGGGGAGACCGAAAACGGTTTCCTGAAACGTCGCTTCACGCGTGATTCCGCCGCTTAAGAATTTTCCGCTGGCCAGGACGAACGCGCGCGCATTCACCCTCTCGCCCGAGCCCAATTGAATCGCCTGCACCGTGTCGCCACTGATCGCCGCGGTCGCCACGCCACTGATCACGCGAACGCCGATTTCCGAGAGACGCGCATCGATGGCGCGCTGCAAACGCAGGCCCGGCACACTCGGGGGACCGGACATCTGCTCGAAGCAACGCACGCCGGCACCTTGCGTGAGGACCTCAAGCGTCGAAACCGGATCGACCAGTCCCACCGTGGAGATCAGCGCATGCGTTGCACCACATTGTCGTGCGGCCAGACCGATCGCGCGTCCCCATTCGGCCGCGCGGCCAGGACGTTCCACATCGGCGGCAAAGTCGCTGGAGAGAAGTTGCGCGTCGCTGCGTTGAACGAAGAGCGGAACGGTCAGCAGCGTGGCACTGCCGCCGCGCGACGCGAGCGATTCGTCCAGGAGCGACGCGACCAGCCGCGCTTCGAGGGCTTGCACGCCGGCGAGGGCCACCACGCCGATTCGGGCCCCGCGCAAAAGTTGGAGGTCGCCCAAGGCGATCGTTTTTTGCGCCATTGCGGCGTCCCGAACCGCACCCATTGGCGTTGCCAGGAGAAGAGGCCGTCCATCCGCGCCACCCGCGAGAAACGGAAATTCGCGGCCGAGTAGCTCCACCGCGGCGTGTACGGCGCGTGCGCGCTCTGACGCAATCACCGCGAACGGATGCGCCGGGCGTGCCGCTGCGAGCGTTTCCACGGACGCCGCGATCGTCGCCCCTTCGCTCGACGCGGGCGCGAAATCGACGCACCCCGAGGAGAGCGCGGTAGCACCGGGACTTTGGCAAATCAGCGCAACGTCTTTGCCCGCGCGACGCGCCGTCACCGCCGCCGCGAATCCGGCCATGCCACCGCCCAGAATGGCGATGTCCACCGTTAGGCTCTCAGTCACGCGCGTGGCCGCCCCGCGTTGGCAAGCGTCTGCACCGTCAATTCGAGCTGCGCTAAGCCGCCATGCTCGGCCACGGGGCGCTGCCCTTTCCACCGTTCGGCGGCGAGCTCGACGATTTCGCCGCGCGTTTCGTCCGCCGACAAACGGCGCTCTTGGGCCAAAATCGCCGCAGCCGGGGCGATGCAACGCAGCCCCTGACATTCGCCCATCGCCAATCGGCAACGCCGCCGCAGGTCGGTCAGGTGCTCGGCAAATTCGTTGCGCACGCAGTGCACCAGCTCGGCTCCGGTCACGCCTTCGCAGCCGCACACCGTCGCCGCCAGCGCCGGCTCCTCGGCGGCAATGGCCAGCACCTTGGGCGCATCCGATCCATAGCGATACGCCGCGCGCACCGCCGCGTGCGCAGGCACATCGAAATCGCGCGCCAACTCCAAGACCGGAGGCGCCGCGGCCGCGCCACCGGCGAGCGGTACCTCATGCGTGCGGCACAGCCCCACGGAACGTTTCAAGCGGCGCACCACGGCGTCGGTGGCCTCTTCCGACATGGCGCGGTAGCTGGCCAGCTTGCCGCCGACCATGGTCATGAAGCCAGGCGCGCCTTCGCTCGTGTGATCGATGATCTGGTGCTCGCGGCTGAGCGCGTCTTCCATTTTTCCGTAGCCGTAAAGCGTCGGCCGAATGCCGGCCCATGCGCGCAAAATCCGCGCTTCGCGCACGCGCGGAAAAACGTTGGCCACACCCTCGAGGAGGTAGGCCACCTCATCTTCGGTGACGCGCAGGTCGTCGGGATCGCCGTAAAAATCGTCGTCGGTGGTGCCGATGATCGACGAATTTTCGTGCGGCATGACGAAAATTTGCCGGCCATCGACGGCGGTAGAGAGCACGCCGTAATTGGACAAGCGGCGATCGAGCGTTAGGTGCACGCCCTTGCCGGCACGGATGCGGACCTGAACGCCGGCCATCGCCGCGATGCGCGGCGCCCACGGGCCTCCGGTATTAAAAATAACACTTCCAAAATAATCTTCTCGCGCTCCACTGCGCGTATGACGAAGTGATACACCAACCACGGCGCCGCCATCGCCGCGCAGAAAACGCGTCACTTCGACGTGGTTCTTCACCACCGCGCCGTGCTCCGCTGCGCTTCGGGCGTTCAGCGCACAAAGACGAAATGGGTCGATGCCATACTCGTCCATGGTGATGGCGCCATGAATTCCAGGGACGATGCCCGGCTCCAGCGCTAGCGTCTCGTCGGGCGAGAGCCGTGTGTGGCGCTTTCCATTCTTGAGCGGCTGGTACCGGTCGTAGGCTTCGAAGTAGCACTCCGCAGCATAGAAATAGGCCCGTTCACCGAGTCTGCCGGCCGCGGAATCGGCGCGACGCGGCACCGGATAAATAAAGGGAATCCGAAACAGCAGATGCGGCGCGATACGTTGAATATATCCCGAGTCGATGCAGGCCAGTCGCGTTACCTCGGGGTCGGCGTTTAGGTAGCGCAGGCCACCATGAATCATCCCCGAATTGGCGCCGGAGGATCCCGCCGCAAAGTCCCGCTTTTCGACCAGCAATACGGCGAGCCCGCGCATGGCGGCGTCGCGCGCGATGCCGGTCCCGTTGACACCGCCACCAATGACGATGAGGTCAAATCGCTCCCGTGCGCGCTGGTTCTCGCCGGCCACTTACTGAACGCAGCGAAAGCCGATGTTATCGGTGGTCCACCAATCCTCGGCCTGCCCACGATTCGATGCGCGCAGGTGCGGCGGCGAACCGCTCCAAGCACCACCGCGAACTTCCTTGAAGGTCTTGTCGTAGGTGTCGGAGGTCCACTCCCACACATTGCCGGCCATGTCCTGCAGGCCCCATTTGGATGCGCCTTCCTGGTGCGTGCCGACCATGGTCGAGCCGTTCTTCGCTCCATAGAACGCCCGCTTGGCGCTGGGCGGCTCATTGCCCCACGGATAAATACGGCTCTCGCCACTCTTGGCGGCGAATTCACGCTCCGCGGCCGTCGGCAATCGCCCGCCAATCCATTTGCAGAAGGCTTCCGAAGAAGGCCGCGAAACGCAGTTGATGGGATTGAGCTGGGCATTGGCCCCACTGACGTTGCAGTAGCCACCGGTGATCTCCTTGGATGCCTTGCAGACACCCGCGGCGACACACTTGGAGTAGGCAACCACCGTCACCGCCGTCTTGCCGATCCAGAAAGCTTGAACCGTCATCGGCTTGGGCGGCTTCTCGTCTGGCTTGCACTGCGCATCGCCATCCACGCAGCCGAGATTGAATGATCCGCCGGGAAGGAAAACAAACTCCAAGCCCGACTTCTGGTCGCCGCGAACGGCGCCAGGCACACCTGCAACCGCCGGAACCGCGGCACCGTTCGCGCCGGCTGGTGCAGCGGTGGATGCAACGGGCGCTGCGGCAGCAAGAATTTGCAACAGAGAGGCAAGGAGTCCGGTTGTCATTTGACGGACACTATCATGGAGCAGCAGGGTTACCCGGCAGAAATTCCAGGTGCTCTCTCATTTCTGGAATTGCCTTCAGCTGTTCGCATGGAACCTGCGCGATTCCGCTCGGCGGTGATACCGCTCCGCTCGGATCTCCGGAATAGACGAAGAAGCAAAGTCGCGTTCGCGTATCGACGATGTAGGACATGTTCTGCGTGCTCGTGGCCACGATGATGTCGCCCCGTTTGACCTCGGTACGCACGACGGTAGCGCCGATGCAGCCACCGAGACCGAGGAGCGCCGTGGCCCATTTCATCTCGTGCTCGGCGGCGCGACGCTCTTCACGAAGAGCTCCCGCAGCTGCCGCTCTTCGACATCGCCCGGGGCGTCGGTCATGAGATCGCTGCCCTTCTGCGTCTTCGGAAAGGGAATCACGTCGCGCAGACTCTCCGCACCAGTAAGCAGCATGGCCAGCCGGTCCATGCCAATGGCGATTCCGCCGTGGGGCGGCGCGCCATAGCGCAGCGCTTGAAGCAGAAACCCAAATTTGGTCTCAGCCTCCTCGTCGCTGATGCCCATCGCTTTGAATACCCGCGCCTGGACCGCTGGGTCGTGGAGACGAATCGATCCACCACCGATCTCGAAGCCGTTGAGCACGCAGTCGTAGCGCCAGCACTTCACCCGCTCGGGGTCCGTCTCGAGGTACTGCACGTCGGTGTCGTGCGGCCGCGTGAAGGCGTGGTGCGCCGCCACGAAACGCTGCGCCTCTTCGTCGTACTCGAAGAGCGGCGGATCGACGACCCATAAGAAACGCCACTGACCACCGCTTCCGTGCGGCGGGATGAGCCCCAACTTCTTGCCGAGATGCACGCGCAAGTTGGCCATGACCGTGTGCACTTGCGCCGCCGGTCCCATCTGCAAGAGGAGCAGATCGCCAGCTTTGGCGCCCACCTGGGCGTTGATGGCCAATCGAAGTTCCGGTGTGATCGTTTTCGCCAACGGCGACTGGGTCCACGATCCATCTTCGGCAATCTTGGCGCGCGCCAGCCCCTTGGCGCCCATGCTGCGGGCCAGCTCCTCGAGCTTCTCGGCATCCGCCCGTGAAAGGTTAGCGGAGGCCGGCACCACCATCGCTTTGAGAAGCCCATTTTTCTGCGCGATCGTCTCGGCAAAGAGCGCCACGCTCCCACCCTCGTGGGAACGCGCCAGCGCGGTGAGATCGTGGTGCGGCATTCCAAATCGAAGGTCGGGCTTGTCGTTGCCGTAGAGCCGCATCGATTCGTCGTACGGCATCCGCTGAAACGGCGTGGGCAGCTCAACGCCGAGAATCTCTTTCCACAGTTTCGAGAGCAGACCTTCGACCACCGTGAAAACATCGTTCTGCTCGACGAAGGACATCTCGATGTCGATCTGCGTGAACTCCGGTTGGCGATCGAGCCGCAGATCCTCGTCACGGAAGCACTTCACGATTTGGAAATAGCGATCAAATCCCGCCACCATGAAGAGCTGTTTGAAGATTTGTGGTGACTCGGCCAGTGCAAAAAATTTTCCCGGATTGAGCCGCGCCGGCACCAGGAAGTTGCGCGCGCCGCCGGGCGTGTACTTCACCAGAAACGGCGTTTCCAGCTCGAGAAAACGCTGCGCGGAAAGAACCTCGCGCGTGAGGGTGTTCATGCGCGAACGGGTGATGAGCGCCTGCTGCAAGGGCGCGCGACGCAGGTCTAGGTAACGGTAAGCCAGCCGTTTTTCCTCGGCCGTGTCGACGCGATCCTCGATGGGAAACGGCACGGCCTCCGAGCGATTGAAGATACAAAGCTCAGTGGCATGCACCTCGACAGAACCGGTGGCGAGCTTGGGATTGACGTTGCCGCCGCGGTTCTTCACCACGCCGCGAACGCCGATGACGAACTCAAGCCGCAGCTCGTGCGCCAACGCCTGCACTTCGGTGGAGACGTCTGCCTCGAAGACGACTTGGGTCAGGCCTTCGCGATCGCGGAGGTCGATGAACACCGCCCCGCCATGATCGCGGCGACTGGCCACCCAGCCGAAGAGGACAACGGTCTGCCCCGCATCGGTCGCACGAAGCGCGCCGCAGGAGTGAGTGCGTTTAATCTCGCTAATGAAATTCGTCATGGGGGAGAGCATCCTGCCGACGGTGGAGGACGGCGTCAACGCTTCATGCAACACGCTCCGCTACGCGGACGTCGCGCAGCTTCATCTCGGGGCGCGTTCGGCCGCCCCACTCCGACACCTCCAGGGAAAAAGCGGCGTCGAACGATCCGCTCATTTCGGCGTCGCGCTCGGCCATTCCGAAACCGATCGCTTC
>JAHFDP010000098.1 GCA_023248955.1 Deltaproteobacteria bacterium
GTGTGGCTGCCCGACGCGATGGCCGGCCCAACGCCCGTGTCCGCGCTCATTCACGCCGCCACGATGGTGACCGCCGGCGTTTACCTCGTCGCGCGCATGAGCTTTCTCTTCGAACTGGCGCCGATCGCGTTGGCCGTGGTGGCCAGCGTTGGTGCGCTGACGGCACTCTGGGCTGCGCTGATCGCAACGGCGCAGCAGGACATCAAAAAAGTGCTGGCCTACTCGACGGTGAGCCAACTCGGATTCATGTTTATCGGCGTCGGTGTTGGTGCTTACGACGCGGGACTTTTTCATCTCGTCACGCACGCGTTTTTCAAAGCGTGTCTCTTCCTCGGTGCGGGCGCGGTCATTCACGGGCTCGCCGGCGAGCAGGACATCCGCCGCATGGGTGGTGTTCGCCAAGCCATGAAGCACACCTGGCTCACGTTCGGCATCGCCACCATTGCCATTACCGGGGTACTGCCTTTTTCGGGATTCTTCTCGAAAGATGAAATTCTCCATCGCGCGTTCACCACGGAGAAATTCTCGGAGATCGGATTCGCCTGGTTAGGTCCCGCGATCTACCTGGTCGGAACGCTGACCGCGCTTCTCACCTCCTATTACATGTGGCGGCTCTACCTTCGTGTGTTCGAGGGAGAATCGCGCGGCAAGCATGCGCACGAAGTTTCCAGCATGATGTTTGTGCCGCTCTGGGCGCTCGCGGCGCTCTCGGTTTTTGGCGCGGGCCTCAACGCTCCGCACTCGCATCTCCTCTCAAAATATCTCAACCCCAATGCCGCCGAAGAGGCCCTCGTCTACTGGCCCTACCTCGTCGCGCTCGCCGTTGCGTGGGCTGGTTTTGCCGTCGCGCGTTTCTTCCACGGCGCCGGCGCTTCCGAACGTGCGCAGCGTTTCGCGGAGGCCTGGCCGCGTTTGTCCGGCGCCCTCGAAAACAAACTTTACGTCGACGAAATATACGAAGCATTGATCGTTCGTCCGCTCCAATTTCTGGCGCGCAGTCTCTGGGACATCATCGACACGAAAATCATTGACGGTCTTTTCGTCACCGGCACGGCGCGCGTGACGCAATGGACCGGTGCGGGATTGCGCGTTTTGCAAAACGGTGACGCGCAAGCCTACGCCGCGGTGATCGCGCTTGGCACTGCGGCAATCGTAGCGGCGGTCGCTCTAGGAATGCATCCATGATGCTCGTTGCGACGATCTTTCTGCCGCTGGTCGGTGCGCTGTTTCTTCTCGCCATTCCCGGTGACGCCAAAGCGCTCCATCGCGGTGTTTCGCTTTTGACATCGCTCGTAACACTCGGCTTGGCCGTCGCCCTCTGGACCAACTTCGATGGCGCGCAAGCCGGCTTTCAGAACGAGGTCCAAGCCACCTGGGCGCCGAGCCTCGGCATCAGTTTCCACCTTGGCATCGACGGCGTTTCGCTCTTGCTCATCGCGCTCACCGCGTTCCTTGGTCCCATCGTCGTGGCGAGCACCTTCCACGCCATCGACACGCGCGTGAAGGAATTCTCCATCGCGCTGCTTGTCCTAGAGACCGCGATGCTCGGCACCTTTGCCGCGCTGGATCTCGTTCTCTTCTACGTCTTCTGGGAAGCGATGCTGATCCCGATGTACATCCTCATCGGCGTCTTCGGCAGCGAGCGGCGCATCTACGCCACGGTGAAATTTTTTCTGTTCACGTTTGCTGGCTCCGTGCTGATGCTGCTCGCAATCCTTTTTCTCTACGGAAAACTTCCCGAGGGATCGCGATCGTTCGATTACGGCGCGCTGCTCACGCTTTCGCTCTCGCACGAAGAACAGCTCTGGCTTTTTGCTGCATTTGCGCTCGCTTTCGCGATCAAAGTACCGATGTTTCCGCTGCACACGTGGCTTCCCGATGCGCACACCGAAGCGCCAGCGGCCGGCTCCGTGTTGCTCGCGGGCGTGATGCTGAAGATGGGCACCTACGGCTTTTTCCGCTTGGCGATGCCGCTCTTTCCCGAGGCCGCGCTCGCCGCGCAACCGCTGATCGCTGGGCTGGCGGTCACGGGAATCGTCTACGGCGCGCTGATGTGCATGGCGCAGTCGGATGTGAAACGGCTCATCGCCTATTCGTCGATTTCCCACTTGGGATTCGTGATGCTCGGCCTCGCGGTGCTCACGCCGGAAGCGGTCACCGGCGCGGTTTACCAGATGCTCAACCACGGCGTGTCGACGGGCCTGCTCTTCCTCGTGATCGGCATGCTCTACGAACGGCGCCACACCCGCGCGATGGACGCGTACGGCGGAATCGCCAAAGTGACGCCCGGGTTAGCCGCGGTTTTTTTCATCGCCACACTCGCCAGCGTTGGCCTTCCCGGCACCAACGGATTCGTCGGCGAGTTCCTCGTTCTCTCGGGAACGTTTCTCGGAAAAGCCGCTTTGGCGCAGGCCTGGAGCGTGATTGCGGCGATCGGCGTGATTCTCGGCGCGGTCTACATGCTGACGCTCTATCAGAAAGTTTTTCTCGGAAAACTCTCCGCCGTGAATGAGAAATTGCGCGACCTCTCGCTTCGCGAATGGGCCGTGACGCTGCCGCTCTGCATCGCGATCGTGTGGATGGGACTTCTTCCCGGGCCGTTTCTGGATCTGATGAAAAAGCCAGTGCAGAGCATGACCGAGCGCGTGGTCGGCAAGCCCGCGGCTCCTGAGCGGCCTCATTTTCCGGGCGCGCTGCCACCGAAACTTCAGCCGCCGCGACTGCCGTGGATGAACCACGTTCCCTCGATGCTGGAGGGGGTGAAGAAGTGAAATTCGATCCCGCTGATCTACTCGCGGTGCTGCCCGCGCTTTGGCTCGTGCTTGGTGGTTGCGCGCTGGCGCTGTCGGAAGTTTTCTTGGGGGCCAATCCAAAGCGCGCTTATCAGCCGTGGCTTGCGGCCGCGTTCGCGCTGCTTTCCCTCGGGACCGCCGCGCGGTTGGCGCCAGAATCGGCGCACGCGATCTTCGGTGGCGCTGCGACGGCGGATGGTTTTTCCGCCTTCATCGCGGTGATCGTTGCCGGCGCGACGGCGCTTTCCGCGCTCTCTGCTGGCGGAGCGTTGCGCGAGGCAGGCGCTGAACGTGGTGAGTTCTACGCATTGGTGCTCTTCGCCGCAGCGGGCATGGATTTTTTGGCGATGGCCGCCGATCTCGTTGTCCTTTTCATTGCGCTCGAAGCAATGTCGCTCGCGCTCTACGCACTCGCCGCCTACCGCCGTCGTGCGCGCAATGCCGAAGCGGCGCTGAAATATTTCGTTCTCGGCTCCTTTTCGTCGGCGATTTTCCTGATGGGCGCGGCGCTCTGTTCTGGCGCAGCGGGAAGCACGCGACTCGCGGATCTTGCCAATGTTCCGGCCGGTGGTTCCGGTGCGGGGCTTCTTCTTTTGCTCGGCGCCGCGCTTCTTCTCGTCGGTCTCGCCTTCAAAGTCGCGGCGGTTCCGTTTCACATGTGGGCGCCGGATGTTTACGAAGGATCGCCCACGCCGGTCGCGGGTTTCATGGCGGCCGCGGTGAAAGCAGCAAGCTTCGCCGCGCTACTGCGTGCGCTGCTCATCGCCTTCGGACACGCGCATGGTGCGGCTGGACCGTCGATGTGGGAACCGATCGTGGCCACGCTCGCTGGCGCAACGATGCTGCTCGGAAACGTGTTGGCGTTGCCGCAACGATCGGTGAAGCGAATGCTCGCTTATTCATCGATTGCGCACGCTGGTTATCTACTCGTGGGTGTCGCGGCCGCTGGTCTCGGTGACGCGCCGACCGCAACCGGCGCCGTGCTTCTTTACCTCGCGACTTACGCCGCAGCCGTCATTGGTGCATTCGCGGTGATTGGCCTCGTCGAGCGCGGTGGCGACGGTGCCGGCGCCGATGATCTCGATCGTTTTTCTGGACTTGCGCAGCGCCATCCGGGACTCGCCGCGGCGATGGCGGCGTTCATGTTGTCGCTCGCGGGTGTTCCACCGACGGCAGGTTTCATCGCCAAGCTCTACGTGTTTCGCGCCGCCATGGCCGCGCCGCTCACGGGCCTCGCGGTGTTGGGCGTGCTCACCAGCGTGGCCGGTGCCTACTACTATCTGCGCATCATTGTGTACATGTACATGCGCACTCCCGACGGAGAGACGGCGCCGATCGCGCGGCATGCCACGGCGGGCGTGGCCATTGCGGCGGCGTTGCTGATCGTTGTCGCGGTGGGCGTGGGGCCAGAGTCGTTGGCCAAATTCGCCATCGCCTCGGCGGCGCTCGCTTCGCCATAGTCAAGCCAGACCCAAATCGATAGGGTGCATGTCAGCTGCGGATCCGGCGGCGGTGGAGCTGGCGGTGGTGGTGGCGCGGGTGGCGGTGGTGGCACGATTCGTCTCGAGGCTCAGAATGTTTTGCTCGGCGCGGGACGAGTGCACGCGATGGGTGGCGCGGGCGGCGCGGGTGGCGTTGGTCGCGGCGGCGGATCGTGGGGCACCTACAGCGAAGGCGGCTCGGGCGGCAACGGTGGTGCCGGTGCTTCGGAATCTTTGGGCGCGGTGTTGGTCAACGCGGCAACCGTTGCGGGCACAACGTCGCCGGTCGTGAGCTCGCTTGTCACGTTCGATTGCCACGCTTTCGAGCCGGAGCTCGCGCCGAGTTGCGCGGCGCTTTAAAGCCTTTGCAATACCGAATCAGGCATCGCCGTTCGACCCATTCAACCTCCAGGAACCAATGTGGCCTGGAATGCCACTTGCGATTTCGGCACGGACGGTGGTGGCTGGACGGTCATCTGGGAGCAGGAAAACAAGGCCGATCTCTCCTCTCGCGCGCTCGCGTATGACGTGGATGATCCAAATTTGCGAGCGCTGGCGCGCGAAGTGTTGATCGGATTTTTCGACTCGACCGGAAACGTCACGGGGCACCACGCCCGCTGGACCATCACTTCCAACTGGGTCAATCAGATCCCCTTCGCCTACCCGAGCGCGGAAGAGACGACGGAAGTTTTCGTCGACGGGGTGAGGGTCGGTCCTCAAACCATTCGTTATGGATGGGAGCGCTACATGGCCGGTTGCTCCGGGGCCTGGACGGCAACGGGAAACGCCTCGGGCCGTGTTTGCGTGACGGGAACATCGGCGCCTTTCTTCGGCGGATTTTCCGGAGCCGACGCCGAAACCTGCGATTCCAGTGGCTCGACCAGCGCGTCGCCGACATGTGCAACCGCGGGACTGCGTTTCTTCATCGCGGTTCGTTAGCGCAGAGCCGCTAAGCGCTAAAAAGACGCGGGCTCCGGCCCTCTCTCGAGGAGCGGAGCCCGCTAAAAGAAGTGCACCGTGCGTGGGGCAGTGGGGGGGACCGACCTTCCGCGGCGTTGCACCTCGGGTGAACGTTTAAGCAAGCGAGGTGCCACTCGGTCAGCGGACGTTCTCACTCGGAGAATCGAGTTGCCCCGCGTGGGTTTGAAGGAACATTCAATGAGACGTTTAAACATTCCGTTTAGGTGGAAACAAAACATTACCGTGGTTGCCCGCGAAGGATCCGTTTCTCGCCCACGCGCAAGGTGACTTTTTCGCGGTCGAAAAATTCCGAAAGCGGAATGACGAATTTCCGGCTCTGACCGACCAGGGTTTTGAATTCCTGTGTGGTGATTTCCCGGCGGGTGTTGAGGTGCGCCACCAAGCGGACGCGCAGATCCTCGACGCATCCGCGATCGAAGCAGATCCCTTCGGCTGCCCGGATGAGCTGGCCCGTCTGGATGAGGTTAGTGACCACCGTTGCTGCGTGAATTTCGGCGACGCCAAGCTGCGCGGCGACTTCGGCGAAGGTAGGCGGGGCGAGCGCGGCATCTCGATAGAGCGTTGCTACCCGCTCGAGCAGATCCTGATCGGAGGCGGAACGTTGCGCAGTTTGGCCCGCGCGGCGCACCAACTCGCCGGTCGTTTCAACGCCGCGATCGGCGAGGGTTTGCAGCGTGCGTGCAAAGAGGCGCGCGTCGAGCGTGGTGCCGAGGCGGGAGTGCAGCTCTTCGCGCGGCATGCCAACCTGCGCCGGATGCGCGCGTTGGTAGGTCGCGAGCACGCTTTCGGCACGCGTCGCCAACGCCGCGAGCACTTCAGCATGGACGTAAGCGCGGCGATCGCGATCGAACAAGACGGCCTGGCGCGAAGTGGAGAGGGCGTCCAGCGCGGACTGCGCCGACTTGGGGCTCAGCGCGGATTCAATGGAGAGTTGCGAAAATGTCAATCCAGGCTCACCGGCATCCAGGAGCAGTTGCGCTGCTCGCGCACCAACATCGCCCGTTTTGAGAACGCGAAGACCGACCACCGCTTCGGCGCGTTTGCGCGTGAGCCTTCGCTTCGCCACACGCAACACCTGGCCACCGGCCACGGTGCGGCCGTGCTGGGCGATGGCCGCGCCGCCGCGCAAAATGAAGCGTGCACCGGCCATGGCGGCGATCGGTCTCCCCAAACGGAGTTGCGCAAACGCGGTCTGTCCGGGCGCGAGCGCATCGCGATCAAGCAAGGCCACCGTGGCGCTGGCGACGTCCGTTCCGAGGTGGCACATCAATTTGGCGCGGTGCTTGAGCGGCCGTTGCGCGGCGGCGAGAAGTGTCACCTCCACGTCGAACATGGATGCCGGCGCGATCGTCTCGGTGGCCACCACGGCCGCGCCACGCAGGATCGAATCGGCTTCGATGCCGACCAGGTTCGCCGCGGTGCGCTGGCCGGCTAGTGCGCGCGACGCTGGTTTCCCATGGACCTGAAGGCCGCGGACGCGAAGCGCAGAACGAAGCATGCCGCCACCGATGAGATCGATGGCGTCGCCCTCGGCCAATTGGCCCGAGAGGATGGTGCCCGTGACGACGGTGCCGAATCCCTTCACGGTGAACGCGCGATCGACGGGAAGAAGAAGCGGTCCGTCGCTGCCGCGCTCACCTACGGATTGCGCGGCTTCGCCGAGACGCAAACGCAGCGCCTCGAGTCCTTCGCCCTTGCGCACCGAGACGCGCACGCGCGGTGCTTTTTCCAAAAAAGTACCACTTGTCATTTCGTCAAGATCGGAAAGGACCAGGGGAAGCCACGACGTTTCGAATTCCGGGAGCTCGGCGGCGAGGTCACACTTCGTCAGCGCGACGACGCCCATGCGCATGCCGAGTAGGCGGCAGATGTCGATGTGCTCGCGCGTCTGCGGCATGACGCCTTCGTCGACGGCGACGATGAGGAGCGCCACGTCGATGCCGCCCGCGCCCGCGGCCATGGCGCGCACGAAGCGTTCGTGACCCGGCACGTCGACCATGCCCACCACGTTTCCGCCGGGGAGCGTGAGATGCGCGAAGCCAAGCTCGGTGGTGATGCCGCGCCGCTTCTCGTCGGGAAGGCGATCGGTGTCGATCCCAGTCAGCGCGTGGACGAGCGAAGTTTTTCCGTGATCGACGTGGCCAGCGGTGCCGATGACGACGCGCACCGGATGTTCACTCCATCCCGGGCGCCAGCTTGACTCCCTCGAACGTGGCCGCGCCGCGCGTCATCGCCACGGGAGAGGCGCAGTAGAGCGTCGACCAGAGCGCGGCGGGACGATGGTTGCCCGACCGCTTCACGCCGCCGAAAGGCAACCGCGAGCTTGATCCGACGGTGGGCGCGTTCCAGTTGATGCAGCCCGCTTGCAGCTTCGTGAAGCAATGTTCGAAGGTCGCTTCACTCTGCGTGAACACGCTGGTGGCGAGACCGTAGCGAACATCGTTGGCCAATGCGATCGCTTCGTCGAGATCGGCGACGACCGTAATGGCTACGTC
>JAHFDP010000051.1 GCA_023248955.1 Deltaproteobacteria bacterium
GCTGTTCGATTTCAGCGCGCAGCTCGTTTTCGTCCAGGGTGCCGACGTGGGCGAACCGCACCACCGCGTCGCGATCGACCAGCAGCGTGGTGGGCATGTCCGTGACTTTGAGTCGGTCCGCGAAGGTGCCGCCTTTGTCCCAGAGCACCAGCGATAAACCCATGCCGCTCACGAAGGTGTTGGCCGCCCAGCGATCTTCGTCGACGGAGATGGTCACCACATTCAATTTGCCGCTGTAGTCTTTGGCGAGCGTGGCGAAGACGGGGAGCTCGGCGCGGCAGGGTGCGCACCAGCTGGCCCAAAACGCCACCAGCGCGGGCTGGCCTTGCAATTGCGAGAGACGATAGACCGGTCCGTCGAGCGTTGGCAGCTCGCCGGCGATATGCGCGCCCAACGCGGCGGTCGCGGTTGGGGTCGGCGCGATCGGCGTGGTTGCGCAACTTGACAAAAACGCAAGCACCAAAGCGCGAACGAAAAAGATCAAGATCGGCTCCGCAAGGTATTCAGAAGCTTCTCATGAAAACCGTCGAAGCCACCATTTGACATCCCCGCCACAACATCGCCTTGGCGCGCCAGCGCGGCGATGAGCGCTACCGCGGCGTCTGGTGTTGGCGCCAGATGGCACTCGACGCCGCTCCGCGCAATGTCCTTGGCGAGCTGCGCCGCGTCGCCGCGTTCCGCTTCTGGAACTTTGGCGATGGCGCTGGGTGCGACGATCACGGCTACGTCCGCGTCCGCGAAAGCGTGGCCATACTCCGCTTGGTGAATTTTTCGCATGGCGGTGTTGCTGCGCGGCTCGAAGACGGCCCACAGACGGCGTCGCGGATACGCGGCTTTGAGCGCGGCGATCGTTTCGCGCACGGCCGTCGGATGGTGCGCGAAGTCGTCGATCACCGCGATGCCGCTCGCTTCGCCGCGCAACTCTTGACGGCGCTTAACACCAGCGAATGACGACAACCCCGCGGCAACTTCAGCAGGCGACAGCCCGAGTGCGCGCGCTGCGGCGATGGCGCCGAGGGCGTTTTCCACGTTGTGGCGACCGGCTGCAGGAAGCTTCGCGGTCACCCATGTTGTGCCGCGAAAAGTTGCCGTGAAGGCCGCGCCTTGCGGCCCGAGCAGCAGATCGGCGGCCTGCCAATCGGCGGGTTGCGTGGCGGAGTAGGTCTCCCTGCGACAGGTGGCATCGGCGGCGATGGCGTACGTGTTCGCGTACGTCGTGCAGATCGCGGCGAAGCCGTCCGCCGGAATCAGCGCGAACAATTTTCGGAACGCGGATTCGTAGTGGGGAAGGTCGCGGTAAATGTCGGCGTGATCGAATTCCGCTCCGGTGAAGACCACGGTTCGCGGACGGTAGTGCAGAAATTTGGGTCCCTTGTCGAAGTAGGCGGTGTCGTATTCGTCGCCTTCGATCACGAAATGGGATCCGCGCCCTTCGCGAAATCCCGCTCCGAAATTCCCCGGAACGCCACCGACCAGCAGCGACGGATCGCGACCCGCGGAGACGAGGATCTGCGCGAGGAGCGAGGTGGTGGTGGTCTTGCCGTGCGTGCCGGCCACGACCACGCCATGCTTTTTTTCGGCATCCATCAGCGCGCCGATCGTCTCTGGAAACGAAGCTTGCCGCAGACTGCGTTCACGAACCGCGACCGCTTCCGCGTTGACGGCGCGAATGACGTTGCCGACGACGACGAGATCGGGCCGCGCCGTGTCTAGGTTGGTCGCCGCATAGGGCGAAAAGGGATGAATGCCCCACTGCGCGAGCTTGTCGGACATCGGCGGATAGACGTTTTCGTCGCTGCCGGTGACCGTGAAGCCACGCGCTTGCAACAGCCCCGCGAGCGCGCCCATGCCGGTACCGCAGATGCCGAGGAGGTGAATGCGGCGCGCGCCGTCGAGGAGCGGCGCGGTCAAGCGGTTGCCTCGAAAGAGAGCGTTCCAGCATCGGCGTCGAGCGTGACCAGGCGACCGAGCGGGACAGCCAGGTTGAGCGCGCCGTGGCCAATGGGTGCACCAGCCGCCACCGGAACGCCGAGCGGCGCGAGCGCTTCCGACAAAATATCAAGTGCGGTGTAGGCCGGCTCGGTGCCCTTGGCGGATTCGGCGCAGTCCGTGAAGTCGCCTAGCACCACGCCAACGATTCCGTCGAGGGCGCGCGCGGTGCGCAGTTGCGTGACGAAGCGATCGAGGCGGTAGGGCCGCTCACCGATGTCCTCGAGCAGAAGGATGGCGCCCGAGAGCTTCGGCATCCACGGTGTACCCGTGAGCGAAGCCAGCGTGGCCAAATTTCCGCCGCGTAAGATTCCCGAGGCACGTCCCGGCGTGATCGTGGCGAGACCCGTGTGCGGCGCGAGCGCGTCGCCAGCCAAGGCACACTTGAGGCGCGCGATACTTTCTGCGGGTTGCCCGCCAAGCTGCGTCACCACCGGCCCGTGAATCGACGCCACGCCCGCGGTCGCCCAAAGTGCATGGAGCGCGGTGATGTCGGAAAAGCCGACCAGCGGTTTGGGATCGGCGCGCAGGGCAGCGACGTCGATCGATTCCAAGAGGCGCAGCGAGCCATATCCGCCGCGCGCGCAAACGATGGCGCGAATGCTGGGATCGCGCAGGAACGCATGGAGCGTGGCCGAGCGGAGTCCATCGGGGCCGGCCAGATAACGCTGGCGGGCGTGGACCTGATCGTTGACGAGCAGAGGCCAGCCGAAGCTGCGCAGGACGTCGAGCCCGCGCGAAAACGCCGCCGCATCCACGGGGCCGGCGGGCGCGCAGACGCCGATGCGATCGCCGGGACGCAGTGGTTGGAAGAGGGAAGGAGTGGGTTGCAAAGCGAGCCAAAGGATCGGGCCTCGCGGCGGCTCGGTCAAGCTGCTCACCAACGATGACTATTTTCGGCAAGCGGGTTTTGAAATTGTTCCGGAACGCGTTCGACGGCGGCGACGTTAGGATTTCTCGTCGTCGCCACCGGGCAGAATTCGGTACAGCGTCTTGCGATCGATGCCGAGCTGCTCCGCGGCGCGCGTTTTGTTGCCGCCATGCTCATGCAGCACGCGCTCCGCGTAACGACGCTCCAGCTCACCTAGCGTTGGGCGATCGGCCGTGAGATCGCCCGGGACCGCCGTGGGCGCGGCCCGCGCGATCGGTTCGGAAAAGTCGTCGGGGAGCAACGTTCCCGATGGCGAGAGCGCTAGCGCTCGGGCGATCGCGTTTTCTAACTCGCGCACATTGCCAGGCCAGGCGTAGCGTGCGAGTGCTTCACGCGCTGCGGTCGTCAACGCTGCACCGCGTTCACCGGCGTAGCGCGCGGCGAAATGCTCGGCCAGTGGCAAAATGTCGTCGGTGCGCTCACGTAAGGGAGGCAGACGGATTTGCACCACGTTGAGCCGGTAAAACAGATCTTCGCGGAAGCGGCCGGCTTTGACCTCGGCTTCCAGATCTCGATTCGTCGCCGCCACGACACGTACGTCAATGCGTACGGGTTGGCTTTCGCCCACGCGGCGTAGCTCGCCTTCTTGCAACACGCGCAAGAGCCGCGCTTGCAAGCCCAGCCCGATGTTGCCGATTTCGTCGAGGAAGAGCGTGCCACCGGAGGCCTCTTCGAAAAGTCCGTGCCGCGCGGCCTGCGCGCCGGTGAAGGCACCTTTGGCGTGGCCAAACAGTTCGCTCTCCAGAACGCCTTCTGCGATGGCGCCGCAGTCGACCGGAACGAATGCGCCTGCCGAACGTGGACTTGCGTTGTGAATGGCGCGCGCGACCAACTCTTTCCCGGTGCCGCTTTCGCCGACGACCAGCACCGTGGCATCCGTCGCCGCCACGCGCGCCACCGTTTTGAACACGCGCAGCATCGGTTCGCTGCGGCCGACGATGTTTTCGAGTTTGTACTTCTCGGTGAGCGATCGCTTGAGCCGGCGATTCTCCTCGGCCAGCCGCCGTTGGCGCAGCGCTCGGTCGAGGACGAGATGGATATTCGAGAGATCGTACGGTTTGGAGATGTAGTCGAATGCGCCGCGCCGCACGGCTTCCACGGCGCCTTCCACATTGCCGAACGCGGTGACCAAAATGACCGGGACATCGGGACGCTTTTTGCGGAAGGCGTCGACGACTTGCAGACCGTCGGCCTCGACCATGCGAATGTCGCTCACCACCGCGTCGAACGCCGTGTCGGAGTCGACGAGCTTGATGGCCACCGCACCGTCCTCCGCGGCAGTGACGGTGTAGCCTTCCGATTCGAGAACGCGGCGAAGCAGGGTACGCGAGGCGTCGTCATCGTCGACAATCAATATATTTGCTGGGCCGCTCATGTTTTTCCATCCATCGGCGCGGGAAAGCGAAGCGTGAACGTGCTGCCGCGGCCAAGCTCGCTCTCCACATCGAGGCGGCCGTGCATGGCGCGGGCGATCTCTTTGCAAATGGCGAGTCCCAGCCCCGTTCCGCGGCCAGGGGGTTTGGTCGTGAAGAAAGGATCGAAGATGCGCCGTTTCACCTCGGGCGAGAGGCCGCTTCCGGAGTCGGCTACGGCCAAGACGACGTCGCTGCCCTCGCGCGCGCCGGTTACAATGAGTGTACCCTTACCGGCCGTGGCGTCGAGCGCGTTGCCGAGCAGATTCGTGAGCACGTGGCGCACCAGCGCGGGATCGCAAAGGATCGTTTCCGCCTCGGGAGCAACGCGCCTTTCCACTGCTACGCGTGTGCGCGCTTCAGCGGAGAGCGTGAGGTCGATGGCCTCGTCCACCAACGCGGTGAGCTGCGTGCGTTCGGGCGCTGGGGAAAGGCCGCGCGACGAATCGAGAAAGCGGCGAATGATTCCGGTCATTCGTGTCACTTCACCCTGCGCGACACCGATTTCGTTGCGCGCGGCTTCGGGAAGATCGGAACGGCGCGCCATGAGCTGGAGTTGTACGCTAATGGCATTCAATGGATTTCCAAGCTCGTGCGCGATGGTTCCGGAGAGCTGTCCCAGCGCGGCCAGGCGCTCCTTCGCGGAGAGGTCGCGCCGCGCGGTGAGCAGGAGGTCGTTCAATTCCTCGAGCGCCCGATTCTTGCGCGCCAGATCCCGTGTGGCCGCGTCGATGCGTGATTCCAGCTCGGCGTTGAAGCCGCGCAGCCGCGTGAGCATGGCGTTGAAGCCGCGCGCCAAGTAGGCCAGCTCGTCGTGGTGCGTGTCGACCGCCGCCGCCGAGGAGTCGCCGCTTTCCACGCGGTGCATGACAGCCGCCAGCGATTCGATGCGCCGAATGATGAGACGGCCGAGCACCTGGTAGGCCGCGAGCAAGAGGAGCAGCGCGGCCACGGCGGCGGTGATGGCCAGCACGCTGCGCTCGGCGCGGACGACGTTGTCGGCTTCGGTGAGCGAAGCGGACATGGTGAGCGCGGCGCGCAGCCCCTTAGCGTCTTCGAAGGGAACGGTGACGCTCCAACTGCGCGTGCGGCCGTCCATGAAACTCTGCGTGCGGGTCGGAATTTCAGATGGGCCGTGCCAGCGGGTGAAATTGACGCCGCCGCGTGTCAGGTGTGCCGCGACGAAATCAGCGTCGCGGCCGGGCGTGGTGCGCACCATCTGGGCCAAGCCGACGCCGCGGTGCATGCGGATGGTGGAGGCCAATTCTTCGGAGACGGCATCGTCGTCGCTGGGGCCGGTGCGGCGAAGGTTGGCCACGGTGGCGGTGGCGAGATCCAGCGTGCGCGCGCCGACTTCCTGCTCGACTGCTCGCTGCGCCATGCGGAGGCCGACGGCCATGGCTGTGCCCAGCGTGCCGGCGAGCACGGCGGCGAAAACGGCGATGAGCTTTAGACGTAACGACAGAAGCGCTAAGCCTTGGGCGCGCCTTGGCCGGAGCTCGGCGGGAGCTGCTTGTCGTCTTCGCCGTTGAGCGCCTTCTTAAACCCGTTCAGCGCTTCGCCCATCGACTTGCCGAGTTGCGGCAGCCGTGCCGGCCCGAAGAACAGCATCACGATCGCGAGGATGACGACGATCTCTCCGAGCCCGAGCCGCATGGAATTCTCCAACGAAAAAGAAAAGCCTCGCCAGGGCGAACCCAGGCGAGGCCTTTATAACATCTGGTGCGAAAAGCGAAAGGCGACGAATTACTTCGCGTCGACGGCCTTCTTCGCCTTCTTGCCACCCTTTTTGTGCTCCTTCTTGTCGGCCTTCTTCTCTTCCTTCATCGCTTCGGCCTTGGGGGCCTCGGCAGCGGGAGCGGCGGCAGGAGCAGCAGCAACCGGAGCGGCGGCGGCGGGAGCAGCGGCCTCAGCAGCGACGGCGGCGGTGGAGAGCGCGAACACGGAAGCGAGAGCGAGGGCGATGTTGCGAATCATGGTTGACTCCGAAAAGTTAGGGTTAGGGATTGCTCGTACGGAAGAAAGCTAAAGCAGGACGCGTGCCAAGCCCCTCGCTCTCGTGGGCGCGAGAGGGGAGGGCGCGGCTTCGTACGGAAATGCCCCAGGCCTCGACCGGATGGTGTCCTAAAGCGCCACGGTCGTTCGTGTGCTCGGCGCGGCGTGGCCCCCATGTCGATGCGTTAGCATCACTTTGTTTGATATCTGATGCATACAGTCTTTAAAATGCCCCATGCCTCGAACCACACTCGACATCGACTTACCGGTCCTCCGCGACTTGAAGCGTCTCCAGAAGTCCGAGCACAAATCGCTGGGCCGTCTGGTTTCCGAGCTTTGCGCCCGAGCGCTCGCCAGTCTCAGCGAAACGCCCCGCAAGCGGCCGGCCTTTCATTGGATCGCGCGTAACATGGGCGTTCCACGGGTCGACATTGCCGACAAGGATGCGGTCTTCGCGGTGCTCGATGGCGTGCGGAGGTAGAGCGTGAGTTTCGCCGTCGACGTCAACGTCCTGCTCTCCGCTTCGAATCCCGCGTGCAAAGAGCACAAGGCCGCGCGGGCGTTCCTCGAGCGCAGCATCGCCGGTGACGAAATCGTCTGCGTGGCCTGGGCGACCCTGATGAGCTACTTGCGCATCGCCACGCATGCGGGAATCTTTCCGGCGCCGCTCACGCCCCAAGAAGCCCGGGCGAATGTCGTTGGGCTGCTCGGGCTTCCGAATGTCCGCGCCCTCTCGGAAGGCGACGGGTTTTGGGAGAGCTACGAAGAGGTCACGCGCGGCGTTGTGGTGCGCGGCAACCTCGTGGCGGACGCCCACCTTGTTGCTGTTTTGCACCAGAGCGGTGTTCGGGTGCTCTATTCAAACGATGCGGACTTTCGGCTCTTTCCGCTGATTGAGTTACGGGATCCTTTGGCTGCATAGGCGTCGACCGTTGCATACGTTGCCAAAACGTCATACGATTTGGCAATGAGTACTATCGTCCGCGATCTCCGCCTACCGGCCAATCGATCGGTACTCCTGCTGGGTCCGCGCCAAACGGGCAAGAGCACGCTGGTGCGGGCCGAGCTCCCCAAGAATTCCTGGACCATCGATCTGCTGCAGCACGACACCTGGCTACGCTACGCCAAAGAGCCAGGGCGATTTCGCTTGGAGGCTGAGGCCAAAATCCGTGCCGGCATTCGGACGATTTTCGTCGACGAGATCCAGCGGGTTCCCGAACTGCTCGACGAAGTTCACGGCCTCATCGAGCGGACCAAGGTGCGCTTTCTTCTCACCGGTTCGAGCGCTCGAAAGCTCAAGCGCCACGGCGCGAATCTGCTCGCCGGACGCGCCAGCGTGCGGCATCTCCATCCCTTCACTTTGCGGGAGCTGGGCGATCGCTTTTCGCTGGACCGCGTGCTCTCGTTTGGCAGCCTTCCCCCGGTTGCCACAGCCGACGAGGCCACGGCCATCGACATCCTCCGCGCTTACGTGGACACCTATCTTCGCGAAGAGATCCAGGCCGAAGCATTGGTGCGCAACATCGGTGGTTTTTCACGGCTGCTCGACGTCGTCGCGGCGGAGTGCGGATCGGTGGTCAACTTCAGCGCGCTGGGTCGTGAAGCTGGAATCGCCACCCGCACTGTGCAGGAGTATTTCCAACTTCTCGAGGACACGCTGATTCTCCATCGCCTCGAGCCGTGGCGCAAAAGCGCCCGCGCAAGGATGATTAGCCACCCGCGTTTTTATCTCTTCGACACTGGTGTCACCAATGCGCTGGCGCGCCGTCTCTCCGCTGCACCCGATTCCGCGCTTTTTGGCCGGCTCTTCGAACAGTGGGTAGTCCTCGAATCGTTGCGGCTCCTGGACTACCGGCAGTCCGAGGCGCGTCTCTTCTTTTGGCGAACCCATAACGGGGCCGAAGTGGATCTGGTCCTGGAACGGTACGGCAAGCTCGTCCTGGCTGCCGAGATCAAGTCTGGACGACGTCTCTCGGGCGCCGACATCACCGGGTTACGGTCCTTTGCGGAGGTCCATCCGAAGGCGGACCTCGTTGTCGTGGCCAATGTGCCGGAGCCTTACGCATTGCATGACGTGGAAGTTTTGCCGTTTCGACGGTTCTTCGAACGGCTGGGAAGTTATCTTTAGGAAGTAGCCAAATCGTCAGACGTTCTGGCGACGACCGCTATGCCACGCCGCTTTCGCTGGTCGGTGCAGGCGTAGAGTTCTCCGGAACTCCATTCACCCGGTCGCGCAACTCTTTCCCGGTGCGAAACAAAATCCCGCGCTTGGGCTTCACCGGAATCACTTCGCCGGTCTTTGGATTGCGCCCCTGGTAGCCTTCGTAATTCTTCACGTGGAATGCGCCCAGGCCGCGGATCTCGATGTTCTCACCCTTGCAGAGCGCCGCGGTCATCGTCTGGAAAATCGTCTCCACGGCGTCTTCGGCCTGTTTCTGCGTCATCTGCCGCTTCTCTACGAGGATGGCGATCAGGTCGGATTTCAGCATTGGCGCTCCTTTTGTTCAAACCTTACCACAGGTTGCCCTAAGTTCGATCGAGGACACTTGCCAAACTTGCACCAAGATTGGACTCGGTGGCGGCGTCTGCGGCTGCGAACGCTTGGCGGATGGCCTCGCCAGGACCGTCGACGACGTAGTGGGGAAGGTCGGGCGATGCACGCGTGGCGGCGCGGACTTGAGCCAGCGTGATCAATTTCGGTGGGCGCGTGAGCAGGTAGCGGCCGTCGTTTTCATTGACCAGTTCTTCGCGGGTCAGCGCTACGAGCGCTTCGGCGACTGTTGCAACCGGCGCCTTGAGGGCGGTCGCTAGACGCGCCACGGAAACCGCGCCCCCGCCGCTGGAGAACTGTTCCGCCAATGCCAGCGCGACGCGGCCGGTAAAGACCTCGCGCGCTTCCTGTCCTTTGAGCAGAGAGTTTTGGTGGCGTGAGGCGTGGCCGGCGTAGGCGAGGCGGCAGCCGAAGAGAACCACGATCCACGACGCGTAAACCCAGAGCAGAAAAATCGGAATGGCCGAGAGCGAACCGTAAATGGTGTCGAAGCGGACGAGGTGCGCGGCCAGGTGCGCATAGCCGACTTTGGCCACTTCCCAAATCGTGCCCGCGGTTAGTGCGGCGAAGAAGGCGCTGCGGTTTTTGACCGGCGCCGAGGGGAGCAGGCGATAGAGGACGAAAAATCCGAAGTTGGTCGCGGCCGCCGAGGAGAGGGCTAGCGCGGCGTGATGCCATTCGGAGTGCTGCGCGCCGAGGCCGTGCGGACCGGCGAGTTGCGCGGTGATGGCCAACGAGACCGCGAGCAGGATTGGGCCGAGCGTCAGCATGCACCAGTAGATCGCGGCGCGGACGAGGAGCGACCGGCTGCTCTTGACGCCGAAGATGTGGTTGAAGGCGCTCTCCATGTTCCACAAGAGCGAAAGCGCCGAGAGCAACAGCAGGAAAAATCCGACGCCGCCGACCGCGCTGGCGTTGGCGTTGCGGACGAACGTGTCGACCTGGGTGAGAAAACCGGCGCGGGCGCCGACGGCCAGGTTTTGCGCCAGAAAATCGTGCAGGGCGCCTTGCATGGCGTCCTTGCCGCCGACCATCTCCACCACTGAATAGATTACAGCGAGTAGCGGAACGAGCGACAGCAGAGTGATGTAGGTGAGCGCTGCGGCGCGGAGCGTGATGACTTCGCCGCGAAAGCCGAGGGCGAGCAGGTGAAGCGTCCGCACCACGCGGCCGAGCGTGGTGCCGAATTCGTTGGCGAGAAGGCGACGGAAAATTTCCTTCCCCAAATAGCTCCTTCCCAAAAATTTCCCTCCCTCTTTCCCAATATTTCCCTCCCCCTTGATGGGGGAGGGTCAGGGCGGGGGTGCGCGTCATTTTGCACTCGGTCCCCCCCACCCTAGCCCTCCCCCGCAAAGGGGGGAGGGGATTGGTGCTACGTCTCGGCCTTTGCATCTTCCGTCGGCGGCGCCTGCGTCGTACCGCCCCCGCGCCGTCCGCGATCTTCCTTCGACCAGCGCGCCGCCAGGTCATACTGCTCCTGGTGGTACTGCGACTGCGGCCGAACCTGAATCGTCTTGTTGAAGCGCATCATCAGCTCGCGCAGCGCTTCCTTCTCGTCGACCGTGAGCAGCCGCGCCACGTCGGGATGGCAATTGACCACCAGCAGATCTTCCCGATGGCGAACGGAATTGCGCTGAATGTCGCGCATGATGTCGTTGGACACGGTGATCTTCGACTTGACCAGCCCCTTGCCGTCGCAGTTCGGGCAGGCTTGGTAAAGCAGCCGGCCGACGCTTTCGCGCACGCGCTTGCGGGTCATTTCCACCAGGCCCAGGTCGCTAATTTTGAGCACGTTGGTCTTGGCGCGGTCGTGCTCGCAGGCCTCCTGCAACGCGCGGAAAACCTTGTCGCGGTTGGATCCCTTATCCATGTCGATGAAGTCGATGATGATGATGCCGCCGATGTTGCGCAGCCGCAGCTGGTAGACCACTTCGCGGGCCGCTTCGACGTTGATTTTCGTGATCGTCTCTTCGAGGTTTTTCTTGCCGACGTAGCGGCCGGAGTTGACGTCGATGGCCGTCAGCGCCTCGGCCTGATCGATGATCAGGTAGCCTCCAGACTTGAGCCACACCTTGCGCGACAGGCTGCGCGTCAGCTCCTGCTCGATTCCGTACTCGTCAAAAATCGGATCGGCGCCGGTGTAGAGCTCAACCGCGTCCTTGAGCTGCGGGACGTTGGTGGTCACGAACTCGAGGATGCGCTCGTACTCGGCGCGATCGTCGATCACGAGCTTGGAGACCTCGGCGGAAAAGAGATCGCGCACGCTGCGCAAAATGAGATCGAGGTCCGGATGCAAAAGTTTTGGCGCGCGGATGGTGTCCTTGCGGCGCGCGATGTCGTTCCACAAGCTGATGAGGAACTTGATGTCGGCGGTGAGCTTTTCCTGCTCGACGTTTTCGGCGACGGTCCGCACGATGAAGCCGCTGCCGGCGGGGCGAAGCTCGTCGACGATTCCGCGAAGGCGGCGCCGCTCCTTTTCCGCTTCGATGCGCCGCGAAATGCCCACGTGATCGACCGTCGGCATGAAGACGAGGTGCCGGCCGGGCAGCGAAATGTGGCAGGTGACGCGCGCGCCCTTGGTTCCGATGGGATCCTTGACCACCTGCACAACGACGTCGTCGCCCTCTTTGAGCAGATCCTGAATCTGCGGGCGGGAGCCGGTGGCGCTCTGGTGGGACTCTTCGCGTGGCTTCGCTTGGCGCTCCTGGCCGCTGTAGGCAGCGCCTCGCGCTTCGGAGCGTCCGTGACGGCCGCGACCACGGCGGCGTCCACGGCCACCTTTTTGGAGCGGGCGCATCGGGAGCGTGGTCGGCCCAGCGGGCGTTCCGGAGGTGATGGAGACGCCCTCGGGTGACGTAACAACGACGGCCGTTCCGCTGGTTACTACGGCGGGATCCTGCGGTGCGGCAGTCGAAGGTGTCGGTTCCGGTTCCGTGGTGGTCACCGAAACAATTCCGCTCGACTCCGCGGGTACCGGTGGATGCGTCGCCAGATCAGCGGGCTGTGTCGCGGGCTCGGTAGGCGCTGCCTCGGTACCGGCCTGGGCTGCCTCGTGCGCCAAGTCGGCTTCCGACTGTTCGTCCCCTTCTTCGTCGTCCTCTTCGTCGAAAACTTCTTCGTCTTCGTCGGGAGTCTCGGCGATGGACTCGGAGGCAGATTCCGTGGCGCCCGTTTCGGCCGCGGCCACTTCGGTGACCGGTTCCGTCGTTGGCGTCGGAGCAGGAGCGGCCGCGGTCGCTTCGCTCGCTTTGACTTCCTCTTCCGTGGTCGGCTCAGCTAGATCGGCTGCTTCGCCATGTTCGCCTTCGGGCGCTTCGGCCAGCTCGAACTCTTCCGCGAAATTCGGAACTCCGGCGACGTCGGCGACATAGAGAAACGCCGCCTTGTCGAGCCCGATGTCCACGAACGCGGCCTGCATGCCCGGGAGCACCCGAGCCACGCGACCTTTGTAGATGTTGCCGACGATTCCCTTCTCGCGCTTACGCTCGAGATAGAACTCCGTGATGCTGTTGTTCTCGACCAACGCCACGCGGGTCTCTTGCCCCGCGGCGTTGATCACCAGGGTGTTGGCCATGGAAAATGTCCTTGCCCACTTGGAGGACGTCGCGGCCGCGCGCGCGAACGCCGGCGCTCTGGCGCGCCTGCGCTGCGCAGCAATCGGCTGCGGTCATGTCCCCGGTTGCGGGGTACGAGGTGAGAAAGCTGGGCCCAAAAAGGGAGTTGCCCATGCGGCGGAAGGTAACAGAATCACTTTTGAATGTCGAAGGTTTGGTGGCTTTGGGTCAGCCGAGCTTGTCCCGCTCGACGTAGAAGACGGTGGAGAAGCCGGCGGTGTCAAAAAAGTGGTTGGCTTCGATGACGCGGTAGCCCCCCGAGAAGCGTGGGCCCACGTTTTCGATGCGAACGACGCAGCCCGGTTTTACGCGCGGATCGCCCCGAACCTCCACTTCGCCCGTGACGAATCGGTGCGCGCGGCGGGTCAGCTCGGCTTTGGCGAACGTTTCCGCCTGAGCGGGGGAAGCGAAATCGCGGTCGGCGATTTCTAGAGTGCGCGGGCCGAATCCGGAGAAGGAGATGCCGTTTTCGGATCCGGGCAGGTCGAATAATTCGTCTCCCGATTTGGCGATGCCGACGATTTCTTTTTTCGTTTCTGGATCCCAAGCGTGCACGCGGACTTCTTCGCGCGGCACTCGCCAATCTGCCACGGGCGAGAAGGTCAGGAGGCTTTCACCATAGGCGAAAGTGGCCACGGGATCGCCGCGGCTTGGGCGTTCGAGACGGAGCGTTTTGTTCTCGGTCCAACATTCGAGCCCCTCGTCCCGCGCCAGGCGGTGGAGGAAGGCGAAGTCCGTTTCGTCGGCTTGCAAGGAGTGCGGAAGGCGGTTGCAGTCGCCCGAGACTTTGGCCGAGAGGCCGTGCGCCTGGGCGATCACGCGTGCGATGTCGGAGAGCGTGGTGTCTGTGTAAGTTCTCGTCTTGGCCCCGAGCATGAGGCGGTGCGAGCGGTCGAGGCCGCGAATCACGAAAACACACGGCCCGTCATTGCTGCGCGACCTCGCGCGACGGCCGTCGCCAGTGAAGTTGCCACCGTTTTCCAGGTCGCTGCGCCGGGCGATGACTTCGCAGGAGAGGATCGGAAGGAGTTTTCCGACCTGGCCGAGTTCGATGTCGACCGCTTTCGCCGAGGAGAAACGGCCCTTGGTTGCGAATTGGCCATTGGGATCAGACACCACGATTTCGAAGGCGCTGGCCTTGGATCGCGAGAGGAAAACGTGAATGGCGGAGATGGAGGAGGCTTCTTCCGTCGAGAGCGGAGTGCCGTCGAGGGTGATTCGGAATTCGGATTTGAGCCTGGAGTTGGACGATGGCACGATGAGGAGAATACGGGATCGATGCGTTATGTTGGGCGGCAATGATCTGGCTGGTTGCATTGTTGGTGGCTGCGGGAGAGGTGCCGGGAGAGCCGGCGGCGTCTACGGCTACGGCACCGAACGAATCTTTGTTGGGTGGTTTGCTCGAGCTCTATGGCGCTGGTTCCGCAGAGGAACGGGCGCGGGGGGCGGCGGCGCTCGGGGCGACGGGCGATGAGCGGGCCGTAGCGCCGCTTGTGCACGCGACGCGCGATGCGGATTCTCGCGTAAGAGCGGCGGCGATTTCGGCATTGGCGCATTTTGCGGCGGAGGCCGAGCCGACCATTGCTGCCGTGGCGCTCTCGGATGACAACGCTGACGTTCGCTTGACGGCGATCGAAGCGCTGGTTGAGCTCGGTACGGCCAGTGCGGCGCGGACGATCGCGCGCGTCGTCGATGATGTGGCGGCGCCGGAGCATGTGCGGAATGCCGCCGCGGATCGATTGCGCGAACGTTTTCCAAATTTCGTGCGCGAGCGTCCGCCGCCGCTGGACGAGAGCGGGCGCTGGCTTGGCGTCCTCGGCGGTGCCGCGTTCGGTGGATACACGCTCGGCGCGGTCGGAAATCTTGGTCAAAGTGACTCGGCTCCGGTTATCGGGGCGCTCGGCGGGGCGCTCATCGGCGGCGGCGCGGCGTTTCTGCTCACGCACTCGGTCGGGCTTCCCATTGCGCAGGCGACGACGATCTCCAGCGCGGGCTTATGGGGCCTCTGGACTGGACTGGCAGCGGGTGCGCTCACCAGCGCTCATCCCGATTCGCGCGTGGTGACGTCGCTGGGACTCGCCGGCGAATTGGCTGGGCTGGTACCGGCCATCGTGTATCGAAATGAACTCCATTTCACCGCGGGCGATGCGCTCACCGCGGACGCAGCGGGGTTGGCGGCGACCTCCGCGGCGGCGGGCGCGTTGCAATTTCTTCAGCCGCGGGACGATAGCCGCGCGGGGCTCGCCGTTATTCTAGGCGCGGGACTTGCGGGCGTTGCCGTGGGGACGGCCCTCGCGCCCGAACTACATTTTTCCAGCGGTGGTGGTCTCGCCATTCCAGAATTGGCGCTGCTCGGCGGGCTTTTCGGCGTGGAGGCGGTGACGGCGGTGGTGCCACCGCCGAAATGCAATTTCGCGGATTTCACCTTCGCTGGCTGCGAAGCGCAGAACCACTTCGATCGCGCGCGCTGGGGCGGTTTTTGGCTCGGTGGAGGACTTGGCGCAATCGGCGGAGGCGCACTGGCGGCGGCGTATGCGACGCTTCATCCCGCTGACGATCTCTCGCTCGGAATTGGCGCGCTCCTTGGGCTGGCTATCGGTGGTGGTGCGGCGCGGCTCTCGGCGGCGAAGAGCGATCAGCTCGATGCGGGCGGCGCGGCGGCGGGACTTTTCCTCGGCGGAGCGGCCGCGGTTCTCGGTCAGCCCGAAACACGGATCACGGGGCACGGCGTTGCGCTCACTGCGTTGGGCGCCGGTTGGGGACTTTGGAACGGTCTCGCCATCCCCGCCTACCTCGACGCGCACCACGGCCAGTCGTCATCCCCGGCGGATCCCAACCACGCCATCCTTCGTCTCGGATTGGGCCTGGGCGGCCTCGCGGGGTTCGCGCTGGCGCCCGCGGCAGGCGTGCGCGCGTCGACCGGCGCGGCAGCGACTTCCGTTGGTGCATGGGGGCTTTGGATTGCCGGATTTGCCTCCGCGGTGAACGACGCGCCGACGGACACCATGCTGCTTTCGCTTTTGATTGCGGGTGATGCGGGATTAGGGCTCGGCGCGCTGCTCGTTTCGCCCGCCCTCGATGTGCCGCCAGCCGCGCTGGGCCTGGTCGGGCTCTATGGTGCGGGTGGCGCGACGCTGTCGGCGCTGGGCGCGGCGTTGTTGGCGTCGTCCAATGGCGGCGGTCATCCCATCGGCGCAGCGACGCTGGTTGGGACGGGCGTTGGTCTCGCGGTCGGCGCGATCGGCGCGGCCACGTGGCATCGCGGGCTTGTCATGGCACCTCCGGTGGAGTCGTCGCGCGAGACGTTTTTCGAGCGGATTCCCACGCCGGCGTTGACACCGATCACGTTCGATCACGGTGCGGGGCTGGCCCTGACGTGGCGGTAGAGGTTACCGCAGCACCGTGTAGGTTCGAAATTCCCCGCGGGCCTTCCCCCACTTCACGCTTACGTTCTCCACCCGAGCCGCGGGCGGGCCGATGCGGCACCAGGCCACGAATTCCTCGACCACTTCGCGTGGCCCCTCGACGGTGAGCTCCACGCCGCCGTCGGGTAGGTTTTGGCACTCGCCGACGAGCGAAAGCCGCTGCGCTTCTCCGAGTGACGATTGGCGATAGAAAACGCCCTGCACGTGGCCGGTCACTAAGAGCGTCGCGCGTACGTCGGTCATGCGGTTTCTCCTTCGCCGAGCATCTTGAGGAACGTCTCTTCGTCTGCCGTCGCCACGCCGAGTTCTTGCGCTTTTTTCAACTTGCTGCCGGCGTCTTCCCCGACCACCACCAGATCCGTTTTGCGCGACACCGCGCCGACCACTTTTCCGCCGCGCCGTTCGACGGCGGCCTTGGCATCTTCTCTTGACATTTTCGCAAGCGTGCCGGTGAGCACCACGCTCTTGCCGGCGAAGGGTCCGCGCGAAGAGGGACGTGGGTCTGTCTCCGGCGCAACGCCTGCTTGAAGGAGCCGTCCAATGGCTTCACGATTCTTCGGTTCCGCAAGAAAATCGTGAATGGCCTGCGCCACGGCGGGTCCAACATCGCGCACACCCAGAAAGTCGTCGACGGCCGCACCCATCATTTTGTCAAGCGCTCCGAAGTGAAGCGAGAGCGCCAGCGCCGTGGCTTCGCCCACTTGCGGAATGCCCAGCGCATTTAAAAAACGCGACAAACGCCGTTTCTTGCTGCCGTCGATCTGCGCGCGCAAATTGGCCACGCTCTTTTCGCCGAGCCGTTCCAGCTCGAGAAACGCCGCGTCCGAGAGGCTGTAGATATCGGCCGGTGTCTTGACGAGCCCCGCTGCCACGAGCTGCGCGCAGAGCTTGTCGCCGAGGCCTTCGATGTCCATCGCGCGCCGCCCGGAGAAGTGGCGCAGCCGTCCTTGCAGCACGGCCGGGCAGGCGATGTTGGTGCAGCGCATGGCCACTTCGCCCGCTTCGCGTCGCGCCGCCGCACCACACACGGGACAAATCGGATTCAGCACGAACGGCTCCGCGCCAGGCGGCCGTTTTTCGAGGATGACTTTGACAAGCTCCGGAATCACGTCGCCAGCGCGGCGCACGAAAACGTGATCGCCGACCCGCACATCTTTGCGGCGCACTTCGTCTTCGTTGTGCAGGCCGATGTTGGTGATCGTGACGCCGCCGACATGCACCGGCCGCACGCGCGCCGTTGGTGTCAGCACGCCGGTGCGGCCGACGGAGATCAGAATCTCCTCGACGATTGTCTCTTCCTCTTCCGCGGGAAATTTGTAGGCCGCCGCCCAGCGCGGGCTGCGCGAAACGAACCCGAGCCGCTCGCGGTGCGCTTCACCATCGACCTTCACCACCACGCCGTCGATTTCGTACGGGAGGTCGTGACGGCCGGCCAAGCGCTCGGCTAAATAGGCCTTGATGGCGCTGAGATCGGCGCAACGTTGGTTCTGCGGATTGGTGCGTAGGCCGTAGTCGCGCAACGCGCAAAGCCGCGCCCAGTGCGAGGTCCAGCGTGTCGAGGTCTCTCCAACGTCGTAGTAGAAAACCGCCAGCGGCCTTGACGCGGTGATGGATGGATCGAGTTGCCGGAGCGAACCAGCTGCGGCGTTGCGCGGATTGGCGAAGGTGGGCTCGCCTGCTTCCTCGCGACGACGGTTGAGTTCCGCGAATGCCGCGCGTGGGAAAATCACCTCGCCGCGCACCTCGAGATAGTCGGGCGCGCCCGGTTGCAGCATGAGCGGGACGCTGCGAATGGTGCGCAGGTTGGCGGTGATCTCCTCGCCGACTTCGCCATCACCGCGTGTCGAGCCTTTGATGAAGCGGCCGTGCTCGTAAATGAGTTCCACCGCGAGGCCATCGAGCTTGGGTTCGCAGACGAACGAAACGGATTCGCCAGAGAGCGTTTTGTGCACCCGCTCCACGAAATCGACGAGCTCTTCGTCATTCATGGCGTTCTGCAAGGACAACATCGGACGCCGGTGCACGACTTTTTCGAACTTCGCGCTCGGAATGGCGCCAACCCGCTGCGTCGGTGAATCGGGCGTACACAGCTCGGGGTGTTTCTCCTCGAGCGTTTGGAGCTCGCGCAAAAGCCGGTCGTACTCGGCGTCGGCGAGTGTCGGCGCGTCGAGGACGTAGTAGCGGTAGTTGGCGTCGCGCAGCGTTTCGCGCAATTGCGCAGCGCGTTGGGCGGGCGAGGACATGGAGTGGAAAATAGCACTCGGACAACGGGCCACCACCGTTTTTACCCTCGTTTGACTTCCCAGCGAGCGGCCGTTATATGCTCCCGTTCTTTTTGAATTTTCATTCCCACCGGGATTTGGAGACTGCATGGCCGGAGTGCGTGTCAAGGAAGGCGAGAGCTTCGAGAACGCGATGAAGCGTTTCAAGAAGCAGTGCGAAAAAGCGGGAATCCTCTCGGAGATTCGCAAGCGCGAACACTTCGAGAAGCCCTCCGTCAAGCGCAAGAAGAAGGCGCTGGCGGCCAAGAAGCGCGCCATCAAGAAAATGCGCAAGACGATGATCTAGCTGCATGGGGCTCCGGCAGCGGGTTGACGACGAGTTGCAGGCGCTCGGTGATGGCCGTGATGGGCCGCGGCTTTCGGTGGTGCGCGCGCTGGCGGGTGCCATCAAAGTTCGCGAGATCGAGTTGGCGCGGCCGCTGGAAGATGTCGATGTGCAGGCGGTTGCCAGCGAGCTCGTGAAGCAGCGTTCCGCCTTGGCCGATCAGTTGCGCGGGCAGGGTGATGCAGTGGCGGCGGATCTTCAAGCGGCCGAGATTCGGGTGTTGGAAAACTATTCGGCGTGAAGAAGTTGAGGCTGCCACGTTTACCGATCAGCAAATCGACGAGCTCCGCTCCCGGGTTGATTTAGTCCAGCTCGTCTCGGCGCGCGTTTCGCTCAAGAAAGCCGGCAAGGATTGGAAGGGCACTTGCCCCTTTCACGGCGATAAGACGCCCAGTTTTTACGTCTCTCCAGAGAAGCGTTTTTGGCACTGCTTCGGCTGCGGGGCGAGCGGCGATGCTTTCAAATTTCTGATGCAGCTCGAGGGGAAAACCTTTCCGGAAGTGGTCGAGCAGCTGGCGCGCGACAATCATCTCGACCTTGCGCCGGAGCGGCCCGAGGACCGCAAACGGCGCGAGCACCTTGCGGCGTTGGGTGAAGTGACCGAGCGTGCCTGCCAATTTTTCCAGAAGGTGCTTGAAGATCCGCGGCGCGGGCAGCTTGGGCGCGAACATCTCGAGAAACGTGGCATGCAGGCGGAGACGATCAAGTTGTTTCGTCTCGGCTATGCCCCGAATGCCTGGAACGAATTGGGCGACTTCTTGGTTAAGGGCGGCGCGCAAGTTTCGCTCGCCGTGGAGGCCGGACTGCTCGTCCCGAGAAAACAGGCCGAAGGAAATTACGACCGCTTTCGCGGGCGGCTGACCATTCCGATTCACCTCGACGGTCGCATCGTTTCGTTCGGGGGTCGTCTGATGGAAGGCGAATCCGACGCCAAATATTTGAACGGCCCCGAGACGCCGCTTTACGACAAGGGGCGCACGCTGTTTGGGCTGGCGCAGGCGCGCGAGTCGATTCGTCGAGAGGAAATGGCCGTGCTGGTGGAGGGCTATTTCGACGCCATCGCGCTGCACCAGGCGGGCGTGCACACGGCTGTCGCTTCGTGCGGGACGTCGTTGACGCCGGCCCATCTTGCCGCATTGCAGAAGGCCGGGATGAAGGAATTGGCGATCGTGTTCGACGGCGACGAGGCGGGGCTGCGGGCGACATCGCGCGCTGCGGAGCTCTGCTCGGGCGCTGGCGTTGCAGCCCGGGTGGTGCTGCTTCCGCCCGGTGAAGATCCCGATGAGACGGTGGCGCGCGTGGGGCACGCGGGGTTTCGCGGGCTGCTCGATGCGGGGCAGTCGGCACTTGATTTTTTGTTGGATCGTGCGCTTGCGAAGGTTGGTCCTTCGGCGGGCGGAGCGCGTGCCGCGTCGATTGAAGAAAGAGTGCGCGCCGTCGAAGCGGTTCGTCCGCTGGTGGCAGCAGCCCCGCCGGGTTTGGCGCGCGACATGTATGTTGGAAAAGTAGCGCAGAAGCTTGGGGCGCCTGAGCAGGCGGTGCGCGCAGCGTTGTTTGGAAGCGGAGCGCGTGGTGCGCAGGCGAAAGACCCCGGCCGCCAAGGTCCGCTCTCTCAAGTTTTTGAAGGTGGGCAGCGCGAATCGTCCCAAGCGGTTGCGCAGGAATTCGTGGCCCCCAAAGCCATTCCGCGCGTTTCCGCTTGGACCGAGCAATCCTCGCGCGCCGAGTGGGCTGCGCTGGTCAGCCTGGTACGCGATCCCACGCTGGCGTCGCTCTTTACGGCTGCCGTTCTCGATCTTTACGGATCCCCAGCCATCGCTGGCTGGACGCGGCAAGCGCTCACCGCGGCCAACGACGGCGTGCTGAATCTTGCTTCGTTTGCTATCACGGTAGAGGATTTGGCCGCCCGCGAGCGGCTGGTCCGGGATGCGGAAATCCTGGCGGGCGAGGACGCGGCCGTGCAAGTTCGAAGTTGTCTCGCTAAAATCGCCGCCTGCCACCGGCGTCGACGAGCGCAGACCGAGGTGGAGCGGTTATCCAATCTGGGCGAAGGCGAAGCGCTGGAGGCGTTGGCCCGAAATCGTGGACGTTGATATTTAGTCAAGTTGATTTTTTGTCAAGGAGAGCTGGTCACATGCCCGACAAGAAGAAGAGCGCCGCAGTGAAAAAGCTGAAGACGGACAAGCCGGAGAAGGTCGAGAAGCGTCCGAAGGTGGCGGTCGTCGCCCAGCCGGCAAAAGGCGGCAAGGCGGCCAAAGGTGCGCCGATCAAGGGTGGCAAGGCCGCCAAGGCGGGTGCCGAAGGGCGTGACGACGACGACACCGAGGAAGAGGTTGTTGACGACGAAGACGAAGCGCTTGTCGCCACGCCTCCCGATCCCGAAGAGCCGCCCGCGGCCGAGCTCGTCGACGATGATGACGAAGAGACCGAGGGCTCGGCTAAGTCACGGGCCACCGATCGCAAAGAGGTGAAGGACCTGCTCGCCATTGGGCGCGAGAAGGGCTTTCTCACCTATGACGAGGTCAACGACGCGTTGCCCACCGACATCGTCTCGTCCGAGCAGATCGACGACGTGATGAGCATGTTCGGCGAGCACGACATCGCCATCGTCGACGAAGCGGCCAAGGCCAAGTTGCCGGACACCAAGCCGCCCGAGCCCGATGAAGTGCGCAGCAGCAGCGGCGGCGCGGGCAAGGTCAAGGAAGAGAAAGAGGCGGCCGAGGACGGTTACGCCAAGTCGAATGATCCGGTGCGCATGTACCTGCGCAAAATGGGATCGGTTTCGCTGCTCACGCGCGAGGGCGAAGTGGAAATCGCCAAGCGCATCGAGTCGGGCGAAAAGGAAATTCTGCATTCCGTGATGAACAGCTCCATCGCCATCAAGGAGATCATCCAAATCGGCGAACGGTTGCGCAAAGGAAAAATGCGCGTGCGTGAAGTAATTCGCGATGCGCCGGACAATGAAGACGATGAGAATTTTGACGAGGTCGGCAAGACCGAGACGCTCCTCAAGCACATTGACAAAATTCGGCGGCTGGACCGCGAGAACGAGCGCATTGCCGAGGCGCTCTCGGCCAAGTGCTCGGAGCAGCGGCGCAAAGAGCTCAAGACAGAGAACGAACACGTCGCCGATCAGATGGTCAAAGCGCTCGAGGACATGAAGCTCAACAAAAAGACGATTGAGCGGATCATCGAGAATTTGAAGACGCTCATTCAGCGCGTCGAGCGCGTCGAGAACGAGCTCAAGCAGTACGAGGCTCAGACGGGCGTGCCGCTCAAAGAGGTGAAGCGGCTGGTGCGCACGGCTTCCGACGAAGAGGGCAAGACCGCGCGGGCGGCGCTGCGCAAGTTGGGTGTTACGGCGGAAGAGCTCGAGGAGATGGACCGCGCCATCAAGGCCGCGCCGCGCAAGATTCGGCGCGTCGAGGAAGAGGCGCTGCTCCCGATCGACGAGCTGCGCAAGAGCTACGAATCGATCACGACGGGTGAGCGCAAGGCCGAGCGCGCGAAGTCGGAGCTGATCGAAGCGAACCTGCGGCTCGTGGTGAGCATCGCGAAAAAGTACACCAACCGCGGCTTGCAGTTTCTCGACCTGATTCAGGAGGGCAACATCGGGCTGATGAAGGCGGTGGACAAGTTCGAGTATCAGCGTGGCTACAAGTTCTCGACCTATGCGACCTGGTGGATTCGCCAGGCCATCACGCGCGCCATTGCCGATCAGGCGCGCACGATTCGCATTCCGGTGCACATGATCGAGACCATCAACAAGCTGATTCGGACCAGCCGTTACCTCGTGCAGGAGATTGGCCGCGAGCCGACGCCCGAGGAGATCGCCGAGAAGATGGAGTTGCCGCTCGACAAGGTACGCAAGGTGCTGAAGATCGCGAAAGAGCCGATCTCCCTCGAGACGCCAATCGGCGAAGAGGAAGACAGCCACCTGGGCGATTTCATCGAGGACAAGGCCATCGTGAGTCCGTCGGACGCGGTGATCTCGATGAACCTCGCCGAGCAGACGCGCAAGGTGCTGGCGACGTTGACGCCGCGAGAGGAGAAAGTCCTTCGGATGCGGTTTGGGATCGGCGAGAAGAGCGATCACACACTCGAAGAGGTCGGGCAGGATTTCGAGGTGACGCGCGAGCGAATTCGGCAGATTGAAGCGAAGGCGCTGCGCAAGTTGAGGCATCCGAGCAGGAGCAAGCGGTTGCGGAGTTTTGTGGAGAGCTAAGCTTTCGTTGCACCGCATTTTGAAAACGCCGCAGCGTTGCCGCGAGCGGTTGGAAATCGACCTTATTCAGCGCAACAGGAGAGTCGTGCCGGGTCCTTGAAACGCGAGATGGCGACGATCTTCAACGCCTCCGCCATCGTCGGGTAGACGTGAAGGAGGTCGATGAAGTCATGCACCCTTGCGTGAAAATGCAGTGCCATGGAAGCCTCATGGATCACCTCGGCCGCGCCCTCGCCGAGCATGGTCACGCCGAGGACTTCATCGGTCTTGGCGTCGGCGACCATCTTGATGAAGCCACGCGTCTGGCGAATGGCGCCAGCCCTTGGAACGAGCGACACCGGCATCGTGTTGCACCAGCCAAAAGGAACGCGACAGTGCCGTTCGCTTCTTTTTTTATTCTCGCTACGGGGCTTGCCTATGCAGCCCCGCTGCCGGGCGCGACCCCGATGCCGCCAGAAATCGCGCGGAGGCTCGAACGGGCATCGCGCCCTCTCGGTGCGCAGCCGCGCTACACAAATCGCCTCGCTCTCGAATCCTCCCCCTATCTGCGCCAACACGCGCACAATCCGGTCAACTGGTATCCGTGGGGCGACGAGGCCTTCGAGGCCGCGCGTCGCCTCTCCCGTCCAGTGCTCCTTTCGATCGGCTACTCCACCTGCCATTGGTGCCACGTGATGGAGGAGGAGTCTTTCGAAGACGCAGCGATTGCGGGCGTGATGAATGAAAACTACGTGGCCATCAAGGTTGACCGCGAAGAGCGGCCGGACATCGATGCCGTCTACATGTCCGCGGTGCAGTCGTTCACCGGCGGCGGCGGGTGGCCGATGACGGTTTGGCTGACGCCCGATCGCCGGCCGTTTTTTGCGGGGACCTACTTTCCCGCGCATGACGGCGATCGCGGTGCGCGACGCGGATTTCTGTCGCTGCTCAACGAGCTCAAGAAAACCTACGATGCGGATCCCGCGCGCGTCGCCGAGAGGGCTGAGCAGATTGTGCAGGCGATCCGCGCCGAGCTCGCGCCTGCGTCGTCGTCGAACCTTCCCTCGGTGAATGTGCTCGATGAAGCTGCCGCACAACTGCAACGCGGTTTCGACGATTCCCAAGGAGGTCTTCGCGGCGCCCCGAAATTTCCCAGCAGCCTGCCCATTCGATTTCTGCTTCGGCAGGCGTATCGCACGGGGCATGCGGAGTTTCTGCAGATGGCGGAGCTAACGCTTTCGCGCATGGCCGCAGGTGGAATTCACGATCAGATTGGCGGCGGCTTTCACCGTTACGCGACCGACGCCGCGTGGCGCGTGCCCCACTTCGAAAAGATGCTCTACGACAACGCGCTCCTCGCCGTCGATTACCTCGAGGCCTACCAGGCCACGCACCGCGCCGAGTTTGCCGACATTGCGCGCGACATTCTGCACTACGCCCGGCGCGACATGCGCGGATCCGAGGGCGCATTCTACGCGGCGACCGACGCGGACAGCTCCGGCCCTGATGGACATCGCGAGGAGGGCCGTTTCTTCACCTGGACGCAGGCGGAAATCGAGCAGACTGTGGGACGCCATCGAGCGCCGCTCGTGCAGCGCGTTTTTGGAGTTACCTCGCAGGGCAATTTCGAGGGGCGAAGCATCTTGCATGTCGCGGATTTTTCGGATCTCGCCAAAGTTGGCGATGCGCGTGAACGGCTCTACAGGGCGCGGGCCACACGTCCAGCGCCCTTGCGCGACGAGAAAATTCTGGCGAGCTGGAATGGCCTGATGATCTCCGCGCTGGCCAAGGCGGCGCTGATTCTCGGCGACAGGAGCTACGCCGCGGATGCCGCGCGTGCCGCCGATTTCATTCTGACGAAGATGCGCAAAAATGGCCGCCTCCTGCACAGCGCCAAGGAAGGCGTTGCCGCGCACGACGCCTACCTTGACGACTACGCCTTCTTCATCTCTGGGCTAATCGACCTCTACGAGTCCACGGGCGAGCCACGCTGGCTCACGGAGGCGATCGCACTCGACGCCGTCCTCGCACAACACTACGAAGACGCAAACGGTGGATTCTTCCTTGCGGCCGACGATGCTGAAAAACTCCTCGCTCGGGAAAAGGGGGGCCGCGATGGCGCGGAGCCGTCGGGCAATTCCGTCGAGGTGGAGAATCTCCTTCGACTCGGCACTTTCACCAGCGATGACCGGTACCGTGAGCGCGCCGAGCGCGCGTTGGGAAGCTTCAGCGCCATGATCGAGAGCACTCCCACCGCGATGTCGTGCATGCTTCTGGCGCTGGACTACCTCTTCGATTCGCCCAAGGAAATTGTCCTCGTCACTTCCGACGCGACGGACGCCGAACCGTTCCTCGCCAAACTTCGAGAGACGTTTTTGCCGAATCGCATTCTTGTTGTTGTCCCCACTTTGCAACTCCCCGCGCTCGCACGCATCGTTCCACTCGTCGAGGGCAAATCGCTCCGGCAAGGTAAGCCTACGGCTTACGTCTGCGAACGGCGCATCTGTCAGCTGCCAACGACCGACCCCGAGGTTTTTGCGAAACAACTCATCCAGCATGCAAAGGGAGATTGAGCATGTCAGAATCCGAGGTTCCTGCTACTCTTCGCCGCTTTTTCGTCGTGCATTTCGTGGTGGACATCCTCGTCGCGATACCGCTGTTTCTTGCGCCCCGCGCCGTGCTGTCGCTTCTGGGTTGGCGTGAGATCGATCCTGCGATGTCGCGCGTGGTCGCGGCAGCGCTCTTCGGGATAGGCATTCAGTCGCTTCTCGGTCGCAACGAGCCGCGCCGCACGTTTCAGGCGATGCTGTCGCTCAAGATCATCTGGTCGGGTGCGGCCTGTCTGGGAATTCTCGTTTCGCTGCTTCAGGGCGCGCCGCCTTTCGCCTGGGGATTTCTCGCGCTGTTCGTCGTCTTCTCGGGCGTCTGGTGGCACTACTTTCTGCTCTTGCGCAAGGGCTGATGGAACTATTTGAAGGTTGATCATGGAGCCGTTGCGTTGTTCCGCCCCCTTAGGCAGCGGCCGAGGGCCAGCTCCAATCATTATCGTGTATTAAATGGGCCCACCAGGACTCGAACCTGGGACCGGACCAGCCGGTGATGAGCCGGCAGGATGCCGAGTGGGGGGCCTGTCCCCCACCGCCGGCCGGCGAAGCCGTCCAGCTCCGCCCCCTAGGTCGCGGCCGAGGGCCAGCTCCAATCATTATCGTGTATTAAATGGGCCCACCAGGACTCGAACCTGGGACCAACCGGTTATGAGCCGGCAGCTCTAACCACTGAGCTATGGGCCCGCAAGCCTGCTGATAACACGCCCCAGGCTTGATAGAGTCGCAAAATGCCCGGCGCCGCGCGACTCGGAGACAAAGCGAAGGTTGACGCCGACGTGCACGGCTGCCCGGCGTGCCCGCATCCTGGTGTCGGGCCCATCGTGCAAGGGTCCGCGGACGTCAACATCAACGGGCGGCCGGCGGCGCGACTTGATGATCCAGGCATTCATGCGGCTTGTTGTGGATCGAATACATTTAAAATATCACAAGGATCCGGCAGCGTTTACGTCAATGGCAAACCGCTGGCGCGCATGAACGACAAAACCAAGCACTGCGGTGGTGACGGTCCCATCGTCGACGGTTCATCCGACGTCTTCGTGGGTGGCTAGCCAGTCGATGACAACCGCTCACGCGCTGGCATCGCCGGAAGCGCCGGAAGCGCCGCTCACCATCGCGCTATCGCCGCACGGACATCCGCTTCTTTGTCGTGCCGAAGCTGGCGAGCCGGCGTTGGACGCTGCCGTGGCGCGGCGAATCTCCGCTGATTTCGCGTCGGGCTTTGGTGCCGGAATTTTTCGTCTCGGCGCTGCGGAAGTCGCCACGGCCTTGCCTCCGGCGTTTGGGTTTTGGCGCGACTTTGCGCGGCGCTTCGTGACCGCGCTGTGCAGCACCGCGGATCTCGAGGAGCGACGAGCGAAGGTGACGGTCCCCTCGCCGCGCGAGGATTTCGAAAATCTCGTTCGCGCGGCCCCGCCAATGCGCGGCGGCGAGTACCTCACGGTCGACGTCCTCGAGACGCTCTGGTCCGAGCTGCACGCGCATTTTTGGTTGTTGGTTCGTGCGCATCGCGGAACCGTGCAGGAGCTTTTCGCCCGTTACAACGCGGCGTGGAACGTGGTCGGCCGCGTTCATTTTCATCTCGCTGAAAACAAACGCGATGCCGTGCACCCGTTTGCATTCATGGCCAGCTACACCACCGGTCTTTCGGCGCGCGGCACGCCGCAGCATCGGCCGCTTGGCGAGGCCGTGCGCGAATCGTCGTCGGCGAGCGATAAAAATCGGTTGCTCGCGTTGCTCTCTCCGGTGCAAAAAGCATCCGCGGACAGTGCGTTTTTGAAAGCGTTGGTCGACAGCGGTCACCTCTTTTCGCCGCAAGCGTGGACACCGAGCGAGGCCTACCGATTTCTCAAAGACGTTCCCGTCTTCGAGCAGAACGGCGTGGTGGTGCGCGTCCCAGATTGGTGGAAAGCGCGCCAGGCGCCGCGGCCGCGGGTGACCGTTTCCCTCGGAAAAAAGGCGCCCGGCGGAGTTGGTGTCGACGCCATGTTGGATTTTTCCGTCGAGGTCACACTTGGCGGCGAGGTGTTGACCGAGCAAGAGCTGCGCGCGCTCGGCGCGGGAACCGAAGGGCTCGCGCTCTTGAAAGGCAAGTGGGTGGAGGTCGATCGCGCCAAACTTTCGGAGGTGCTCGCGCATTGGCGGACAGTTCAGCGTGAGGCAGGCGATGGCATCTCCTTCCTCGAGGGCATGCGGCTCTTGGCCGGCGCGCCGATCACGCAGCAGAGCGATTCGGTCGAGGCTGTTCGCGATTGGACCGGCGTTGAGGCGGGCGCGTGGCTTTCGCAGACGCTCACGACTTTGCGCAGTGGTGATGCTGACGACGCGGATCCCGGCGATGCGCTTCGCGCCGAGCTGCGTCCCTACCAGCGCGACGGTGTTCGCTGGCTCTGGTTTCTTTCGCAACTGCGGCTTGGCGCCTGCCTCGCGGACGACATGGGGCTGGGCAAAACCGTGCAGGTGCTCGCGCTCCTCTTGCTCGTCAAACAGCGTCAAGCCGCGCCAGGCCCGCATTTGCTCGTGGTGCCGGCGTCGTTGATCGCCAACTGGCAAGCCGAGGCCGAGCGGTTTGCACCCACGTTGCGGCTTTTGATCGCGCACCCATCGGCGATGGATTCGAAAGCGATCCTCGCGCTTTCGTCGGAGGATCTGGCCAACGTCGATCTGGTGGTGACGAGCTATGGAACCGTTCACCGCGTGCCATGGATGGCCGAGCGGAAATGGGGTTTGGTGATTCTCGACGAAGCGCAGGCCGTGAAAAATCCCGGCATCAAGCAGACGCGCGCGGTGAAGGCGCTCTCGGCGCAGTCGCGTTTGGCGCTCACGGGAACGCCCGTCGAAAATCGGCTCACCGATCTCTGGTCGCTCTTCGATTTTTTGAATCCAGGGCTTCTAGGGTCGTTGAAGCAATTCTCGAATTTTATCAAGCGCGAGGATTCCTACGGTCCACTGCGCGCGCTGGTGCAGCCCTATCTTTTGCGACGTCTCAAGACGGATCGGAAGGTGATCGCGGATCTTCCTGAGAAGACCGAACTGACGGCGTTCTGCGGCCTCACGCGGCCGCAGGCAGCGCTTTACCAGCAGTCGGTCGATGCGTTGGCCAAGACGATCGCACAGGAGGATGGCATTGCGCGGCGCGGCGCGGTGCTCGCGTCTTTGTTGCGGCTCAAACAGATTTGCAACCATCCCTCGCAATGGCTCGGTGACGGTGTTTACGCGCCGGAGCAGAGTGGAAAATTCGCGCGGCTCTCGGAGCTGGCGGAGGTGATTGCATCGCGGCAGGAGAAGGTGCTCGTCTTCACGCAATTTCGCGAGATGACTGAACCGCTGGCGACGTACCTGGCGAGCATTTTCGGCCGGCCGGGTCTGCTGCTCTCGGGCGAGACGCCGGTGAAAGTGCGCCAGGAATTGGTGCGGCGATTTCAGGAGGACGAGCAGATTCCCTTTTTCGTCTTGTCGCTCAAAGCGGGCGGCACTGGTCTCAACCTTACCGCGGCTTCGCACGTCATTCATTTTGATCGCTGGTGGAATCCCGCCGTGGAAAATCAGGCCACCGATCGCGCGTTCCGCATTGGGCAGAAAAAGAATGTGCTCGTTCATAAATTCGTCTGTCGCGGCACCGTCGAGGAGCGTATTGATGCGCTGATCGCCGGGAAACAGGGGCTGGCGAAAATAGTTTTAGAAGACGAAGGTCAACTGAAGGTAACCGAGCTGACGAATGAAGAGCTCTTGAAACTCGTCGCGCTCGACCTCCACCATGCCGAGGAGATCGCCTAATGTATTTTGAATATCCACCCTACGTTCCGGTCCACGTGCGGCGCGCACAGGCGAACAAGAAGATCGCCGCCATGAAAAAACGCGGCAGGAAAGTAAGTCCCGTCGCTATCGAGGGTCGAATCATCGCCAAGACTTTTTGGGGCAAGTCCTGGTGCGAGAACCTCGAGGGCTACAGCGATTTCGCGAACCGTCTGCCGCGCGGCCGAACCTACGTGCGCAACGGTTCGGTGGTCGATCTGCAAATCGAAGAGGGGAAAGTGACGGCGCTGGTGAGCGGTTCCGAGCTCTACACCACGATCGTGCGGATCAGTCCGTTGCCGCAAAAACGTTGGAAGCCGCTCGTGCGCGAGTGCGCAGGGCAAATCGATTCGCTGGTCGAGCTGCTCACGGGAAATCTTTCACAAGGTGTGATGGAGGTACTCTGCCGCGCGGGGAGCGGACTTGTTCCGCGTGCAAACGAGATCCTGCTCGACTGCTCCTGCCCCGATGGTGCGCGGCTTTGCAAACACCTCGCGGCTGTTCTCTATGGCGTGGGCGCGCGACTTGATGCGAGGCCCGAACTTGTCTTCGTGCTGCGCGGCGTGGACAAGATGGATCTCCTTGGCGCCGCAACCGAAGGTGGGATTGGTAACGTCTCCAAATCGGGGAAGACGTTGGACGCCGCCGCGCTTGAAAGCGTGTTTGGAATCGAGTTGGACCAGGCGCCCGAGCGCAGCGCCACGGCGGCGCCAAGGAAGTTGGCCAAGCGCCGAGGCGCCCTTCGCCTTGCGGCGCCTCCCACCGCGGGCTAGAAGAGCCCTTCGTCGCGCCAGGAGGATCTCAAGTTGTCTCGTGCCAAATTTGCCGCACTGGAAAGTTTGCAGAAGATCGATCTTCAAGCCGCTGAATTGCGAACCGCGCTCGAGGCGCTCCCGAAGCATCTCGCCGAATTGACCAGTGCGCGTGATTCCGCCCGCGCCGCCTGTGACCTTCAGCGCGGAAAGCTCGCCGACAACGAACGCGCGCGCGGTCAGCTCGAGCAGACGCGCGAAGCGGAACGGGACAAGGTGAAGAAGTGGGAGTCGCGTCTCAATGAGATGCGCAACCCTCGCGAGTACAGTGCGCTGGCGCGCGAGATCGACATTGCACGCAAGGCGGATCGCGGCGCCGAGGAAGAGGCCACGCGATTGATGGAAGAGGAGGAGACCATCGGCAGCGAGATGGAGCGGCTTGGGATCGAATCTGCGGTGCGAGAGAAAGCGTTGGCAGAAGAGGGCTCCGGAATTCAGACCGAGATCGCGCGCTTGTCCGCGGAGTTGGCGGCGGGAACCAAAGAGCGCGACGAAGCCGCGCGTATCGTGGAGCGGCCGCTTTATGCGCGGTACGAGCAGATTCGCAAGCGGCGAACAGGTCCGGCCATCGTCGTGGCCCGCGACGGAAATTGCAGCGGCT
>JAHFDP010000052.1 GCA_023248955.1 Deltaproteobacteria bacterium
CACGAGTTCGACAAAGGCATCGACAATCTCGCCAGCCAGATTTCCCGTTGGGCCGCCTATCCGGTGCTCGCGGCGAACTACATCTTTCCCGACTGGGTCGATCCGCAGCAAAGCCAGCTGGGGCGCTGGGTGCAGCCTTTTACGATACTCAATGTCGACGGTCTCAAAGTCGGCGTAATCGGCCTTGGCAACTTCGATTCGCTGGTGAGCATCGTCGAAGGCGGCAACAACCTCGGCATTCAGCCGGTCGATCCGCAGCAGGTGATGGAGTACTACTCAGCGCTCCTCCGGCCGCAGGTCGATCTGCTCGTGGCGGTCAGCCACCTCGGTCTTTCCGAGGACGAAACCAGCGCGCTCTCCGCCCGCGCGCAATTGCAAGATCCCAACAACGCGGTGGCCGCTGGCGATACCGACGTCATTTTCGGTGGACACCTGCACATCGTGCTCAACCCGCCCAAGGAGATTCAGCAACGGCCCGACTACGATCGCAAAACGCTGCTGGTGCACTCGGGCGCGTTCGCCAAATTTGTCGGCCGCCTCGACCTCGTGGTGCACGTCAACACCGCCGATGAAATCCAGGCCGATCTCGCCGAGCAGCGCAAACTTCTCTGCGGCCCCACCGTCACGAAAGACAACTGCGATCGCGCCGTCCACATCCACCGTGGCCGCATGGTCGGCAACGACTACCAGCTCTTTCCCGTCGACGACAAAGTTCCCGAAGATGGCGAGATGGCGCGCATCCTCGAGCCCTACACCACCAACTTGAACGAGCAGTACGACCTGACGCGGGTCTTCGCCTTTGCGGCCACCGGCAGCGGCAACCGCATCAGCCGCGTCGATCCCAACGGCGGCGATAGCCCGCTCGGCAACCTGGTGGCCACCGCAATGCGCCTACGCCGTGGCGTGGAAGCGGACTTCGCGCTCACCAATTCGCTCGGCATCCGCACCGACATCGACCCGGGCCCCATCACGCTCGAGGAGATGTACAACGTGTTCCCCTTCGAGAACACGATCACCGTGATGTACCTCTCGGGAAGTGAAATCACCGAGATGATGGATTTCGTCTCCAAGAAATCGTCGGAGCGCGGCTGCCGCACCCAGGTGCAAGTTTCCGGCATGCGATTCGAAATGGATTGCGACCACACTTGCGGCCAGTTGCCGGCGACCGACGAAGATCACCGTGGCGACAACGATCCGCGCCAAGGCTGCGCGCGGCAGATCCGCATCGAGTCGCCCTGCGACTGCGTGTTGAACGGGACCTGCCCAGCACCGACCGCGGACAATCCCAAACCGAAAGTCTGCGAGCGGAGACTCAACCCCTTCGGCAGTTATCGCGTGGCCGTCAACGACTACATCGCCAACGGCGGCTCGGGATTCTTGGTGCTCAAGCGCAACACCACGAAGGTGAACACCGGCATCAGCTTGCGCGACGCGCTCATCGACTACTTCAACCACATGGACGATCCCGCGTTCGAAGGCAGCGCGGCGATCCGCTGCAACGATGCGTTCTTCAAGACCAACGCGTCGCTGGTCTCCGTGGCGCCGGACATCGCGGCGCGTTACTGCCCCAACGCCGTCAACCCCGACGCAGCGGCCTGCTTCGGATCCATCCTCTGTGTACGCGACAGCAATCAGGCGCACGACGGCAGAATTTCGCCGCTGTTCTGACGAGCCCACGCCGTGAAAAAAATATTCATTCCCTTTCTGTTGCTCGCCGCCTGCGTCAAGGAATTGCCGCGACCCACCGCGCTCTCCAGCTTCCATTTGCGCATCGTCAGCCCCACCAACCTGGGCGCCTACAACGCGCCGCTCGACGCCACCAAGCTTCCCGACTTCACGCTTCACGCCGACGCACTTGGGAGCGACGGGCAGCCGTTCAAATGGACCGGCAAATTGCAGATTCGGATTTCCTTCGGGGGCAATCTCACGCCATCGCGCACGCAACCGCTGCCCGCCGGCTGGCCAACGCTGAACATGGTGGATGGCGTGGGCGAGGCCACGGTGCACTTGCCGCCAGCGTTCGGCGAACTCATTTTCTGGGTCGAAGACAGTCCCGCCTGCGTGTGCGGCGGATCGCAAAAAGATCCCGCCGGCAATACCTTCATTGGCGAGTACCCCGCCAAAATCGACGGCCGCGGAAATCTGGTGGTCGAGAAGAAAAACAGCAGCGGCCCCTGCGCCGGACGCTGTGGCAGCGGTGGCGCTTGCTACACCTGCGGCGAAATGTCGCAGGACTGTCTGGCGCGCTGCCCGGACATTCTCGCCCCGCACACCATGGCCACCGGCGCCAGCGCGCCTGTCTTCCTCACGCCGCCGAAAATTCCCAACGTGCAGACGCCGATCGACATGAAAAATCCCGATCTGCTTCACCCCGCGCTCGAGGGAAAACACGTCAACGTTGAAAGCGCCACCGGCAGCGGCAAACTCGTGATTCAGGCAGTCAAGGCGGATGGATTCGCGGTATCGGACACCGGCCTACCGCAAGGACAGTTCAACGGGTTCTACGTTTACACCTACAGCTTGCCGAAAACCGTCGCGCCCGGCGCTTCCCCCGGAACGCCGCCGATCACCATGGCCCCAGGCATGACGGTCGCCAACATCAACGGCACCATCGGTGCATTCAATGGATTCACCGAAATGAACTTCCCGATCTGGGAAGTGGTGGATGCCAATCCGGACATGACGCGCGTTCCAGCGCCGGCTGTGATCACACGCGCCATGCTGCAAGACCCGTTGGTCATGAAGGGCTACGAGGCCGAGCTGGTCGAGTTGGACGGCTACCGCGTGTGCAACTTGGCGCTTCCCAACGCCGACCCTTACGACGTGAGGGGCTATAAGATCTACAATCAGTATCGCGTCAGCCCTCCCGACTTCATCGACGCCAACGGACTCTGCAAGGACCTCTCGAACGGCTCCTACGGCGACCGCAACGTCGGCGCCTTCGTGGTCAGTTACAACACGATCCCCTGCTTCAATCCGGCAAAGAATTACGGGAAGACCGTGCCCAAGATCGTCGGCATGCTGCGCCACATCGAGCCGGCGCTCGGCATCCAAGACTGGGTGATCGAGCCGCGAACGCAAGACAAGACTTCTGGCATCGACGACCTGCCGATTACCGGTGACCTCACTTCGTCTTGCAAGGCACCTTGAACCACACCGCTGGAGCAATCATGAAACGCCTTCTCGTTGCCGCCGCCTTTCTGCCCGCCCTCGCCTACGCTGGCGACTTCATGGACGTGCGTTTGACGTTCACCGCCACCGACGAAAACGTCTTGGTGAAGCCCGGCGAAACCACGCCGAGCATTCCTGGCCCGCGCATCGGAGCACCGCTGGCGCGCTGGGGCACGCTCTTCTTCGACAACCTCGACACGCGCTACTCGGGATTCGAAAACCTCTCCAACCTGGTCTTCTATCGGCGCGCCAAGGATGAGGAGAAGGGCCGCGAAGTGGAAGGCGCGTTCGTGTTGCGCTTCTACAGCTTCTCGGACGTCTCCACGTCGCTCTCCGACGGCGGCTCCTACATCAAGTTCACGAAGTATCTGACGCCGGGCACCCACACCAACTTTTCGCTCACCGCGTTTCCGCTCTCCAGCGATCGCATGCGGCTCGGCTACACCTACAAAATCAGCTACGCCGGATCGCCGATCTTCTTCAAGCTAAACCCGGACAATCCCAACACCGGCCAGGTCGCGCAAAACAACTCGCCGGTGCCGGGCGCCAAGATGCAGCTCGCGGGCGACGGCTGGTACAGCTACGTCGGCATCAAGGGATCGGTGCTGCTCAACAAGTCGATCAACGAGCAGGCGTCGGTGGGCGGAGCCTTGCTGGGCGCGGGCTACGACGTGAGTGACATGCTGCGGCTGGAGACCAACGGCGGTTATTTCTACCGCGGCGCAAATCCGAAACAGGCGGTGCTTGGTCAGCCGCTCCACTTCAACGGCGTCTCCGCGTTGCTCACCATGCACGACGGCATCACGCCCAAGACGTCGTCCGATTACGCGCTCTACCAGAATGATCCGACCAGCCTTCAGCAGCTCTTCGTTCCCGAAAAATATCCCGGCGGGCTCTCCTGGCTCTCGTCGCTCGAAGGAACTTACTTACGCCAAACGCTCGAGGATCCCGATGCGCCGCAGTCAACCGTCGCGCAATCCGCCCTCGCCGGCGATTTGAAAGTGCGCGTGAAGTACGACTACTGGCGCCTACGCGGCGACGTGATGTACCGCGACCTCGCCTTCGTGCTGAATAACGTTCCGTCGTTCGTGCCCTTCATGACCTTCGGAAAGTCCGCGCAAGTCACCCCGGACTATCTCCTCGCGCTGGGCGTGGATCGCTACTTCCCCAATAATCGAATCACCGTTGGTGTTACCGGCGGCGTGGAGCGGCCAGCGACCTTCAGGGGAACGCTTCCGCCAGAGCTCGCCGGCAACAATCCCGCGGACACGCTGCCACTCTCGTCGACGGTGGTGGTGCAGCAGGAGGGTCTTTTCAATATCCTTCCGCCCAAGCAGGACACGCTGCTCGTGTATGCAGGCAAAGTGCAGGCAAAAGTGGATTTCGCGGACTACTTCTCCCTCGTGGGCGAGTGCCTCGTCGGCTACAACCCCAACGAAGCGCACCTGCAACGCGATGACCCCGAGGCGCCTTACACGCGGGTTTTCGCAAACCCGTGGCAGCTCGGTTTCAACTTGTCGCTCGGCGCAAAACTGTAATCAAAAAACGCGCGAGTTTCGCTCGAGGTCTGACTCGGGGTGGTGAACCCGCCCCTTCCCTATTGTATACTTTTCGTCACCTGCTCCGGAGGCGAAATGCGCCAATCTTTGGCTCTGTGCACGCTGGCCTTATTTGCCTGTCCTGCCCGCGAAAGCGCCACCAAACGCAACAATCCAGCGCCGAACATGACCAGCATCAGCCCGACGGAGGCGATGGTCGGTGACGGCGCCTTCGAGATCACCGTGAATGGCCATGCCTTCGTGGATGGATCGTCCGTCCTCTGGAACGGAGCGGTGCGGCCCACCAAGTTTGAGAGCGGCATCAGGCTCATCGCGAAGATCGGTGCCGCTGACCTAGCCACCGGCGGCGAGGTTGCGGTTACCGTGCTCACCTCGCCGCCTGGCGGTGGAGCATCCGATGCCAAAGTGTTCACGGTCAAGAACCCCGCACCGGTGCTGACCAGTCTCTCGCCCACCTCTGGCACCGCGGGCAGCGCGGCTACCGTTCATGCGACCGGGGAACATTTTGTCAAGTCATCGGTGCTGCAGCTTGCCGGAAAGGCGGTACGAACCCAAGTCACCAGCGCGACGGATCTCACCGCGGACCTGCCAAGCGAGCTCCTCGTCGCCGGCAGCCTTCCGATCGCCGTAGTCACACCGGGGCCAGGAGGGGGCGGCAGCGCGGTACTCCCGTTCGAGGTCGGCAATCCCTTGCCGATGTTGGCTGCCCTCTCGCCCACGAGCGCCACCGCTGGTGACAGCAGCTTCGTGGCCTCGCTCATCGGCTCAGGCTTCGTCGCCGCGTCGTCGGTCCGCTGGAACGGCAACGCACGGACCAGCATTTTCGTCGACACCAATCACCTGCTCGTCTCAATCGAGACCGCAGACCTCGTGGATCCCGGCACGGCCAGCATCACCGTGTTCAACGGCGCGCCCGGCGGCGGCACCAGCGCGGCGCAGCTCTTCGCCATCCATCCAGGTGTTCCGTCAATCACGGCGCTTAATCCCGCCTCGGGAATGGCGGGCAGCGGTTTGACGCTCACCGTCCTCGGCGCGCGCTTCGTGCCAACGTCCGTCGTCCAATGGAGCGGCGCCGACCATGTCGCCGGCTTCAAGGGGAGCGGAGAGCTCACGGCGGCCATCCTCGCCTCCGAAATGGTGGCGGGCAGCGCGAACGTGACAGTCAAAAACCCCGGTGGGCTCGTCTCGGCTGTGGCGGCATTCAGCATTACCAATCCCGTTCCGCTGCTCAAGAGTCTCGACCCCTCCGCGACCGCCGCAGGCGGCGGGGACCTCGCGCTGACGGCAATTGGCGACCAATTCGTCAACGGCTCGTCGATCGTATGGAACGGCACGCCGCTGCTGACGACATTCGTTGATGCGAGCCACCTGACGGCGGTTGTGCCGACTGCCAGCCTGACCGTGGGAACGTTTACCGTTACGGTTTCGACGCCGGTGCCTGGCGGTGGAAGCTCTTTGGGGTTGCCATTTGCGGTAACCAATCCGGTGCCCACCACCAGCTTGATTTCGCCAACTTCGGCGACGCTGGGGGATCCATCGATTCAGCTCCAGATCTTCGGGACCGGTTTCGTCAAGGACACGGTGGCGTGGCTCGGCGATACGCCGCTCGTGTCAACCGTCGTGAACAGCACGCAGATCGTCGCTTCGGTACCGTCGCTGACGCCCGCAGCCGTTTGGAATGTCAAAGTGACGAATCCAGCCCCGGGCGGCGGCGATTCGAACACGCAAACGTTTACGATGAACAACCCAAGCGATCCGACCACCACCAAGCTCTTTGCAGCGGGGCTTCACGATAATGGCTCTTCTCGCGGCGTTCTCGTGGGCAGCGCAACCTTCACACTTACAGTGACGGGAGCGAGGTTTGGAACCGGTGCCACGGTGGTTTGGGACTTCAACCACCAACCTCAGTCGCTGGCGACCCAGCCCGGGAGCCTGACGCAGCTCACGGCGACAGTTCCCGCCCAGCTTGTGACCAAGGCGGGCTGGCACGCCATCTCCGTCACCAATCCGGCTCCCGGGGGTGGCACCTCTGCGAATAAGAATGTGCCTTTCGAGCTCGTTGTTTGGAATCCCAACCTAACGTTGACGAGTCTAACGCCAAGCGCGGGAACGGCCGGCGCCAGCGATTTCACGATAACCGTCGCCGGAACCAATTTCGTGCAGGGAGCCAGTGCGTATCTGCCGACAGGGATGAACGACTGCCCCTTCGGTTACAGCTCGAGGCCGATGACGGTAGCAACCAACTCGGTGGCCACGTTTGTCTATCCGGGGTGCGCAATGAAGAAGCCCGGGACCTACCAGATCCAATTCTCTAATCCCGGTCCCTGTTGTTACGGCGGCTATTCTGATTCGCGACTCGACTTCACCGTCAATCCCACGCCGGTGATTGGTACCCTCTCTCCATTCCGCGTCACCGTCGGGAGCGCGGGCTTCACGCTCCTTATCAACGCCGCGTCCGGGAGCTTCTTGCCCGGTGCAACGGCGAGCTGGTCCGGCTCGCCGCGCACCACGACGTTCGTAAGCGCAACACAGCTTTCGATTCCCGTGACCGCGCAAGATGTCGCCGCCGCCGGTGCTTTCGACGTCACCGTACAAAACCCGGCCCCGAGCGGGACAACCGCGCCATCTACCTTCGTGGTGAACAACCCCGCCATGGCGGTGAGCGCTGGTGTCGACCACGCCTGCGCGCTGTCGACGAGCGGCGGCGTCAAGTGCTGGGGCGACAACTATCGTGGCAAACTCGGCGACAACTCACAGAACTCACATCTCCTACCGGAAAGCGTGCTCGGTCTCACGTCAGGTGTCTCGTTGCTGGCAACCGGGGGTTCTGTGCGGTGGCACAACTGCGTTGCCTTAGCGGCCGGCGGCGTCCAATGCTGGGGATTCAACGGGGCCGGCGAGATCGGTGACAACTCGAAAACGGACCGGTGGGCGCCTGTGGCGGTGTTGGGGCTGACCGATCAGGTGACAGCGCTTTCGGTGAGCCAATACCAGAGCTGCGCGCTAACGGCATCGGGTGGCGTCAAGTGCTGGGGAGCGATGGGAGCGCAGAGTTCGATCGTTCCCGTTGACGTGATGAACGGCGCCACAGCCATCGCCGCGGGATCGTCTGCAGCTTGCGCTCTAACTACTGCTGGTGGCGTCCAGTGCTGGGGTGAAAATATCTCCGGCCAACTTGGCGACAACACCACAATTACCCGCTCCGTTCCGGCGGACGTCGTTGGCCTCACGACCGGCGTTACAGCCATCGCGGCCAGCAATGACGTAGCCGATTTTTGCGCGGTGACCGCGGCTGGCGGACTCAAGTGTTGGGGAAGCAGTTCGTCCGTCATCACCGCACTAAGCAACAGGTCGCTTAAGCCGATTGACGTGCTCCCAGCGGGCTCGAGCGTCGCGGCGGCGGCGATTGGGGGGAGCGGAGTGTGCATCCTAACGTCCTCAGGGGCCCTCAAGTGCTGGGGGAAGAACGGTGCTGGCGAGATTGGAGATGGAACGACCGTCTCCCGAGCGACTCCCGTCGACGTGCTCGGGTTGACGAGCGGCGTCAGCAGTTTCGCGCTCGGGCCAATCCACGCATGCGCGGTAACGGCCGACGGGGGCGTTCTCTGTTGGGGCGGGACCTCGGATCCCCAAACTCGGCCAAGTCAGATTCTTGGCACGGGCGTAGCTCGATATAGTTACGTTCCTGTCGCCGTTCATTTCTAGCTCAACAAAATGTAACCGTTCAGGCCGTCATGGCCGGGCTTGAGCTGGCGCGGCGGCGCCAGAGGAGGAGTAGCGCCAGCGGCCACAACGCGCTCGGGTTCGATCCGTGGCAACCGCAACCGGGGCCGGGAGGTGGGGGTGGGGTATCGCCACCACTTCCAGTCGATCCTCCAGTCGTTCCGCCGGTGGTCGTTCCGGTCGTCCCACCATCGGTCGCGGGCGCCGCACCACTCACGCAAAATCCCGATGCGCAGACACGACCGAGCGCGCAGTTGCCGCCTGCGTCACAGGCGGTTCGGCAGATTTGCGCGCCGCGCTCGGTGATGCAGGAGAGTTTCGGTCCGCACAAAACGTTGCGGCAATCCTGGCCCTCCTGCGCGGTTTCGTCGGTGCACGTGCACACGCCCTGCCCAGAACCATCGTTAAAGCCGACGCAAACGCCGGTGGCGCAGGTCTCTGGATGCACCGGATCGCAAGAGGCCCTGCACCGCCCGCCGCTCGCATCCCCGGCGCAAACGAGCGAGCCTTGGCAGTAGGCGTTGTCGCTCTCCGCGCAACCACCGCACGCACCCACCGACGCGCGGCAGGTAAACCCGGCGCCAAAACTGATGCAGTCCAAACCAGCGGTGCAAGCAGTCGGCGAATTGCAGGTGGCGCCTTGCGCCAAACCGCCCGGAGGTGGGAGCGCGCTGCACGAGCCGCTCGACGGAATGCACACGCTCTGGCCGCTCGCGCCCGTGGAGCAGCTGTAGCCCGGCGCGCAACTGCTGGGCACGTTGGGATTGCAGTTGCGCGTGCAGATGTACTGTTTCGCCCCGCCCGACGGGACGACGTAAACGCAAACGCCACTCTGACAATCGGACCCGCCGTGCGCGGAGCAGTCTTTGCAGTCGTCCGGTGGGGCGGGCGGCGGAAGACAGGCTTTGACCGGAAGTGGCGTCGCCTCGCCCGTTGCGCCACACGTCGTACCGACAGGACACGGAGCTCCCGACGAACAATCCACGGTGCAAACGTGCGGCGTGCGGGAAAGCCCGCCACACACCAGGCCCGGGCTGCAATCTCCGTTGCCATCACTGGCGATGCAGGGCTCGCCCTGCTTGCCGACGTTCGGTGTGGGCTTCGGATAGATGGCGCAAACACCGTCGAGATCGTCCTGTGCTAGCGCCCGTTTGGGGCCGTCGTAACTCGCGAACATGATGGCGCTGGTATCGGACGTGTGCCCCAATCCCAAAAAGTGGCCTGCCTCGTGGGTCGCAATCGACTGCGCATCAACCGGTGTCCGCGAATCGCCAGAAACCGCATTGCCGTCGAGCGTCCACACATTGTTGACCGCATTGAATTGAATATCGGCGTCCGTGAAGGGCCCCACGAAATGATTGTGTCCGTCGGACGGGCCGATACTGAAAGTAATGCCGATGGTGAGGTCGCCGTATTGCCAATTCGACGCCACCCAGTGGATCGTGTTGACGTTGTCGTCCTTGGCCTCGGAAGAAGTCGTCTCGGTGAGTTTTGCGACGGCGAAGTGTGAGCAGGAGGCGCTTTGCCAGGTCGCAAAGGCCGCGGCCACTGTGCACGTGGCGTTGGTGAATCCTGGCTGGCCGGCGCAAGCGCCTAGGAGGCCGCTGCCCGCCGGATTGACCTGAACGTGTACCGGCAAATCCGTGTCGGCCCACTCCGATCCAACGGACACATAAGCGAAAGCGGGCGCCGAGAAGAGCAATCCAAAAAGCAAACGCGCGGCACGCATCTAGCGCCCCACCGCCGCGCGCACCCGCGCCTCGAACGCCGAGAGGACAACGGGCGATTCAGGTGCGGACGCTGCATCGCTTGGGGCGCCGTTCACGCGCGGCCTCATCACCGCAACGTCGCCGAGCGCGCGCGAAACCTTGGGCGAGCCACCCCCACGGTCGAGCGAAAACTTCGCGGCGCTGAGCGCCACCGTGGTGAACGCGTTCGACGGCGGGAGCGGCTGCAGGAAAACCACGACTTCTTCACCGACCGTGAACTTCGCTGCGCCAGGAACTTCCACGTGGCGTCCGGAAAGGGTTCCACCGGGTTGGCGCACCTCGACGGTGGCGGGCACGGCGCCCTTCGTTTTCCATTCGGCGATAACGCGAATTTGCGTGACGGTGGTGAGCGAACGTCCATCAGGGATGACTTCGTTTGACGCGACGATGCCGTGAACGATGCGGGTCGCGGCTGCGGTGAGACGTTCCACCGTGGGATCGAAAACCACCGTGGCGAAGACCGGCCGCGCCAAGCAGATCGCGAAGAGACACAACGGGAGCATCCGACGCATCGTCACCTCGAGGAAACGGGCTGGCACATGCTAACCGCGACACCGAGCGCCTCCAAGCTGGGCGTCCGAGCCACCGCAACAACGCGCAATCCGAGCGTCCGTGCGGCTTGCGCGGTGGTTTCGCCGATGCAGGCCGCCGCGAGCCGACGCACGTCGTCGTGCGCGCCAATTTCGGTGGCCACGTCGACGAGATGCCGCGCCAGCGACGGTGCGGTCAGCGCGACGATTTGCGGCTGCTGGGCGAGCGCGCCACGAAGCACTTCTGCGGCGTCGGCGCGACGCACGGTTTGGTAGGTATCAACGGTATCTACTTGGATCTCCGCTGCCCGGAGCAGGTCGCCAAGCTCTTCGCGACCCCCTTTCGCGCGTGGAAGAAGAACGCGCGCGGCGCCGGCCGCAATCAGTGCGGTGGCGAGTCCGGTTCCATCGTGGCGATCGGCGGGGACGAGCGAAACGTCGAGGCCAAGTTGCGTCAAACGGTCCGCTGTCGCCGGCCCCACCGCAGCGAGTTTTTTTTTCGCGAGAAGCGGCAGGTGATCGCGAAGCGCATCGACGGCGGTGGCGCTGGCAAAGGCGATCCATTCGCAACGATCGAGATGACCTGCGAGATCGGTCGGCGCCAGCCATTCCGTCTCGACGAGCGTGGCGATAACCGGAACGAATCCGCGCTTCGTGAGCTGCTCGGCCAGCCGTTCGGCGCCTTCGCGCGCCCGCGGCAGCAGAACACGAATATCCTTAGTGTCCAACACTTAGAATATCTTTCGCGCCCTGCGCCAAGAGCCGCGCGCCCACATCCTGCCCGAGCATCTCTGCCTGCGGCGGTGCACCGCGCGCTTCGGCGCGCAAAAGGCGTTGACCGTCTGGCGTGCCGATGCAGGCGCGCAACCACAACGCGCCGTCCACGTGCACGGCATGCGCAGCCAGCGGAACGTTGCAACTTCCCTCGAGCAGGCGCAGCACGGCACGTTCAGAAATCACCGCGGCGCGCGTGTCCGGATCGTCCAGTCGATCGGCAAAGTCGCGCCCAGCACCGCTTTGCGCGGTCTCGATGGCCAGCGCACCCTGCCCTGCCGCGGGCAACGAGACGTCGAGCGAAAGAATTTCCGTGGCGTGTGTTTCGAGCCCGAGGCGTTTCAAACCGGCCAGCGCCAACACCACGCCGTCGAGCTGCGTTGCGTCTTCGCCCTTCCTGAGCCGCGTCTCCACGTTGCCGCGCACACTCTGCACGTCGAGATCAGGCCGCGCCGCACGCAGCGCGCAAGCTCTCCGCAAAGAGCTCGTGCCGATGCGCGCGTTCGGCGGCAACGCGGCGATGGTGCGATACCGCGGCGCGCACAAGGCATCACGTGGATCTTCGCGCATCGGAAAGGCCGCTAGCATCAATCCCGACGGCAGCGCGCTCGGAACATCCTTGGCGCTGTGCACCGCGAGGTCACAACGTCCGTCGAGCAGTGCTTCCTCGAGCTCTTTGACGAAGAGTCCCTTGCCGCCGACCTGCGCCAAAGGCCGATCCTGGATGCGATCGCCCGACGTCACGATCTCAATGATCTCCACGTCCGCACCGGCGGAGACGAGCAGATCGCGCACGCGGTGTGCCTGCCAGAGCGCCAGTGCGGAGCGGCGCGTCCCGATGCGCAAGCGCGGCATCAGGCCACTTCCTTTTTCGGAGGCGATGTCGGAACGAGCGTGGGCTTTTGCGCGTCGTCCGGTGCCAACGCAAAAAGTCGAGCAGCCATTTCCGCCAGCGGCCCCGCCTCGCCGAGCGCTTCAGCCTCCGCGCGCAATGCTTGTGCTGGTGCGTGCAACAGCTTCGCCACAATCGCTTGCGCCATTGCCTGAATGCTCGCGGTCTGCTCCTCCGTCAGCGGACCAGCGTGCCGCAGCGTGCGCTCGGCCTCGTGCTTCGCAATTTCCGCCGCGCGCGCACGCAACTCGGCGAGCACTTTCGCTCCGGCGCGCACTTGGGCATCGCGCAAAAACGCGGCCACCTCCGACGCCGCGAGTGCCTCGGCTTTTCGCGCTTCATCCGCGCGAAGATTGCGCCCCGCCGCGGCGACCTGATCGAGATCGTCGATGTTGTAGAGATACGTATTCTCGAGCAGGTTCACGCGCGGATCGATGTCGCGCGGCAGCGCCAAGTCGAGCAGAAAAAGCGGCCGATAGCGGCGCGCTTTGGCGGCGGCAGCAACGAGATCGTAGCCCAGCACGAAGCCAGGCGCGGCAGTCGCGCAGAGCGCCACGTCGGCCACTTCGATCAGCGCGGGCAACGCCGACTCCTGCGCGGGCTCGCCGCCCACTTTCGCCGCCAGCGCCTGCGCCCGCTCGTACGATCGATTCACCACCCAGAGTCGCTGCACGCCCGCTGCCTTGAGCGCACGCGCCGCAGCGGATCCCATTTCGCCCGCGCCCACGAGCAGTCCGGTTCGTCCCTCGAGATCGCCGAAAATTTTTCGCGTCAAATCGACCGCCACGGACGCGATGGAGACGAGGCCCTCGGATAGCGCGGTCTCGCCACGCACGCGTTTGGCCGCGAAGAGCGCCCGCGCCAACACGCGCTCAAGCTGCGAACCGCTGGCGCCCGCTTCGCGTGCCCGCCGAAAACCATCCTTCACTTGACCGGTGATCTGTGGCTCGCCAACGACCATCGAATCGAGCGCGCTGGCCACGCGAAAAAAGTGGCGCAGCGCCGCTTCACCCGTGTGCGCGTAGAGCGCGCGCGTCACATCCTCGCGATCGCGCGCGAGCAGCGCCCGCAAATCATTGGCCGCGGCGGCCGGCTCATCGGCGACGACGTAAATCTCCAGCCGATTGCATGTGGCCACAATGGCCACTTCGCGCACACCGGAAATTTGTCGCGCGGCGCCAACCAATTCAGCCGCACCGCTCTCTCCAGCGGCAACCTGTTCGCGCAGCGCAATGGGCGCCGTTCGATGCGACAGCCCGACGACCACGAGCGACGTCAAATGATCGCTCCGTAGGCGGATGATCGGTAGAGACCGAGATAGACGCCGACGATCAGCAAAAATCCAGCAAGCACCAAAAACGCCGCGCGCCGTCCGCGCCAACCCGCCATCAGCCGCGCATTGATCACGACCGCGTAGGTGAACCAAGCGACGTAAGCCAACGCCGTTTTGAGATCGAGCGCGCCGGTGCGCTGCGCAAAAAATTTCCCGAGGGCGATGGTGCTGGAGAGAAAAACGAATCCGGCCAGGGTGAGCCGCCACGCCAGGCGCTCGACCAACTCCAACGACGGCAGCCGCGCCGCCAGACGACCGAGCCGCCGCGCTTTGACCTGCCGCTCCACGAGGAGAAAGAGCAGCGAAAGTCCGAACGAGAGCGCGAAGGCCGCGGTTCCCAAAATCGCGGTGCCCACGTGAAGCACGAGGCCCGCACCGTAGACGGCGGAAGCGCGATCGGGAACGAGATGGGCGGGCACCAGCACCGCGACAACCAGCGGCGAGATGAACGCGCCGACCACCGGAATCGGTCGCTTGAAATCTAGCGCTAGAAATCCCGTGACGATCAAAAACGCCATCAGCGAAAGCGATCCGCCGGGACGCCAAAATGGATCCGCACCCGATTGCGTGTATTCGGTCACCAGCGCCGCGAGGTGCACCAGCGCGCCGCTCACGAGAAGTCGCCGCCCCCAACGCTGCGAGAAATCGTGCGGCTTGAGGAGCCACGCTAGATAGCAGCCGCCAGCGGCGAGATACGCGAGCAGCGAGAGGTGAACGAAAGGAACGACCACGAATCTCCCCGCTTAACGCGAACCAGCGACAGCCAGAAAACCTGGCGTCACGGTGTACGCCACATCGCCCAAGATGACCGATGTCAAAAGGTGTTCAGCGCCCATCTGCTTGAGCGCGGCTTCGGTCTTCACACGCAACAGAAGTCCGTGCGGATCACTTGCCTGTCCCTCGACCCGAAGGAAGCGAACTGCCGGCGTCAACCGGTAAGTCCGCTTCTCCGCGACGATCGTCAGCGCCTCGGCGGTCACTTCGACGATTCCCGCATCACTCCAAGCGTCGAGCGTGGATTGCGGGACGAAAAGGTTATTGGACATGGCACTTTTTCAGAGGAGGACCCACGAATTATACTCGTCCAAAAGCGCGTTAGCCAGAAGCACCCGCGGCCGAGAGGATTCTTGCGCCCTGGCATCCAACCGCTTAAGACTTAAAGCTCCCGAGGAGAAACCCACATGGCCGGCCCCAACGTCGTCACGCTCACCGATTCCTCTTTCAAGACTGAAGTGCTCGACTCCAAAGTCCCCGTTCTGGTCGATTTTTGGGCAACGTGGTGCGGCCCTTGCCGCGCGATTGCGCCGGCGGTGGAGCAGTTGGCCGGCGAGTATGTGGGGAAGATCAAAGTCGGCAAGATGGACATCGACGCGCACCAGGAGGTGCCGCAGCAGTACGGTGTGATGAGCATTCCGACGCTGCTGCTCTTCAAGGACGGGCAGATTGCGGACCAGATCGTCGGCGCGGTGCCCAAGGCGCAGCTGGAGAAGATGATTAAGCGCGTGGTCGGGTAGTCGAGGAGCGCCGCTCACAACCGGGCGCTACGTCGACGCTGATGCGGGGTCGTTTCGCAGAAGCGTTCATGTTGAAATTTGTGACACCATGACACCAAAGGCTAACTGGCGAACAGTGGCGCAATCCGATACGCGTGTCGTTGGAACAGCGCTATCCGGCCCGACGAAAAACATCCGCCACCGAAGAACCCCGGTTGGCGTCCGCTTCGAGCGTGCGGATGCCACGTGTTTCCTCACCACCGGCAAGCCCGACGGTCCACGCCGTCATCCCGGTCAGAGATTCGAGACGCCAACGCACGATCGCCAAGTCACCCTCGAACGGAACCTCCGTGAACCGTTGTCCCATGGCCAACATCCAAGCCACGGCTACTGCTGGCGCTACGCTCGACGGGTCGATTTCGGGCAGAAGATCGGAACGCTTGCAGCGCTTGTAGACGTGCATGCTCGGACCTTCTCCGCTGACGTTGACCGCGATTTCAACCCCGGCATTGTGATCCTGAAACGTCCACGTCCACCGGTAAGCAAGCTCGCGAAAACGTCCCTCGTAGACGCTTCCCGTTGCGACGCCGTCGAGCGCCACGGGGACCACCAGCGCGGAGTAGCGCCGCGCCATGCGTTGCGCGTTCCAACGACCCTCTAGTGGTTCGAACGCGGAAAGTGGATCGGCCATGCCGTCGCCGTTGTCGAAATGCGTTGCGCTGAGTGGTGACGCAGCGAACAGAACTGGAGCGTGGGTTTCCATGACGCTTCCATGACGCGTGGCCGCTTCCGACTCCATCGGTCATCCGGCGAAATGACGAATCGAGAACAGGGACTTAAACCCCGGCGAAGCCTACGCCTTTGAGCTTCGTGATCGCTCCGCCGCAGTGGCCAAAAAACAGCTCTACGCACTGCGCCGAATTTCAATGGGCGCTTCGCTCCCATTCACAGCTGCGCTCTCGAGCACGCGAACGGTCTCTTCCTCACCACCAGTAAGAGTGACGATCCACGCCGTTTTTTCGGAGGAAGTCGCGCAGAGCCGCCATCTGCGAATCGCCAACGGCCCGTCGAATGGCACTTCGGAAAGTCCATGCGCCATCGCAACTTTCCACGCTACAGCGAGCGGCGGCGCCACGATTGAGGGATCGATCTCGCAACGCCACGCGGCGCGCGCACACGGCCGATAACCCAGCACCCGCGCGCCTTGGCTGCTGACATCGACGGACATCTCCGCGCCAGCAACGTGATCTTGAAACGTCCACGTCCAACGGTAAATGATTTCCTGAAAACGTCCCTCGTGAATGGTGCCTGCGGCGGTTCCTTCCAGTGCAACCGGCACCACGCCTGCCGCATAACGCTGGGCCGCGCGCAACGCATACCAATGCGTTTCAAGCGCGTTGCAGATCGAAAGCGGCTCAGCCGCGCTGGCATTTCCCGCGGAGCGGAAGGGGGTAGCGGGAGAAAATAACATCGAAGCTTCTTGGGCCGGCATGGCGCACTTATCGCCGAGCGGGACTCTGTCCGGCAAACGCTGCGCCCCTCCAGCGTTGACTGCGTAACTTCATTGCGAGCGAGACGAGTGAGCGCAGGCCAGCTGCTAGGCGCGACAGAGGACCCACCGGAGCCGTACACCAGTACGGCGAGGAGGGACCGGAGGGAGCAACAACGCAGATGGCCTGCGATCGCTCGTCGCAGCTAGAACATGAAGCGTCTAAGCGAGACGTTGAGCACAATACCCAAGCCCAAAAGGTTCACGATCACGCTCGAGCCGCCGTAGCTCATCAGCGGCAGCGTCACACCCACCACCGGAACGACGCCGGTCACCATTCCGATGTTGATGAAGGCGTGCCAGAAAAAAAGCGCCGACACGCCGACCGCTAAAAACGCGCCGAAGCGTTCGCGGGCTTTGTCGGCCACGTCGAGCCCGAGCAGCACCAGCACGGCGAAGAGCGTGATCAGCACGGCGCCGCCGACGAATCCGTGCTCTTCGGCCCACACTGAAAAAATAAAATCGGTGCGCTGCTCAGGAAGAAACGAGAGCAGGTTTTGCGTTCCTTCGCCCCAACCCTTACCGGTGACTTGTCCGCTGCCGACGGCGATCACCGACTGCATAGCGTGGTAGCCAGCGCCCAGCGCATCACCCTCGGGATTGAGAAACGTCATGACGCGCTTTTTTTGGTACGCCTTGAAAAACCAGAACCATCCGGCGACCGCGCTTCCGAGGGTTCCGACGAGAATCGTGATGAGCGCGCTCAAGCGAACTTTGGCGAACAGAATAATGCTAGCGCCGATGGCCAGCGTGACCAAAGCAGTGCCGAGATCGGGCTCTTTGGCAATCAGCGCGACGGGAACGAGCAACAGCAGCCCGGGCAGCCAGAGCTGCGTCAGCGTGTAGCCCTTGTCGTTTTCGTCCTCGTGAAAATAGCGCGCCAACGCGAGGATGACGGCGATCTTGGCCAGCTCCGAAGGCTGCATGTGGACCGGGCCGAGATCGAGCCAGCGGCGCGCGCCCATCACGGTGCGACCGCGCACCAACACGCCGACCAGCAACACCAGCACCACGCCATAAAGCGGATAGGCCACCGTGAGCAGCCAGCGGTAGTCGATCCGCAAGAGCACCGCGGCGACCAGCGCGCCAACGCCCAGCCAGACGAGCTGCGATGTCCAGACCGGTTGATGCATGGTGCGCGAGGCGCTGGCCAAGTTCCAGACGCCGAGCGAAGCGATCACCGTCGTGACGAGCACGAGCGGCCAGTGGAGCTGCGCCAAATTTCGATTTTCGAAACTGAGCATTGGCCGCCTATTCCGTCATGGCCGGGCTTGACCCGGCCATCCATGGATCCCCGGGTCAAGCCCGGGGATGACGGCTTTTTCGCGATTGACCCGTCCTTCGTCCGGCCATGACGAGTTCAGTGAATCTTTCGGATTTTGCGCAAATGTACGTACCGGTTGCTCTGGTGGTGGAATGGTTGCGGGTGGCGTCGGTGAGACGACGGGCGGCGTTTGCGCAGCCACGCGCGCCGCATCGTCGGCCTTCTTGAGCTCGAAGTAGCCATGCACGATCGCGCTGGCCGTCGGTGCCGCGGCTTCCGCGCCCCACCCGCCGTGCTCCGCGAGCACCACCACAGCGATCTCCGGATCTTGCGCCGGCGCATATGCCGCAAACCAGGCGTGGTCGCGCGAAAAGTAGGACTGATCAGACACCGCGACTTTTCGTTTCACCAGCGTGACGACCTGCGCCGTTCCGGTTTTTCCAGCGAAGCGAATGTCGGGCAGCCGCGTGCGGTAGGCCGTCCCGCCCGCTTCGTTGACCACTGCTTCGAGGCCTGCGCGCACGATCTGCAACGTCTGCGGTTTCACCTCGAGCTTCCCAGTCACCTCGGGAGCAAAGGCGTGAATCACGCGTCCGTTGGCCGTCTCGATGCGGCGCACGATCTGCGGCCGGTAGATCGTCCCACCATTGGCGATCGCCGCGTAGGCCACCACCTGCTGCAACGGCGTCACATTGACCGCGCCCTGACCGATGGCGGCGTTGAGTGCAAAACCCTTCGTGTATCCGCCAGGCGTTTCGCGCTTGTGGTAGGCGACGTCGGGAATGATGCCGGCGATTTCGTGACCAAGCCCGAGCCCCGTCGGACGGCCGTAGCCGAGCTCACGCGCCATGTTGGCGATGGAATCGATGCCGATGCGATCGCCGAGCGCGTAGAAAAAAGTATCGCAGCTCATTTCCAAAGCGCGCTTGATTTCCAGCGCGCCGTGGCCGGTCTCCTTGTCGCAGCGCCAGCGGTGGTTCCCGAGTGTGTAGCCACCGTTGCAGCGAATCGACGAATGATCGTTGATGGCACCGTCTTCCAATGCGGCAAGCGCCACTGCGGTCTTGAACGTCGAACCCGGATGATAGTGCTCCTGCGTGGCGCGAAAGATCATCGGCTTGAGCGGATCGTCGGCCAGCGCGCGGTATTCAGCCTCGGAAAGGCGACCTGTCATTTTGTTGGGGTCGTAAGCGGGCCGTGACACCAGCGCGAGAATAAAACCGGTGTTCGGATCGAGCACCACCACCGCGCCCGCGCGCGCCGGAAAAGTATCCTCGGCGATTTTTTGCAATCGCGCGTCGAGCGACAACACCAAATTGTGTCCGGGAACCGACAGCAGCACGCGCTGATCGGCCGCGATCAACAGCTCGTTGTAATAGTCACCGAGCTTGTTTCCCTTGGCGTCGACGACAACTCGTTCGCGCCCATCTTGGCCGCGCAATTCCGCTTCGAACGCACGCTCGATGCCACGTTTACCGATGTAGTCACCACGCCGATAATTGGAGCGTTCCTTCAATTCGTCGGGCGAAATTTCGCTTTCGTAGCCGATCGCATGCGCAAACCCAGGCGGGACGCGGTAAGCGCGGTGCGGCGTTCCCACCAGATCGACGGCTGGCGAAAGATCGCCGCGCGCCTTGGCCGCCTCGACGAGATCAACTTCATCGCGCGTGATGTCCTGCTTCACCCGCAACGGTTGAAAACGTTCCAGCCCCGCGGCGTCCGCGAAATCCGCGCGCACATTTTGGAGATCGTCCTTGTCCAGTTTGAGCACGCGCGCCAACGTGCTGAAGGTGGAATCGCACGGTTTGCAAAACGCGGGCGTCACCACCACGTCAAAGGAAACGCGGTTTTCCGCGAGCTGCGTGCCGCGACGATCGAAGACGATTCCGCGATCGGCGGGAACAATCAATTCTTTGATGAAATTGATCTTCGATTTTTCCGCGAGCTCGGTGCCGCGCAATATTTGCAAGTGGTAGAGGTTCACGACGAGCACGCCCATCGCCAGCACCACCACGATGGACGCCACGGCGACGCGCGGCCGAATCTGCCGCGTTCCCGTCTCGCCGGATCGAAGCAGCTTGCCCACTACAGAAGGCCCTCCGGTTCCGCGGCCCAACGCGATTCGATCCAGCGCAGCACGCGAAACACGAGCGGTGCCGCCAATCCCGTGAGCACCGCGCAGGGCATGGCAGCGGAGAGTGCGCGCAAGAGCGCACCATCATCGCCTTGCTTCGCTACGAATCGCACCAACGCTGCGGCCATGACCGTGTGCACGAGCGTCGCTACCAGCGCCACGGCGACCGCGAGCAGTCCACCTTCAGCGTGGAGATAGGCGCCAACGAGCCGCGTGGCCACGAACATCACCACGGCCAACAACGCGTAGGTTCCGTCGGGCGTGGCGGCATGGAGATCTTGCAAATAGCCCGCGGCCAGCGAGAGCGCAGCACCTTCCACGGTAGGTGCGTTGAAAGCGAGGAAAAGCACCGCCACGAGGAGCAAATCGGCGCGGGCGACCGAAAATCCAAGCGCCAACGGAAGCGTCGTCTGCAACAACGCAAGCACTTGCAAAACGAAGAGCGTGGCGAAAATGCGCGCGCCAGTCATCGGCCGGAGGCTCCGCGCGCCGCCATCGGCACGTCCGGCGATGTGGCGCTTTTGCGCACCACCAGCACGTCTTCGAGCTTCGTGAAATCGACCGCCGGAATCACTTCCGCTTTTTGAAAGAGCGCGCCCGCTTCTTTGCGAATTCCGGTCACGCGGCCAACCACGATGCCCTTGGGAAAGAGCCCGGTGGTGCCCGCGGTGAGCAGCACGTCACCCTCCTCGAGATCGTCGGTGCGCAGCGTGAAATCGAGCCGGCAGCGCGCGTACGCGCCGATACCGCGCACCGTGCTGCGCGCTTGCGTGCGCTGCGACATCGCGGGAACGGTGGAACGCGCGTCCACCATCAGCAAAACGTCCGCGGATCCGTCCACCACCGAGAGCACCACGCCCACCGCACCATCCGGCGTCACCACCGCGGCGTCTTTTTCGATTCCATCGCGACGACCCTTGCCGATGCGCAACACCTGCTCGTGCGTCTCCGCGGCGACCGCGATCACCGGCGCGGCGATCAGATCCTCGGGATTGAGACCGTTCGGCGGCGCCGAGGCGTAGTCCGTGAGCTTGCGCAGCCGTTCGTTTTCGCGCGCGGCACCTTCGAGCGCGAGCACCCGAAATTTGAGCGCAATACGCTCGCGGCGCATCGCCAAATTCTCTTCGCGCACACGGCGCAAATCAACGTAGCCTTGCCAAGCGTCGATCACGCTGAAGGCCACGCCCACAATGGCTTTCTGCACCGGCGCGGAAATCCAGAGCAGTGCTTTGTCGGCGCTGTTTAGCTCTCGCCCATCGCGCGCGTGTGCGACGTAGAGACCAAACGGCATGGCCAGTAGCGCGAGGACAAGGACCAGCTCGCGATACTGGCTGAGCAGCGAGCGCAAATGGTCACCTCTGGAAGATTCTTAACATTGCCAACTATTGGTCTTGCATCGTCCTCCGCTGGTGACTAGGCTGTCAAGCCTTTTTGCCAACTTCAGGAAGCAGTTTCAAGAGGTTACCCATGCTCGACACCCTTCGTAAGAATTCTGGCTCGGCGGCCGTTTCCGTCATCTTCGGCGCCATCATCCTCGTTTTCATCTTCTCCTTTGGCGCCGGCTCGCGCGGACTGCGCTCGGGAATCACCGACCGCACCAGTGATCATTGGGCAGCGACGGTGAACGGTCACCTGATTCCTGGCAGCGATTTTCAGGAGCGCTACGCGCAGCGCTTCCAAATGATGCGGCGCTACCGCGGCGACAAATATGGCCTCGAGGACGCCAAGTCGGACAACCTCAAGGAAGAGGCGCTCAAGGGACTCATCGATCGCGAGCTGTTGGCGCAGGCGGCCGAGCGGCAAGGGCTCACGGTGACCGACGACGAGCTCTTCAAGAAACTCGCCGATGAACCGTCGTTTCAGTCGAACGGAAAATTCGACGCCGAACTCTACAAGAATTACCTCGAGAATCGCGTCGGAACCTCGGCGGAAAAATTCGAAGAGGGACTGCGCCGCGATCTCCTCGCGCAAAAGATGACGCAGGTAGCAATCAATGGCGCGACCGTCTCGAAAGATGAAGTGCGCGCCGAGTGGCAACGCGATCAAGATGCGGCAGCCATCAGCTATGTGCGGTTCAACGGGTTGCAATTTCGCACCGAGGCATCGCCGACCGACACCGACGTCGATGCATTCGTGAAGAGCGATCACGCCAAGATCGAAGAGCAGTACAACAAGACGAAGTTTCTCTATTCGCAGCCGCACCAAACGAAGGTGGCGCTCATCTCCGCGAACGCGCCCGCTGGAGGCGACGATGCGGCGGCCAAGAAAAAGATCGAAGACGCCGCGGCGCAAGTGAAGAGTGGAAAAGATTTTGCGGCGGTGGCCAAGGCGATGAGCGACGATCCGTCGAAGGACAAAGGCGGCGACATCGGCTTCGTCGCCGTTGGACGCAGCATTTACGGACGCGCGTTCGAAGAGGAAGCGAACAAGTTGAAGGTGGGCGATCTCTCCGCGCCGTTTCGCGACAAGACCGGCTGGCACGTTTTGAAAGCGCTCGAGGAGAAGGCGCCGGAGACCAAGCAGGTGAAGGACGTCGAGCGGGACATTGCGCGCGATCTGCTGCGCGACGTGAAGGCCAAGGAGATCGCCAAGCAGAAAGCAGACGCGACCATCGCTGAGTTGAAGGCCGGTAAGACGCTGGCCGAGTTGTGGCCGCCGCACGATGCGCCCAAAAATGGCGAGGCTCCGGCCGCGAACTTCAACATCGAGAGCTTGCGAAAACCTCAAGTCGTCGAGTCGAGCGAATTTCATCCTGAAGGCGGATCGATTCCCGGCATTGGCCACGCGCCGCACGTCGCGGAGATGGCTTTTTCGCTCTCGATGGAACATCCGATCGCCGAGGCGCCAGTGGCCGATCAGGACGCCTGGTTCGTGGTGGTGCTGAAGTCGCAAACCGTCGCCGACCCCGCGAAGTTCGACGCCGAGGCCGAGAAGAAATCGCGCGAGCGGTTGGAGACACGCAAGCGTGGTTCGCTTTACGCGACCTGGATCGAGAAACTACGCAAGGACGCCAAGGTGGAGAAGAACGAGGCGGTGCTGGCGTATGGCAACGGGAGCGCCGGCCAGCAAGCGGAGCCGGAGGATTTTTAGCCGTGCCGTCTAGACCCCAGCACACGCTGGAGAGTTTCGCCAACCCGCGCCCCGAGCGGCCGTACGAAATCGTCTTCGACTGCCCGGAGTTCACTTGCCTCTGTCCACTGACGGGGCAGCCGGATTTTGCGTCGTTCAAGATGACGTATGTGCCGGACGCGAAGTGCGTGGAGTTGAAGAGTTTGAAGCTCTACCTGTGGAGCTACCGCGACCAGGGCGCGTTTCACGAAGCGGTGACGAATAAGATTTTGGATGATCTGGTGGCGGAAGTAGCGCCACGCTATGCGCGCATCGAAGGACTGTGGAACGTGCGCGGTGGAATTGCCACGACGGTGGTGGTGGAGCACGGGTCGCGCCCCCCACCCTAACCCTCCCCCGCCAAGGGGGGAGGGGACATTTTTCTTACGTCGCCGATCCCCGCTCCACCTTCGACGGATCCGTCGGAAAGCGGTCGTACTCCTCGATCAGCGCCTGCACGAACTGCGCGAGCGGCCGCTCGGCGGTGACGAATCGAAATAGCGCCAAATCCACGCCATACGCGGGCGCGGCGCCCTGCACCGCCTCTTCGACACCGGCGAGATCGATTCCCACTTCGCAGAGATAAAGCCCGTCCGGCGAGGCGTTGCCCGCTTCGTCGAGCTCTGGCCGCACGATCCGCACACCAAAGTGTGGCGCGTTGGTCGTCTCCCAGCTCACCTCGTCGACGTCCCGCTCCGCCAGGGCGGCACATCGCTCGAGGAAGGTCAGCAGATCCACGTCGAGTAGCACCTTGTGCGAAATCTCCACCGACGGAACGAACGCTGGCTCAGCGCCCGCGGCGTGGCGATACACCTCCATCGCCGCGTTGAAGACCAGCGACGCCGGCGTGTTGATGCCCAGCGATTCGCGCGCGTGCAGGTCGAGCCGAAAACGCAGCGCGGAAGACTCGTTGAGAAGGATTGCCATGCCCGCGTCTGTTAACCTGATCGTTTATCAATGCCAACCCGCGCGGCCCCATGGCTCTTGGCGATCCTCGGTGGCGTCCTCTACTTCGAGGGCTTCATCGGGCACGGCCACTACACACTGTCCTGGATCTGCCTGGCACCCGCGCTGGTGGCGGTCCGCAACGTTTCGCCGCGGCGCGCGCTCGGCATCGGCACGCTGTTCGGATTCGTCACCCACCTCGGCGGCTACTCCTGGATCGTGCATCTGCTCATGGAGTTCGCCGGTGCACCGTGGGCCGTGGCATTTCTCGGCTACGTCGCGCTCTGCGCCGCGCAGGGATTTCAGCTCGCCGTTTTCGTCTGGCTCTCGCGGCTGATCGCGCTACGCACGGGTCGCCCGATCGGTTGGATCGCGCCGTTCGTCTTCGTGGCCGTCGAAGCTTTTTACCCGATGCTCTTTCCGAGTTACCTCGCCAATTCGCAACTTCCTTTTCCGCTCGCCACGCAGATCCTCGATCTCGGCGGGCCATTGCTGCTCGGTTTCGTGATGGCGCTGGTCAGCGGCGCGGTTGCGGACCTCCTCATCTCGCGGCTCGATCGACGAAGCCATTCGTACGGACTTCCGCTCACCGCGACGATCGCCTTCGCGCTCACGCTCGCTTACGGCGCGTGGGCCATGCCGCGCTGGACCGCGCTGGAGGCGGCCGCGCCGAAACTCCGCATCGGCATTGCGCAATCGAACGTCGGCGCCGCGGACAATCATCTGCGCTGGGACGAAAGCTGGCACCGCAACCAACGCCTCTCGCGCCAACTGGCCACCGTCGGCGCCGAGCTCGTGGTGTGGGGCGAAGGCGGCTACATGGGCTGGGTGCGCACGAGCGAAAAGCGGCTGCCGCAGATTCCGGGCGCCGACGCGGCGGTGCTAACAGGAATTTCTCGATATAATATACTTAGTAGTGGACAGCGAGAAGACTTCAATGGCGCAGCGCTCATCGACAAATCGGGCGATGTCCTCGGCGCCTACGACAAGATCGATCTCCTGGCGTTTGGCGAATACATCCCCCTCGGCGAAACCTTTCCGTTGCTCTACAAATTGGCCGGTCCCTACGGTTCGCACTTCACGCGCGGCCACTCGGTGGCCCCGATCACGTTCGGCCGTTTTCGTGTCGGCGCGTTCATCTGCTTCGAAGACATCCTCCCCTCCCGCGTCCGCGCCATTGCCCAGGGCGCGCCGCATGTGCTCGTCAACGTCACCAACGATTCTTGGTACGGCCGCGGCGCGGAGCAAGAGATTCACCTCGCGCTGGCGGCGTTTCGCAGCATCGAACAGCGGCGCTGGCTGGTGCGATCGACCAACACCGGCATCTCCGCGTTCGTCGACGCGGAAGGCCGCATCGTCGAGCAGAGCGGACGCGACATGGAAGCGGCGCTGGTACGCGACGTGCCGATGCTCGAGGGCGGGACAATCTACCTCGCGCTCGGCGATTGGGTGGGATGGCTTTGTGCCGGGGCGTGCGCGGTAGAACTCCTTCGCACGCGACGAACAAAACGCGAAGCCACCACCCTTCCGCCGAGCAAGAAACAGACCCGATCAAATCTGGGCCACGAACCGCCTCCACACAAACCGCCTCCAATTGACGCCACCGGGAACCAGGGGTAGACGACCACCATGCGCGCACGCGTCTTCGTCACCCTTCGCAAAGCTGTGCTCGACCCGCAGGGCCAAGCCGTCGGTCAGGCGCTGCGCACGCTCGGGTTTTCGGAGCTGAAAGACGCACGCCTCGGCAAACTCGTGGAGTTGGAAGTCGCCGACGGAACGTCGAAAGCGCGCATCGAAGAGATGTGCAAGAAGCTGCTCGCGAACCCCGTCATCGAAGACTTTTCGGTCGAGCTGACCTGATGCAATTCGCCATCGTCGTCTTCCCCGGAGCGAACTGCGACCACGACGTTTATCACGTGGCCAAGCATGTCCTCGGGCGCGGCGCGCGATTCGTGTGGCACAAAGAGCAGGATTTGGGTGGCGCCGATTGCGTGGTATTGCCCGGCGGATTCTCCTACGGCGACTACTTGCGCGCCGGCGCACTGGCGCGGTTCTCGCCGATCATGGAAGCGGTGGCCCGGTACGCGGCACGCGGCGGATTGGTGCTCGGCATCTGCAATGGATTTCAGATTCTCCTCGAAGCGGGGCTGCTTCCGGGCGCGATGCGGCGAAACCGATCGCTGAAGTTTGCGTGCAAAGACGTCCATCTGCGCGTGGAAAGCGCGTCGACACCGTTCACCTCGCGCTTCCGCGAAGGCGAGGTCTTCACCGCGCCGATCGCGCACGCCGAAGGAAACTATTTCCTCGAAGAAGAGCCACTGCGCCGCCTGGAAGGCGAAGGCCGCGTGGTGTTGCGTTATTGCGACGCAAATGGAAAGCGCACGGACGCCGCGAATCCGAACGGATCGATCGGGAACATCGCGGGGATCTGCAACGCCGGAAAGAACGTGTTGGGATTGATGCCGCATCCGGAACGCTCGAGTGAAGAGATCCTCGGCGGCGCGAGTGGACGGCGGGTTTTCGAGAGCATTCTCGAAGCGGTTGGGGAGTAGAACCTGGGACGAATCTAATTCGTAGTCCGGACCGACGTTGAACGCACGGTTCTAAAGCGGGCCACCTGCGTCACAAACGCGTCAATCGCGGTGGTGAAGGCGATCTTCCTCGTCGGAAGCGTGGTTCCCTGCCAGAAAATGACGATTTCCAGACGGAAAGTGCAGTTACCTCGTTGGAAATCATGCTTTCCTTGAAGAAAAGGACGCGTTCCTAGCAGGAAAGCGCGCCGCCCTTGAAGGCGAGCACGGCAACCATCGTCGCCAGCGCGTCGGACATCGTCGCCGATGCGTTATCCGTCTTAAGATTGAGACTCGGCATGAGACTTTGTCTCAATTTGAGACGAGACTGTCGCCGGACCGCCTTCTGAATGATCGTCTCTCCCCTGACAAACCCAACACACGGCCGTGGCGCGAGCACGCACGCTCACGTAATGGTCGCGCATGTTCACTCAATACTGGCTGCTCTTCTTGCTCGCCGGCTGTGCTCACGCGGTTTCGACGCCTCCAACGACCACACCGGCAGAGGACCACGAGTTGCGTACACGCGCGTTGATCGCGCAAATGGCGGCTGGCGACTTCCGCGGCGCTTGCACCGATTTCAACGCGCGCATGACGAAGGGACTTGGTCCGAGCGAGCTTGCTGCAGCATGGGCGAGCATCGTGAAAGCCGGTTCCTTCAGCGGAATTACTGGGCTCCGCACGGAACAAACCAATGGGTTTCAGGTCGTTGTGGCACGAACGCACTTTGGCTCGACGCCAATCGATATTCGGGTCAGCTTCGACACCGAGGACAAAATCGGCGGTCTCTTTTTCAAGCCGGCCAAGGAAGAGGCGACCACGTCGAGCCAACGGGACGCGACAGCTCGCTCCTTCCTTGCACAGCTCTCGAGCGGCGCTTTCGACGAGGCCACGCGATCATTTGACGCCACAATGACGAGCGCGATGTCAGCGAAGCAACTCGAGGAGCTGTGGCGAGGCGTCGAAAAGAGGTTCGGCGGCTTCCAGACCGTCAAAGGCGTTCGGCTAGTTCCCGTCGGTGCATTTATCGCCGCAAAAACAGCTTGCACGTACTCGAACGGTGTCGCGACGTGGACCATCGCACTTGACGGAAAGAATCACGTGGCTGGGATTCAGATTGCTGCCGGCGATGGTTCTGGCAATTGGGAATCGCCGCCGTATGCGCAACCCGATCGCTTTGTCGATCGAGAAACCAGCGTGGGGAACGGTCCAGCGCTGCCCGGGCATTTGACACTTCCGCAGGGCACGGGACCGTTTCCCGCGATGATCCTCGTACACGGTTCTGGACCCAACGACGAAGACGAATCAATCGGTCCGAACAAGACTTTCAAGGACCTTGCTTACGGCCTCGCCAGTCGCGGCATAGCAGTGCTGCGCTACCAGAAGCGAACGTTCGTTTCGCCGGAGGGCGTGAGCACCGTTAACGAGGAATATTTCCAGAGCATCCGCGCGGCGATCGAGTTGCTCGAGCAAACGCCTGGCATCGATCGCGCGCGAATCGTCGTCGTTGGCCATAGTGAGGGCGGCTACCTTGCACCTTGGATCGGCCGCGACAATCCGAAGTTGGCTGGGCTGGTCGTGATGGCCGGAAACACGCGACCGTTCTTCGATTTGGTCGTGGATCAATTCCAATATTTTCTGAGCCTCACTCGCGACAATGCAGAGCTCAAGAAAGCGCTAGACGAGGCGAAGAAAGACCGCGCGCGCGCTGAAGCGGCCGACCTTCGCCCCGACGACAAAATCTGGCACGGCACCGGCGCCTATCATCTCGCGCTGCGCGGCTATCGGCCGGCCCAGGTCGCCGCTTCGCTCTCGATACCGATGCTCATTCTGCAAGGCGAGCGCGACTATCAAGTCTCGCCGAAGAACGATTTTCCGCTCTGGGAGACGGCTTTGTCCGCGCGAAAGAACGCGACGTTGAAGCTCTACCCCAAGCTAAACCACTTCTTTATTCCAGGCGAAGGAACGCCGAGCCCCGGCGAATATGAAATTCTCGGCCACGTCCCAGAAAACGTCATCGCGGACATCGCCAATTGGGTGCGTGCGCTCCCGGGCGCGGCTGCATCGGCTGCGTCGAAATAGAAATGCTCGAAGACGTTTGGATCGAAAATCCCTTTGATGCTCTCCGGGCAGAAAGATACCGGTTCCGCGAAACGAAACGCCAAGCGCGTTACTTAATGCGCCATCTGCCCGCAGATCGCTTGCACCGGTGGGCAGCTAAAGCACGTGAAGCTACCTGATCCGGACGGCCCCTTCAGCGATGCGCAGTCCGCGTCCCTGCTGCATGGCACTGTGCACGCCTTCTGTTGCGACGCAGTGCAGACCCCGTTGTTGCTAATCCCAAAGGAAAGGCATTTGAGCCCGTCCTGACACTCGCTGTCTTGGCTGCAAACGCCGGAGGCGGGCAACTTCGGCGAACTGCCGCCACAGCTCACGATGCAAACCACTGAGATCAACTTGGCCATGCGCATTTACGCTCCGAGGTTTGCGATATTTGAGTTCCCGTATCCCGTGCCTCGATGCTCCACAAGGGATCGCGAGCGCGTAGTCAAACTTTCACATGTGCACCCTGTTCCCTGTTTGTCGTAATCTCCGCCGCGCCATGCCTACCGACGCCGAGCTCTTCCGCCACGGTCTCACGCAAGACGAACACGCCCGCATCGTCGCGTCGCTCGGCCGCGCGCCCAACGAACTGGAGCTCGGCATCTTCGGCGCTATGTGGAGCGAGCACTGCGCCTACAAATCCTCGAAGCGCTTCTTGCGCCGCTTGCCCACCACCGGCCCACGCGTTTTGCAAGGCCCCGGCGAAAACGCGGGCGTCGTCGACATCGGCGGCGGACTCGCCGTCGCCTTCAAAATGGAATCGCACAACCACCCTAGCTACATCGAGCCCTACCAAGGCGCGGCGACCGGCGTCGGCGGCATCTTGCGCGACGTCTTCACCATGGGCGCGCGACCCATTGCGGTATTGAATAGCTTG
>JAHFDP010000053.1 GCA_023248955.1 Deltaproteobacteria bacterium
GAGGTGATGACCTATGCGCCGGAGCTGCGTTCACGCACGCAAGGGATGGGGTACTTCTCGATTGAGTTTTCGCACTATGAAGAAGTGCCGGGGCAGTTGTCGCGCAAGATTATCGAAGAGCGGACGAAGAGTGGCGCGAAGAAAATGAAGGTGGAGTTGGCGCAGTAGAGGGAGGGCCAGGGTGGGGTGGCCTCACCAATCTTCCGTTCCATCGACGTCCTTCAACGGATCCCCGCCCTTCTTGCGCTCCTTCTTTTTCTCCTCGGGCGGCTTCACTTTTTGAATCACCTCCAGCCGGACCACGGGCTTGGCTTCCGCTTCGGGCTCCGGCTTTGGCGTCACTTCTTTGGCTTCCGTTGTGCGCGGTTTTTCGATCGGCCCATCCACCTGCGCGAGTAGACGCCGCGCCAGATCGCGCACTTCGTCGCCTAAATTATCCGCGTCGGAGCCGTCGGCAATCGCGCTCACGGTTTCGTGGGCGAGCCGTTTTCCACTCGAGAAATCGAAAAGCGAGAGCTCCACGCGTGCGCGCAGATCGCGCGAATCGATGTGCGCCAAGAAAACGCGATCGAGCGTCAGCTTCGCACCGATCTGTTGCCCGACCGGTGAAAGCTGCGTGCGAGAAAACTCTTCGACGAGCAGTGCGAGCGGATCGGGTTCCGGCGGTTTGGCGGCGTGCTTCCCGCGCGGTTCAGGTTTTTTCGCCGGCGGTGGATCGATCACCTTTCCGAGCGCCACCACGTCGTAGGTGCGAGCGTTGGACAACTCCTCATCGAGAATACCGGCAACGCGCGTTGCGGCCGGACGCGCGTCCTCGTCGCCCAGTTCGAGCAGGGATTGAATGCGCCGCTTCCCATGCTCGGCGGGCGCGGCGAGAGCCGTTGACGTTGCGAGGGCGACCAGGAGTCCAGCACGCATTTTTCGATCTTACTCGCACCTTCGAAAACGCCGCAATTTGGTGGGTGCCGCGCAGTTGCGCTTAGAATGCTGGGCTCATGGGAAAGAAAAAGGATTCGTCCGCGCAGCTTTCGCTCGGAGATGCGCTGGCGGCGCGACCTGGAAAGAAAGATCCCGCTCCGGCACCACCAATCGCGGCAGAGCCCGAACCTGTTGCGGCGCCCGAGGATCACGCACCGGCCAAGGTAGCCCGTCGTGCCACCGCGGAGCAGATGGGGCAGCGGCAGCGCGAAATTTCCATCTCCGAGTTTTTCACCAAGAACCGCCACCTGCTCGGCTTCGACAATCCGTCGAAGGCACTGCTCACCACGGTAAAGGAAGCCGTCGACAACTCGCTCGATGCTTGCGAAGAGGCCGGCATTCTTCCCGAGATTCTCGTGGAGATCGGTGAAGCCACGCCGGGCACGCCAGCCACCGCCACCGAGGCGAAGTACCGCGTGGCCATCGAGGACAACGGGCCGGGCATCGTTCGCAAACAGATCGACAAAGTTTTTGGCAAGCTGCTTTACGGATCGAAATTTCATCGGCTGAAGCAGTCACGTGGGCAGCAGGGAATCGGCATCAGCGCGGCCGGAATGTACGGACAGCTCACCACGGGAAAGCCGGTCACCGTGCTGTCGCGCGTGCGTAAGGGGCAACCGGTGCATTCGCTCGACATCGCCATCGACACGCGGAAGAACGCGCCGGTGGTTTCGAATGAAAAAGATCTCGAGGAGTGGCCGGGCAACATCGAGAAAGAGCACGGTACGCGCGTCGAGATCGAGATGGTGGCGAACTATCTGCACGGGCAACGATTCGTGTTGCGCTACCTCGAGCAGACCGCGCTGGCCAATCCGCATGCGCGGGTCGAGTACCGAAGGCCGCGCTTGCCACCGCTTGTGTTTCCACGGGCGGCCGATGATTTGCCGCGCGAGGCCACGGAGATTCAGCCGCATCCTCATGGCATCGAGCTTGGTGCGTTGCAGTTGATGCTGGCGGAATCGAAAGAACGATCGCTGCGCGGATTTTTGACGACCAGTTTTTCGCGTGTGGGTCCGCAGCCGGCGGCGTTGATTCTCGAAGCGGCGAAGTTGTCGCCGAACATACGGCCGAGCGGCGTTGATCATGCCGCGGCCGAGCGGCTGCACAAGGCGCTCGCGGAAGCGAAGTTGATGGCGCCGCCGACGGGATGTTTGTCGCCGATCGGTGATGCGCTGGTGCGCAAAGGGCTGATCAATTTTCTCTCGGTGATCGAAGAAGAAGGGCCGGAGTTGGAGTTGGCGCTCGATGCCCCCAATCCGAGCAAAGCCGTTCTGGAGGCGGCTGCGACGACGTTGTCGGGCGGATCAGCGGTGGCCACGGGCCCCGCGCCCGGGGGAGGAGCCAGCCCAGCTTCGCTGGGTGGCGGGGGGGGGAGAGGTCCCCCCCTCAGAAGAAGGAGAAGAGGTCATTAAGGGTCATAAGTACTTCGTGGCCACCGTTACGCGACCTCCGAAGGTCTATCGCGGCAATCCGTTTCAGGTTGAGGTCGGACTCGCGTACGGCGGTTCGTGGCCGGCGGACAAACCGATTGAGCTCTACCGATTCGCCAACCGCGTGCCGTTGCTCTTTCAGCGTGGGGCGTGCGGCGTGACGGAAGCCATCGTGCGGACCGATTGGAAAAATTATCTGCTCAGTCAATCGAAGGGCGCGATGCCGGTGGGGCCGATGGCGCTCCTAGTGCACATCGCCAGCGTGTGGGTGCCGTTTACCTCGGAGTCGAAAGAGGCCATCGCGCACTATCCGGAGCTGATCAAAGAGATTCAGCTCGGCGTCCAGGAGTGTGGTCGCAAGCTGGCCGCGCATATTCGCAAGCGCAAGGCCGCGGACTACGAGCACAAGCGGCGGAGCCTTTTTGAGCTTTATATTGAAGAGCTTTCGCAGAGCCTCGGCAAAATCAGCGGACGGCAGCCGGACACGATCAAAGAGGAGTTTTTGAAAGTGGCGCACGAGATGACGGCGACGCTTGATGACGAAGCACTCGAGGCGGCGGCGGATACGAAAAATGTCAAGAAACCTAAGAAGACCAGGGCGGAGGCGGAGGATTAAGCCATGGACCCGATCTCAAAAAAGACCACCGCAAAAATCGAGCGCCTCGCTGAAGCGGTGATGAAGACAGTGAAGAAGGGCGGCAATCCCTTCGTGGAAATTCCCGTGCGCTCACTCGCCAACGTGAAGTGGAGCGAGAAGCATCGACTGGTGGAGTTGGGCGATCAGAAACAGCAGCGCTACTTTTTCAACGTGTCGATGGCAAAAAAGTTCATGCAGACGTTTCTGGTTTCCGACGCCTGCAAGGAATTGATCGAGAGCGGAAAGACCACCAGCATCCGTGATCTTTACTACGTCACCAAGCACACCATCGGCGACACCAAGCAGAACACGTTCGACGAGCAGGACGAGTCGGATCCCATCATCGAGGATCTCGAAGTGGCCATCGATGCGCTGCGCGAGGAGTTGCACCTCTTCGCATCACGCAAGGGATCGATGGTTGGGCCGATCACCATTCGCGACACCGGCGACACGATTGACCTGCGCCGCATGGGTTCGGGCGGTTGGGCGGTTCCGTCGATCGTCGAGGAGAACGTCATCCAATTCGAGAAGCACGAAGCGAAATACGTGCTGCTGATCGAAAAGGACGCGGTGTGGACGCGCTTCAACGAAGACAAATTTTGGAAGCGCGAGAAGTGCATCATCCTTCAAGGCGGAGGTCAGCCGCCGCGCGGTGTGCGCCGACTGGTGCAGCGGCTGCACAAGGAGCTCGGTCTTCCGGTTTTCGTGTTGGTCGATAACGATCCGTGGGGCTTCTACATCTATTCAGTGGTGAAGCAGGGTTCGATCAACCTGGCCTACGAATCGATGCGCATGGCGGTGCCGGACGCGCGTTTCCTCGGGCTCTCGTCGTTCGACAAGGAGAAGTACAAGCTGCCCGACAACGTGGCGATCACCATGGACGACGGCGACGTGAGCCGCGCCAAGCAGATGCTGGCCTATCCGTGGTTCGGCCGCAAAGAGTGGCAGAAGGAGCTGCGCGAGATGATGGCCAGCGGGAAAAAGTACGAGCTGGAAGCGCTGTCGCGGCGCGGAATTTCGTTCATCACCGAGGAGTATCTCCCGCGGAAGATGCGCGATCGGGATTGGCTGGCCTAGGGCGTGTCCTCAAATTCCCACGACCTACGACGAGCGATCGCGGCCCGCCTGCGTGCGTGCTTGCCGCGCATGTTGGAAGCGCGACCGGCCCGCAAGGTGGTGCTGGAAGCACCCGGTCGGATTGCGGGCTCCTGTGGGGGCCGCTCGACGCACCGCAAAGTGCGTCTTCGCGTCCTCCTCGTGCGCGCGCCCGCATTCGGCCCACGCTCACTCGTCTCGGCTCCCGTGGGAATTTGAGGACACGCCCTAGTGCCCGCGCTTTATTTCAAGCAACTCTCCGTCGGGCCGATGCAGAATTTTTGCTACCTGGTCGGCGCGGCGGAGTCGCCCGAGACCGCGGTTATCGATCTCGCCTGGGACGTGCCCGACGTGCTTGCGGCGCTCGAGAAAGACGGTCGCAAGCTGACGCACGCACTCTTCACGCATCACCATTTCGATCACACCGGCGGCTTGCCGGAGGCGCTGGCGGCGGGGGCGCGCGCGTATATGCACGGCGAGGACGTTTCCTCTTTGCAAGTCGACGTGCCGGCGAGCGAGCTGACGAAATTTTCGGGCGGCGATCGCGTCGCGGTCGGCCCGATGGAGATCACGGCGTTACATACGCCGGGTCACACGCCTGGTTCGACGTGCTACCGCGTCACAGCGCCAGGAACGGATGCGCTGCTCACCGGCGATACACTCTTTATCGGCGGCTGCGGCCGTTGCGATTTTCCGGGCGGTGACGCGGAAGAGATGTGGCGCACGCTGCGGAAGATTACCGAGCTGCCCGAGACCATGATCGTTTGGCCTGGGCACGATTACGGTCGCGTGCCGCACGCGCCACTCGGTGAAGAAAAACGCGAGAATCCATACCTGGCGCGGCTTGGAGAAGCGTCAGCGTTCGTGTCGTACCGCCGCCGGCCGAAGTAGCAGGGCCTCTCTGCTTACGGCGTTCCGCACCAGCTGATGCGCCAATTGTTGGCGTTGGCCGTCGCCGCCGTGATGCTTCCGGACGTTGGCGTCACGATGACCGTGAAGCCAACGTTGGTCGGCGCGAGCGCGATCTCGCCTCCGGTGGTCAGGTCCGGCGCAGGTGTGGTTCCGCTGTCCGCGTAGAGATGCGGGAGATAACTCGGCGTCGCCGTATAGGCGCAGGCGCTGGTGTCGACGCTCATGCTAACGCCGCTCCCGCTGGTGCTCCACCCCGTGCTCTGTGTTCTGCAACAGAAGCTTCCGCCGCTCGACGACAGGTTGTACGCGATGGCCATGGTGATGTTGTTGGTGGCCTGGCTGAGGGTCACGTTGCGCCAGAAGGTGCAGCTTGCGCAGGCGGCGCCGGCGGTGGTGATGATCTTCACCGCGTGTGTACCGAGCGGCAGCGCGGCGTCGACGCTGCTCGAGAGAAACTGCCAGGTCGTTGTTGAGCCTGAGACGAGGGAGCCGGCGAGCGAGGTCTCCACGCCACTCGTGTTCGCGTAGTAGACGGTCATGCTGCTCACCTCGTTCGCGCTGACGTTGCTCTGCACGAGTGGGTTATAGGTCGTGCCGCCGCTGACCGCGCTGATCACGCCGATGTCGCGCGCCAGTGTAAGTCGCAAAATTCCAGTCGAGCGAATGTAGCTCGCGGGCACGATGAGATCGTCGGCCGTGCTGGCGGTCTTGTCGGTGCCCGGCGCGTTGAGGCGCCACGGCGTTCCGGCGTCCACCGCTTGGTCCACGGTGAACGCGCCGAACCAGGCGTCTTGGAGTTGCAACTGCGTCGGCGTGGTCATGTAAGGCCCGACCCAGCCCATGGGAACCCCGAAGGAGCCCGCGTCGCCAATGGGATCGGGTCCGCGCTCCGCCAATTCAGCAAGGATGCCACCATCGAGAGTTGGAAGCCGTCCCATGCTTTGCACGAAGCCCGTCAGTCCGCGTGCGGGTGCGCCGACGATGCTGTCGTTCACGCCACTCATGCGTCGCAAACTTTCCGTTTCACGCGGCGCATTCACGGCGCGAATCACGAGCGGCGCCACAGCCGCGGCCAGCATCGCCACCATGGCGATGGCGACGATAATTTCGATGAGTGTGAAGCCGCGAAGTGACCGCACAGATCGATTCTACTACCTTCTCATCAGGAGCCCTTCGCCCAGGAAGGCCAAGACGGCCAGCGCCAAGAAGGCGGTCCACAACGGTCGGCCACGAGAGGGATCGAGCGACTGGGCGGAGTCGGCCAGGGCGGCGTTGCCCTCGCCCAAGTAAGCTGCGAGCTCTTTGGCGTCGACGCGGGTGGTGTCGGAAGCGCGCGGTTCAGTGCCGCAAGCGAAGGCAAGTTGCGGCGCCGCGGAAAACTGCACGCGGTAGATGCCCGGCAGGGCGAGCGGCGGAAGTTTTCCGTTGGCGAGCGACAGTTTATCGCCCTTGGGATCGAGCACGGCCGTGACTTGCGCGCCTTGCGGCGCCAATACTTCGCGCGTTTCTCCAAGGAGCGCCGGCGGATTTTCTCGCTCGCTCAAAGCTCCACCGAGGTAGAGCGCCAGCTGCTGCATGATCGGGAGGAACGCCGTGCGGATGGCGAGATCGCTCCACGAACGATCGACGGTTGAGGTGTCCAACACCACGCGGCCTGCTCCGTAACGTGCCTCGACCAGTGCCGGCGAACCATCGTCGTAGGCGAGAATCGTTCGCGTGTTGCTGTGTGAATCGGCGGCCTGGCCTTCATCTACGCGCGAGAGCGCGAGCCGTGCCGCGGCTACGGGGGCCGCAGCCTGCAGGAGGAAATAGCGCGTCGTTCGAGCGGCGGTGAGCGATTCGCGATCAGCGCCCGAAAAGACTTGCAGCAGTGGATGATTCCAATCGGCGCGTGCGAAGTGAGCGGCGCTTGCGGCGGCACCGGCCACGTTTTCGGCGACCGATTTCACGAGATGCAAGCGCTGGGGCAAGAGTCCGGCGAACGCTGCATTGTAAGCGTCGGGTTCCACGCGTTCGCCGAGTGAAAGGAAGAGGCCGCCACCGCCTTGCACGAACGCGCGCAGTGCTCCCGCAAAGGCTGCGCTTGGTGCTGGAATATCTACTAAAAAGACGACGTCGAATTTTGTCAAGTCCGTGGTTTGGGCTGCCGCAGCGTCCGCGTCGAGCACCACGGGTGCGGCATGTCCGCTGCGTTGCGGCGCCAGCGCGGTTTCCACGAAGTAGGCCGCGTCGCGGTACTTCACCGTGTTGGGTGCGCCGTCGACAAGGAGCGTTCGCAAGTCACGCGGCACGCGCAAGGCGAAGGCGCGGAGGTCGTCGTCAGGAAGTTCACCAACGGAAGCATCGGGCGAAATTTCGACGCTGCCTTCGACGGGACCGGAATCGAATTGCGCGCCGAGCACTTTCTTGGCGGTGCTCTTGGCCGGAAGGTCGACGTAGCCCTTGGAGATCACGCGCCCACCGTTTTTCAGAGCCACCGGAAGTGAAGTCAGCGCGCGATCGCTGAAATTGGCGACGGTGGCGGTCACGCTGTATTGCCGCGCGCCCTGTGCGGCCGCGGCTTCCACGGCGACATCGATCACCGCCGTATTCGGAAGGGCGGCGCCGTGCGCCACATCGATCAGCGCCACTTCTGGTTGGACTTCGCCATGCGGTGTGGTGACGCGCGGCGTAGGCGCGTCGAGTCGCAGCGACGTCGCCGCGAGGTTGGTCAGCACCACGATTCGTTTGCCCGCGAGTGGTGATTCGCCGAGCGAGTGAGCAGCAGATGCCATGCAGCCCGTCATGTCGCTGACCCGGTACCCGGCGATCGCTTCGGTGATGATCCGTCGCTGCGCCGCGCGATCAAAATGGGGCGCCGCCGCCGGCTCCGTTGTCGCGCTGCACAGGAGAACGGTGGCGGGTGCGTCGGGCGAGAGTGCATCCAGCGCACGTTCCGCTTCGGTCTGCGCGCGCGAAAAAAGTGTCTCGCCGCCGATTCGATAGCGCATTGAAAACGAGGCATCGATCACGATCGCGGTTGCCGCGGGACCTTGTGCCACGCGCGCCGCCGCAGGCTTCACGAGCTCTGGGCGGCCGAGCGCGAATCCGATTGCACCGAGCACGGCCATCCGCGCGGCGAGCAGCAAGAGCTGGCGCAGCTTGAGCCGCCGCGCATTTCGTTTTTGCGAACGAAGGACCAGCGCGATCGCGGCGAACGGCCGTGGACGCGGCCTTCGTCGGTTGAGCAGATGCACGAGAATTGGCAGCGCGGCGAAGAGCGCGGCGAAGGCGAGTCCGGGATTGAGAAACGAAAGATTCATTTACGCTCGCCGCGAAAAAAACCGCACCAGTGCGCGGTCCAGCGGTTCGTCGGTGCGCGCCAGCTCGTAATCGACGTCCGCTTCGCCGAGCGTGCGTCTCGTGGAATCGAGAAATCGGTTCATCTCCTCGAGATAACTCTGGCGAACGGTCCGCGGATTGACCTCCACAGCGCGGTCATCTTCCATGCTCAAGAAGCGCGACGGATCATCGAATGGAAACGTCAGCTCGTCTTTATCGAGAATGTGAAACAGCGCCACGTCGTTGCGCCGCGAGCGCAGCCGCTTGAGCGCGGGAAGCGCTGCCTCCGATTCCAAAAGATCGGAAAGAACGAAAATTGATGTGCGGCGCCGCGCCTTTTCGGCCAAGAAATCGAGTGACGCTGCGAGATCGCCGGGGCCGGCTGCGCGGGCTGCTTCGAGTGCCGCGAGCGCGGACGAAAGATGCAGCGGCGAAGCGCGTGCGGGAAGAAACGGTTGCGTCGCCGCTGTTCCGGTGCCCGCCAGTATGAGGCCCACGGCGTCCTGTTGTCGCGCCAGCAAGAAGGCCAGCGAAGCCGCCATCACCTTCGCGTAGTTCAATTTCGTGATCGTCTCCCCGTAGCCCATGGAGCCCGTGCAATCGAGCACGATGTACGCGGAGAGGTTCGTCTCCACGTCGAAGCGCTTGATGTAGTAGCGGTCGAATTTGCCGTAGGCCTTCCAGTCGATGAGCTTCACCTCGTCGCCAGGCGCGTACTCTTTGTGCTCGGCGAATTCGACCGATTGGCCATGGTGCGGACTTTTGTGGAGGCCAGTGAGCACGCCCTGGACGACGGTGCGCGCGCGCAGCTGCAGCGTGCCGAGGCGAGCAATCACGGCGGGATCGAGGAGCGACGAAGTCACCAGACCTCCCCGAGGAGGTGCGGCCATTTCATGCGCACCGTCGCTAGGCCCGCGGCACTGCACATCGTGCCGAGCAGGCCGAGCACGGGAATGACGGTGATCGGCGCCAGTGGCTCCGGTGCATTACCCAGGTAATGGGCCATCGCCGCGCCGGTCCCAAGCGACACCGCGCCGCCCAGTGCCGCGCCTAGGGCGAGTACGCGTGAAAAGCGGACGCCACGCTGACCAAGACGGACGACGGGAACTAAAACGACACTAAGTATAATCAATAGAATAGGTGCAAGCGCGAAGGCCAGTAGACGAAACGCGAGCCGATCGTACGGCTCCATTGCGCGGTAGGTGCTCATCAGGATCGAGAGTGCCGAGAGCGGAACCGTCGGGACGCTGGCGCAAAGCATACTGACGCCGAGCGAACGCGCACGGGTCACACGGGCACCGCGTCGAGGAGTTTGTTCACCACGTCCGCGCTGGTGACGCCGTCGGCTTCGGCGTGAAAATTCACCAGCACGCGGTGACGCAAAACCGGCTGCGCCAGCGCGCGCACGTCCTCGACCGTAGCCACGGGCCTGCCGTGCAAGATGGCGCGCGCCTTGGCGCCCAGCACGAGAAATTGCGAAGCGCGCGGTCCGGCTCCCCACTGCACGAACTCCTCGACGAAGGCCGGCCCCTTGGCATCGCCATTTTTCGCGCGTGAGGGCCGCGACAACCGCACCAGCTCGACGGCGTGACGAATGACGTGATCCGCCGCCGGCACGCGCAGCACCAGGTTTTGCAACCGCCCGATCGCTTCCGGTGTGAGCACGCGCGCGAGCGTCTGCACAGGCGCGCCGGTGGTCTGCCGCACGATTGTTACTTCGTCTTCTGCGCTCGGATACCCGACATCGACCATGAACATGAAGCGATCGAGCTGCGCTTCTGGAAGTGGATAAGTTCCTTCCTGCTCGATGGGATTCTGCGTGGCGAAAACGAGAAACGGTTCATCGAGCGGATAGGTCGTGCCGCCGGCAGTCACGCGCCGTTCCTGCATCGCTTGCAGCAGCGCGGCCTGGGTCTTGGGCGGTGTGCGGTTGATCTCGTCAGCGAGCACCAGATTCGCGAACAGCGGTCCCTTGACGAATCGAAACGCGCGCTTGCCAGTGGTGCGATCCTCCTCGAGCACGTCGGTGCCGGTGATGTCGGACGGCATCAGATCCGGCGTGAATTGGATGCGCGAAAACGAGAGGCCCAGCGCTTCGGCGACGGTGGAGATGAGCAGCGTTTTGGCGAGTCCGGGAACGCCAACGAAGAGACAGTGGCCGCGCGAGAAGAGCGAGATGAGCAGGTGATCGATCACGTCCTGCTGACCGACGATGCGTTTACTGATTTCGGTGAGCAGCGCGGCGCGCGCGGTGGCCAGCTCGGCGGCGAGCTCGGTGTCGGAGGGCACTGTGGCGGAGGAGAGCTCGCTCATGATTGGTCCGTTCCCTTTCGGCTGCTACCATTACAACGCCATTAGACGATTCGTTACTTGCTCGTCAGCGCCGCGGCCGCTTGCGCCTCTCGCGTCGCCAGCTCGCTGCGTCCCGCGTTCTTCGCGCACTCCGCCCAGCGTGCGTGCAACTCGGGATCGAACGGATCCACGCGGTTCGCCCATTCGGTCTGCTCGACACAGCCATCCCACTGTTTCTTTTCAGTATAAATCCGCGCCAGCAGCAGATGCGCGGGTGCTTCGTTGGGGTAGAGCGTCACCGAGCCGGCCAACACGCGTTCCGCTTCCGCGAAATTCGAGAGCAGCAGCAGCGAGAGTCCATAGCGCCGCGACAACGTGACCGAACGATCCCCAACCTGCTTGTGGGCGCGGCCATACGCGTCGGCCGCAGCGGTGATCCGGTGGCGCGTAAGGTAGAGCTCGCCCAGGTGCGCCAACTTGCGCGCGGCGGGATCTTTCACGTCCGCGTAACCGTAACGCTCAGCCTCCGCCTTGGCGCTGCTGTCGTCGCGAAACTTCATTTTGATGCGCGCGGCCTCGAAGGAAAGCCCGCTCACCGACGGCCGATGCGCGATGGCTGCTTTCCATCCCGCGACGAATTTTTCGTAAGGCTCGCCGGCGCCAGCAGCGACCGCGGCTTTGTCGGTCGCGCCCTCGGAAAATGCGGCGAGCAATTTCGGTAACGCGCCCGCGCCGCCCACTTTGCGCAGATATTCGACAGCGGTTTCCACCTCTGCGAACGCCAACGCGGCCTCTTCTTGCGATGGCAATTTTGCGATCGACGGACTCATCCGCTCGAAGGTGACCAGGTTGTTGTCGCGCACGCCATTGGCGAGCAACTCCTCGAGACCGGGCTCCATCGACTGCCCGCCCGCGCCGCGCCATCGCGTTTCGAGATGTTTAGCCAGACCTTCGTGCACCCAAATCGGGACGGCGTTGCGCGTGCGTTTGGTGATGAAAAAGTGCGTCAGCTCATGCGCCATCGTGTCCAGCCACGGATAGCCGCGGACCAGCGCGCGCGGGCTTGTGGCCATCAGGCGGTTGTATTTACAGAGCGCGATGGTGCCAGACGCTTTGATTTCCGACTCGGTGAGCGTGGAGATCGACGCTAGTGTTTTGGGCGAGTCGTAAATCTCCACGCGGATTTTGGCGTCCGGCGGTGCGTAGTGAAAGTCGGCGGCCAGCGCGGCGTATTGGTGCTCGAGCGTGTCGAGCGCGTAGGGCGCGAGGAAGTGATCTTTTGCGCGCGTGAAGAGAACGAAGTGTGCGCTCTCGTCGCGCAGGTCATCCTTGATCGCTTTTTCCGCTGCGCGCGCCAAGTGCGCGTCTTCGTCCGCCTGTGCCTGCTCGAGGAGATCGGCGGCGCGACCATACGCGCCTTGCTCGAACAGCACGCGGCCTTCGACGTAGCGCGTGGCGACGTCGTCCGGAAAATTGTCCTCGAGCTCGCTGGCGATTTTCGCCGCGCCTTCAATGTCCCAGGCTTCGAGCGCCGTTTCGGCGCGGGTCAGCAACGCCTTGGGCGTGTCGGCGTGCGCGGTGGCCAAAATGACCATTGTGGTCAAAATGGTCATTTCACAAGCTCCTCGTAATACCGCTTCACCCGGTCTTTAAATTTCTCTGGCGCCGGCTGACGTGCCGCATCCAAAATATCTTTGCGATACTCCGCGGGTGCTTGCGATTCAGCTTGCGGAATCTCCACCCGCTCGTGCTCGGTCGAGTCGCCATCCTCGCCATCGTCGCCGCTCCCCTCTCCACGCGGCGCGCCCCACGGCATCGGAAATCCGCCCTTGCCGCGCGTCGAATTCTTGGCCTGCTCTTCCATGGCCTGCTGAAATTTACCGAGCTTCCCGAGCGCCTCCTCCTCTGAAGACTGCCCGCCGCGCGCATCGGCGCCGCGCAATTTTCCTTCGGCGTTGCCCATCGCATTTTGCGCTTCTTGCAAAAGTTGCCCGTGTCCCGGCGTGAAAATCGGCGCTTCTTTTCCGACCTCGTCCATCTCCCTCCGCGCCTCTTCCATGCGTCGCCGGAGCGCGCCCTGCTTGGATGAAAGCTCACCGAGCTTTCCACGCTGCTCTGGCGTCTGGTCGCCCGGTTGCGGCATCAGCTTCTGCAACGCTTCCTGAATTTCGGTTAGCCGCGGCGGAACGTGCCCCGCGTGATCGGCGCTCTTGGTGATCTGCTCCGGCGGCAGCGATCGGAAAAAACTTTGCCGCTTTCCCGCCAACGCCGCTTCCGCGTTGAGCCGCGCGGAGAGCGGCCCCGCCGCTTGTAACGCACGCGAAGTCTCGTCGAGCGCGGCATCGAAATCTTTCGCCGCCAGCGCGCGGTCCAGGGAATCGAGCCGTTCGGTCAGCGCGCCGCGATCTTCGTCGACACCAAGCTGTTCTGCCACCTGCCGATCCACGCCCGCCGCGGCATGCTGCGCTTCGGTCACCTTTTTGCGAAGCTTCTCCACGAAATCCGCGCCCAGCTTGGCCACGCGCTTTTCTTGCTCAGCCGCCGCGCCCTGCCGCACTTCGCGTGTGCGGTCACGCAGCTGCGACTCTTCCGTTTGCAACGCGGTCAACTCATCCTTGAGCCGCTCCATCTTTTCAGCCTGCGCGCGGTATTTTTCATTGAGCGGCTCGCCCGTCCGCGCGGCCAGCGATTTCTCCAACTCGTCCATCTGCTGTCCGAGTTTGTCGAGCTCCTTGAGCGCCTTGTCCACGTCACCTTTGGCCAGCATCTTTTGAATATCGTCGAGCTTGCCGATCATGTCCTTGTCCTTGGACAGCTCGGCCAGCGCCTCTTCGTTCAAGTGCTCGTCTTGGATTCCATGCGCCAACGCGGCCATCTGATCCATCAGATCGCCAATGCGCGTTTTGAGTCGCTGCACCTCGTCCAGCGCGGCTTTCTGCGCGGCGGGATCCTTTTCGGTGCGCAGTTTTTCGGCCAACGCGGTTAGCTCACGCCGCTCGGCGCGCAGGCCTTTGGCCATCTCCAAAAGATCTTCGACACGCACGTGATCGAAAAAATCCTCGAGATAGAGCACGTCCTTTTCGTCCTCACGCGCTTCCGCCTCGCGCGCCGCTAAAAACGTGCGCGACCGCGCCCCTCCTGCGGTTCCCGCGATCGGCGCCCGCGCTACCTGCGTGCGTTGTGCGGCATTGCCGATGCCCGCGGCCACATTGTCGAGCGCGTGCGAAAGGCCTTTCGGAACGCTTTTGTCTTTCTTCAACTCGGCCGCTGCGGTGCGCATGTCCCCAGCGAGCGAGAGGGCGCCGCGATCCAAAACATTTCCGTGCGCGAGCCACGTCGTTGTCTCCGCGTTCGTCGATGGCGGCGCAATTTCCTCCACGCGATCGGCCGCCACACCGACCAGTCGCTCCCACAGCGCCTGCGCGCGCACCAGCGCTTCCTTGTGATGCTCCGCAGCCGAGTAAACCTTGAGAACGTGGGTTTCGGAAACGCCTTTCTTCGGTCCGCTCACTGCGTCGTTGTCGGTGGCTTCCAAAAAATAGGCGACCTTGTCACCGGGCTTCATTCCGAGCGGCGAAAGCTCCCACGCAACGGTCCCACTCGGCCGCGGCAACGGCTTTCGCTGCTCCACGCCGCCCAGAACGTTTTTCCAAACCAGTTGGAGATCGGAGAGGCCGTAATCGTCGCTGGCCTTGTAGACGAGCTGCACCGATCCACGCGGATCGACTTCCACCTCGCGCGCCGGTTTTTCGATTTCGGCCGTGGGCGGCAAATCGGGATCGACCGTCACCGTTCGCGGCGGGCCCTCAGCAATCACGCGCCCCGAGCCATTCAGGTAGCGCAGCCGCCACGTCCCGCCCGTGTCAACGAAGAGCGTTCCTGAAAGCGCGCGTCCGTGCACGACGAGCGGTGTATTCTTTTCACATACAATCGCGATCGCTTGCGATACATCGCGATCGGCGCGCGCCGTGAAGTCCACGAACGTTCCGCGCGGTGCACGCAGGTCGCCAGAGACGCCCGTCTCGGTGCGTGTGGCGAGTCCCGTGTGCGCGGGATAACGGTAAGTGAGCGTGAGATCGCCCGCGATGGGATCGGCTTGCAAGAGCGCCGCATCCACGTTGCCCGGCGCGACGAGCGCCAAGAATCCCGACCAGAGCCGATGGGGAAACGCGGCGGCAACGAGCAACGTCAATCCGAGCACGGCACCGAGCGCGAACGCTTCATTTCGCGCATCACGCCACGGCGCAGTCGCCTCGACCGAGAGCGTTTGGGCGCGATCACCAGCCCGCTCCAGCAGCGCGGTGACCAACTCCGGCGACGCGCCTTCCGCCGCCAGATCGGCGCGCGACAGCTCGAGCGCACTCATCAGCTCGCTTTTCCACTCGGGCGCTGCGCGTGCCACCGACGCTGCCAGCAATCGCTCGCTTCGCGGTGGCAACCGATAACGCAAGATCACTGCCACCAACGAAGTCACCACCGCTGCAAAAAAAAGTTGTCGCGACCAGAGCGCACCGCCACCGGCAATCGCCGCGCACACCACTGTCGCCGACAACGACAGCGATGTCAGGGCCGCCGCGCAACGCAATCCCCATACCAGCCCAACCCGCCGCCGAACGCGCGCCAACAACCGCTCCACTGGGGCGATTCGGGACAACGCCGCTGGCTCCAAGGAATCCAAGGACATCACTTTAGCCTGAGTTATTCGTAGGCCCTGCTCCGAGGCTCCTAGGTTTCCTCATAAAACCAAAAACGCTCCTGAGCCGCCGATTGGCCCGCCAAATGCTTCTCTCCAAGTCATGCTGCGGGCGAGTGAATAATGCGCAACGTTGCCTCGTCCCAAGGAGTAGCGGTGGCTGACGATCGCGAATCTCTCGGAGACCGCGACCTCGTTCGCCTCGCGAAGGAGGGCGACGAGCGGGCCTTTCGCACGTTGGTGGAGCGCCACCAGCGGCGGACGTTTCAGCTCGCGCTGGGCGTCGTGCGGGACGGGGATGCGGCGATGGACGTGGTGCAGGAGGCTTTCATCAAGGTCCACAAGTATCTGGGCGATTTCAAAGGGGACGCGAGTTTTTCGACATGGCTTCATCGAATCACGGTGAACTTGGCGATCGATCAGATGCGGCGGGAGCGCGCGCGTGGCGGGGTGACGATTGCGGCGAGCGACGCGCCACAAGAGCTGGACGAGGATCTGGTGAGCGATCTGCCGATGGGTCAGCCGCCGCCCGCACCGGACGCGGCATTGATGAACCGCGAGCTTTCCGAGGAGTTGGAGTCCGCGTTGTCGCAACTGCCGGAGAAGCACCGCGCCATTCTCGTCCTGCGCGAGGTGGAGGGGCTAACTTATGAGGAGCTGTCGGACACGCTGGGGATTCGGAAGGGGACGGTGATGAGCCGGCTGTTTCATGCCCGCGCGAAGTTGCAGAAACTGCTCGGCGGCTCGCTAGGGCGGCGGTCATGACGGCGCTGTCGCACGCGCGTTGTTTGATGCTGCTCGATTCGCAACGCGCCGGTGCGCTTGCCGAGCGGGAATCGCGCGCGGTCGTTGATCACTTGGCGTCGTGTGCATCGTGCCAGGCGTGGGACACGTCGTTCGCGCGTAATGCCGCGACGCTGCGAGGGCATCTCGAGGATCAGAGCGGGCGGGCCGATTTTTCAGGTCTCGCTGATCGTGTGTTACGCGCCGTTCGCGTCGAGCAAAAACTCGCCTGGAGCGCGCGTGCGTCGGCCTGGATCTCCGAGATGTTTGCCTATCATCGCTACGTGTTTTCAGGCGCGATGGCAGCTGCGGCGGTCGCGCTGGTGGCGTTGCCGATCTACTTCGGTTCCGATCGCGGACCGTCGGTAATGGTCGCTGCGCACGTTTCGGCCGGTGACATCGAGGTCGAAGAATTCGAAGTCGCCCACCAGGGCGGTACAGTCTTGGCCATGGCCGAAGGCACTACGATTTGGCTCTCGACCGATGAAGATCCAGATGGATTTCGGGAGCTGCGTCCATGACCGCGATCGCTTTCGCCCTAGCGCTCTATGCGCAGTCCGTGATCGGTCCAGCGCCCGTTCCCCCTCCGGTGGCGTCGGCGAAAGTCACCATCACCGTGCGTGTCATTGAGGCGCGCCAGCCGGGTCCGAAGTCGCTCGATCCGCGGCTTTCGGACCTGGAGAAAAAGCTGGCGCATTTCAACTTCGCGCAATTCCAGCTCTTGGAAGAAAAGAAGTTCGAGCTCGACATGCACACGCCGGGGACGATGGATCTGCCTGGCAATCGCCATCTGACGGTGACGCCGCGGCGCATGGATGGCGCGGAAAAAATCAAGGTGCACTTGGAGCTCGTCGGCGGGCAGTCGCAGCACACCCGGTATCTGCACACGGACTACGCGGTTCAGCGCGGTGCGACGCTGCTGGTGGGCGGCCCGAAGACGGAAGAGGGAACGCTGTTTATTGCACTCCGGCATGACGCGCCGTAAGCGTTGCTAAACAGCGCGGCGCCGAGAAGATCTGACGCACTTGCGCCAGCGGTCGCCGGATGTACACTGTACATGTGAAAAGCATGACCGCCACGCACGCGCGCCGCAATTTCTTCGCGGTTTTGGACGAGGTCGCCAGCGGTGGCGAAGTCGTCATCGAGAGCAAGGGGCGCCGCATCGTGCTGCGTCGAGAAGAGGCGACACGGACGCGCCGGCAGAAGATTCCCGATTACAGCAAAGTCATTGGCAAGGCCGAAGACATAGAAGATGCGGATCTCTGGACATGGCGACTAGACAAATCCGGGCAGCTGGTGTCCGTTAAGCGCAAGCGTCGGTGATCCTCCTAGACACCCACATCGTCTACTGGATCGTTCACCGCGGCCAGCGAATGAAGGCGTTTCGTTGGCTGGAACGTTACCAGCCATGGACGGTGTCCCCGGTATCGCTGCTTGAAATGCAGGTTCTCTTCGAATCGGGACGGATTCCGTACATCACTCATTTCGCGTCGGTTTTAGCTGAAGACCCGCGCTTTGATCTCGGCGATCTGCAATTGACAGAGCTCATTGAACACGCCACGCCGCTAACCTGGACACGCGATCCGTTTGATCGCCTCCTTTGCGCCCACAGCCTCGCTCACCGGTTGCCGTTTTGCACTGCGGACGGAACGATCCGCGAGCACCACAAACTCCTCCCGCGCGAGCTGAAATAAACGTCAGAAACAGCGTTCCGTTTTTGACAATGTCAGACCCATGCTGTACAAGCGTACAGTCCAACTTTCACGGAGGGCAGATGCCCGCAAACACGGAAAAAGAGAAGGCCATCGAACTGGCGGTCGGCGCAATCGAGAAGCAATTCGGCAAGGGCAGCGTCATGCGGCTCGACGCCACGGCGCCGCTGCAGCAGGACGTGGCGGCGATCAGCACGGGCGCGATATCGCTCGATATGGCGCTCGGTATTGGTGGTGTTCCACGCGGCCGTGTGGTGGAAATCTTCGGGCCGGAGTCGTCGGGTAAGACGACGCTGACGCTGCACATCGTGGCGGAGGCGCAGCGCGCGGGCGGGGTGGCCGCGTTCATCGATGCCGAGCACGCGCTCGACGTCGGCTACGCGCGCAAGCTCGGCGTGCGAACGGAGGATCTGCTCATCAGCCAGCCCGACAGCGGCGAGCAGGCGCTGGAAATTTGCGAGCTCTTGGTGCGCTCCGGCGCGATGGATGTCGTGGTGATCGACTCGGTGGCCGCGCTGGTGCCGCGTGCCGAGTTGGAAGGCGAGATGGGCGACTCGCACATGGGTCTGCAGGCACGGCTCATGTCACAAGCGCTGCGCAAGCTCACGGGGACCATCGCCAAGAGTCAAACGACGGTTATTTTCATCAACCAGATTCGCATGAAGATCGGCGTGATGTTCGGCAACCCGGAGACGACCACCGGCGGCAACGCGCTCAAGTTCTACGCCAGCCAGCGGCTCGATATTCGTCGCGTGGGCCAGCTCAAGAACGGCGAGGCCGTGATCGGCAGCCGCACCCGCGTGAAGATCGTGAAGAACAAGATGGCGCCGCCGTTCAAAGAGGTGGAGTTCGACATCCTCTACGGCCAGGGCATTAGCCGCGAGGGCGATTTGCTCGATTTAGCGGTGAACGAAAACATCGTCGAAAAGAGCGGCGCCTGGTTCTCTTACTCGGGCGAGCGGATCGGCCAGGGACGCGAAAATTCGCGCGACTTCCTGAAGGAGCACCCGGAGAAGCTCGCGGAAATCGAAGCGCGGCTTTACGAAAAATTTGGCATCGGGGCCAAGGCGCCAGAAGTGGCGGCGACGGGGACGGACGGGGAGGAGCGCAAAGCCAAGGTGACGAAAATTAAATAGGCGCAAAGCGCGCGGCTGCATGCTCGGCGGCTAGACTGGTTCCATCTAATGGAACACGCTAGCAGCGATAGCGAACCGCTCGATCTCTCCCTGCGCGGATGGCTTTGGTCGTTGGCCGTCCGCGCAGCGCGACTTCCGACAGCGCAGCCAATTCCGGGGGCAACGTTACGTCGCGCCGCATTGGTCGAGCTAGAGTCGGCTGGTCTTCTTCTCGGTGCAGCAGCCGAATCGCCGGCCGATGCTTTCGCCGAACCACGGCGCATCGGATCCGCGCAGGAGGCAGCGTGTCTCACTTGCGCAACCGTATTGGCCCGCGTCGCCGCCAGCGCGTTACCCTCGAGGCGAGCGCGTGCCCAGCAGATCGCGGCCGTGCTTGCCATCGCTTCAGGTCGCCATGACTTCGCCGTGGCGTTGGCTTCGGGACTTGCCGAGGGCGAGGCGTGCAAAGTGTCTGCGAAAGTTGCTCCGCTGCTCGGGCAACGCTGGCTTCTCGCTACCGACATGTCGGCGCTTCCAGTGCACTTCGGCTTGGTGGCCTTGGACGCGCGTATGGCCGCGCACGCCTTGGGGCTGCTTGCCAACGGCGCTCTCGACAAACCATCCCTCGTTCGCCTCGCTCGGGCCGGTTCTGGCTATCGTCGTGCGTTGGTCGAGGGCTTGGCCGGACTCTATCAACCAGACGCGCGGCAGATTCTGATGGCGCGCCTTCGAGCGATCGCCCCCGATCTTGCTGAGTTTCGCTCACTTGCTGCCGCAATTGCCAAGCCGCGGTCGCCGGAGGGGATCGCGAGAGCATTGCGAACGCCGGCCGCGCGTCGGTTTGCCGTGGAACGCGTGGTCGTCGCCGCTCAGCTTTCCGGTGCGTGGCTCCCCGCGGAAATTGCCTACGTCGAGCGGCTGGCCCGTGCCTGCGGACTCTCTGCGGATGATCTCCATGCGCTGGAATCGCGCGTGGCCCAGCTTTACCGGCGTGCTGCCGCGCACCAGTCAGCCTTGGCGGCCACACCCTCATTGCCCAAACTAGGTCGCCAACTTTCCGAGCGCGCCCAGTTCGCCGTCGCTGACAACATGGGTCGGCTGATGCGCGAAATTCGCCAGACCCGCGAGTTGGCCGAACTCTTGGCCAAGGCGGCCAGCGGTACGACGCTCACGTCCGCCGAAAAAAAGCTCGTCAAAACTCAGCTGCTCGACCTGGCCAAGGCGATTCCCGCATTGGCCGTTTTCGCAGCACCGGGCGGGATGATCCTGCTTCCGGTTTTGCTGAAGCTTCTTCCGTTCAACCTCTTGCCAAGTGCCTTCATCGACACACCGGAGGAGCGGAAATGACGTCGCGTTTTTCGGCATTTATCAGACCGATCGCGTTCGATGTCAGGGTGGCCTGCTAGAGTCTTTTTTTTCGGGGAGACGCCAATTTCACGCACGGTTCTTGCTCTGTTTCTCAGCACGGTTGCATCCGCCCAGCCCGCCGGTTCGCCAGCGGAGGAGCTGTCGCGTGCGCCCGTTGCCGCAGACGCCAATGCAGCGACGCCATCCTGTAGCGCGGAGGTTGTAGCCGCGTACCTGCTGGAGCTATTTCCGCCTGCCACGCGCGAGCAGCGGCAGAGCAGCATTCGCGCTTTGGCAACCTGCCGCGTTGAAGCCGCAGCGGGGGCCATTGCGGCGGTCCTCGAGCGCGACAGCGATCCGGCCGTGCGCCTCGAAGCGATCGGTGCGCTCGGAAAGCTCGACTCGCCCGAGTCGGTGCGCGCGTTGGAAAAGGCCTTGTTGACCACGCCAGCACCGGCGTCGCGGATGCAGCTCGTCGATGCGCTCGGCGCATTGCACAGGGTCGAGGCGGTGCGCGAGCGCCTGAACGACGCGGCGGAAAATCCACTCGTGCGCGGCGAAGCGCTGATGGTGCTGGAGCGCGCCGGCGCTGGCCTCGGCGATGAGGCCTTGGGGCGTTTGTGGCTCGGAAACTCCCCCACGGTGTCTGAGATCGCAGCCGCGCTTTTGGCAAGGCGGGCGGAGATCCATTCGGGGGAAAAGGCGCCAGCGGAAGGCGACGTTCGGACGCCGGCGACGCTCGAATCTGGAAAAGAATCGAGCGTGCTAGGGACTTCACCAACACCGGAAAAGGCGTCAGCAGTTCCTCCGGCGAGTACATCGGCAACGGCGATCGTGCTCGAACCATCCGCTTCCGTCGCGGCTCCGCTTGCGAATGCGGAGCCCGTTCTTGTGGAGGTTCCGAGCGAGCCCCCCGATGGAACGTTGCTCGCGGGCGTCACCTCGACGGTTGCCGGCGCGACGCTCTTCAGCTCGCTCGCACTGCTCGGCCAGCAAGACACATTAGGTGTTCTTCTGATCACCGGAACCGCAGGCGCCATTATTGGCGGTGGCACCGCTTGGGGGCTCTCTCGATTCGGCGTGAAGCCTTCTCTCGGAGAGGCCGCCTGGTATGCCAACAGTACCGCCTGGGGCGCGTTGGCGGGTTCGATCGTTTTCGCCGGAAGCGGCCTGGAAAGCGACAAGCTGCGGTGGGGACTCTTTGTCGGTGGCGAGACGGCCGGCCTTCTGTCGGGAGCGTGGAGCGCGCAAGCCTACGAGTGGACGGCTGCGCAGACGGTGCTCGCCGACAGCCTCTTTCTCGGTGTCGCGCTAGCCGACGGTGGAACGCGTGGCTTGTTTGGTTTGCCTCCCAAGGTGACCCCGTTAGCGGCGATCGGCGTCGTACCGGCGATGCTTTTTTCGGCGATCGTGGCGCGCGAAGTTCACCCCACCGTCAACGACCTGCACTTCATTGTTGCCACCACCCTGGCCACCGGGTGGAGCGGCGCACTCATCGCCGGAGGTGCGGCGCGCGAGGACTTTTTGGGAGGCGTGCGTGGCCGGGGCGGTCTGATGGCCGGGTTGGGTCTTGGATACATCAGCTCGGTCATTCCGAGTGCGCTCGTGGGCGCTGCCAATTTGGATCCGCGGTTCGTCGATATCGGGGTGCCGCTGGTCGTCGGCGCCGGCAACGCGTTGGGGTTTGGTTTCCACCAGGTGCTGGCGCCCGATGATCCCGGTGCGTGGAAGTTGGGCGCCGGCCTCGGCGGCGTAGCGCTCACCCTGGCCGCCGCGGTCAGCGCGCCCTACCTGCGTCCCGGTGAACGTGCGGTCTCCATGGGAATCGTCGGAGCGCTTTATGGCGGCGGCACTTGGGCCCTCTCTGGCGCCGCGTCGCACAGCGGGAACATTGGTCCGATCGACCGCGCGCGACTCCAAGGTGGAAGCCTTGCCGGCGGTGTCGCGGGTGGGATCGCCGGCGTTCTGCTTTCTCAAGCCTTCGCACCGGGCGCCAGAGACGAGCTTACAGCGGCGGCCATTGCTGGCCTCGGTGTGAGCGGCGGGTTAGGCGTAGTGCGGCTTTCGACGCCGTCACAGGGTGGCGCGGATCAGCTTGGAGTGATTGGTGGCGCGGCTGGCGGACTCGCGGTCGGTGTTCTTGTCGCGCACTACACCGAGCTTCGCGCCGCGGAAGTTGGCGCTGGGCTCACGGGCGCGGCGTTCGGATCTCTTTTGGGGGTGCTCGCACCGACACTCGCGCAGCCAACATGGGCCGCTGACCGGCGTGCGCAAGGTGGCGCGATGGTCGGACTTTCTCTCCTCGGCCTTGGCGCAGGCGCGGCAGCAACGGCGACAGGCGCCAGCGGTCGTGCCGTGGCAGTTCATACGATCGCGGGACTTCTCGGTATTGGCGCGGGCGCGGGTGCGGGATTGATGTGGCGGTCCGAGACGTCGCAGTCGGCGCGCGTCGGGACGTTTGCCGGCCCGCTCTCCTTCGCCGCGCTGTCGCTGGTTGCCGATCCCTGGTTGCGTTTGGAAGATGGGCTCGGGGATTCGAGTAGAGGCCTCGGCCTGTGGGGCGTTGGAATCGGTGCGGTGTACGGCGCTCGGTTGGCGCAGTCGATGCATCCGACGGTCGCCCCGGCGTCTTCGTTTGGCGGCTTACTGATGGGCTCCTCCGTCGGGCTAGCAGCGGGCCTGGTTTTGTCGAAGTATTACAATCCACATCGATCCGATTACATTCTGACCGCCGGTGCTACTGGGCTCGGTCATCTGCTCGGCGGCGGGGTGGCGGGCCTTTTCTTCGCGCAGCCGGGTCGCCACGACGACGTAGGGGTTCTTCTGGGCATGGGCTTGGGAACACTCTCCGGCGCGTTCATCGCCCACGCTACGGAGCTCTCTTTTGCCGACTACGAATCGGGCTTGGCTGGTCTCGGGTACGGTGCGCTGCTCGGTACGTTGGCGCCGACGCTCGGAGATCGGGAGTGGGCCGGCGGTCGTCGCGCCAACGCAAGCGCTAGCGTAGGCGCCGCGCTGTCTGCCGTGGGTTGGGCCGCGGTTGCTCACATCACCGATGCAACCGCCCCAGAAGTCGCCGTCCCAGCGATCGCGGGAGGTCTGGGCCTGGGTTTCGGCGCGGGACTCGGCCTTCTCTGGCCCGCGACGGACTTTGGTCCGCTCGGCGCGCGCCTGCCCAGCGACAGCCAGCAGCCGATGCGCATCGGGGCAGTCGCCGGTACGAGTACCTTCATCCTGGGCTCTCTTCTTTTCGATCGGGAGCTCAAACTCTCCGAAGGGCTTCCTCTTCGTGCAGCGGCATTCGGACCAATCGCGGCGACGGCCGGCGCGGTCTACGGTCTGATGGGTGCCAACGTGGTCTATCCAGGCGATCCCAATAAGACGCCGGGTGCGCGCAGCTTCGGCGGTCTTCTGATGGGCGCATCCGCGGGCGCAGCGAGCGGTCTCACGCTGTCGAAACTTTACGCGCCCACGGCTGGAGACTACGTCGTCTCGCTCGGTGGAAGCGGTCTGGGGCTTCTCTTCGGCAACGGGTTTTCGCAGCTCGCCTTTGCGAAGGGCAACCGCAGCGATCACGTCAGCGCGCTGGTGGGCGCGGCTGGCGGTTTGATCGGCGGGACGATGGCTACCCGAGCGACGACGCTGCGTGGTGCCGACTATTTCGCGGGCGTTGCGGGGATCCATTACGGCGTTCTGCTTGGCGCCTTGGCTCCAACGGTGAGCCGAGAAGGCGCCGGAAGCGAGCGGCAGGTGAAGGGCAGCGCGTTGGTGGGGCTCTCGCTGGGTGCTGTTGGTGCCGCGGCCACCGCGCATCTTCTGGAGGCCTCGCCACGTCAGGTTTTGGCGCCGACGTTGGGCGGCCTACTTGGTCTTGCCGGGGGCCTTGGTGCTGGACTGCTTTTCGATGGATCGCAGCCAGCGCGCCTCGGTTCTCTGATCGGCACATCGACCGCCATTGTCGGAGTCGCGCTGAGCGAACCGGTCCTTCATCTTGGCGATGGCCTCGGTCCGTCGGTCTGGTCCTTGTCCACGACCGGCTTGGTGTTGGGCATGGTCGACGGAAATCTGTTCGCAGGCGCGATCGACCCAACCAGCAACCGGAGCACGGGTGCGTTCCTGCTGGGCACGTCCATTGGTTTTGGGGGTGGGCTTCTCCTCTCCAAACTCGTTGCGCCAACCAAATGGGACGCCGGCGTTTCGCTCGGTGTTTCGTTTCTAGGCCTGAACCTCGGGCAGGGCGCCGCGTTGGTAACGCACAGCAACGACGGCACTCAGAGCGGGTTGGCGCTGGTCGGATCGCTTGCGGGCACAGGCGGCGCCGCACTTCTCCAGCACGTCGCGCCGCTCAAGCCGGTTGATCTTTTCGGAGGATTTCTCGGCCTTTCCACGGGGGCGATTGTAGGCGGGCTCGCGCCGTCGCTCGGGTCACCCGACGGGCCGAATTTCAACGACGACGCCACCGCCGGATGGAGCAAGCTCGCGCTCTCCGTTGGTGCACTCTCCGGCGCGATTTTACAGAGTGCAACCGCCGCACCGCCGCGGACGGTGGTACTCGGGGCGCTCGGTGCAGCGGACGGCGCGCTGACTGGCCTTGGGATCGGACTCCTCGCGGCACCCGCGACGTCGCAAGCCGCTCGCATCGGCATGACCGCGGGAACGTTGGCCGGTCTTGGCGTTGGTCTCTTGGCTTGGCCGCAAGAGACGCTCGAGCCCGCCGACGCGCCTTTTCTCACGCTGGCCCCGTTGACGGGACTCTGGTTTGGCGGGTGGGCGCCTTTCGCGCTGACCGATTCTTCCGCGATTGGTGTTCGACAAACGGCCGGAGGTCTCGCGGCGGGTGCCTTCGGTGCGGCCGCTGTGGCCATCTCGCTCTCACCGTGGGTGAAGCTTGACTCCAACGAAGCGTGGACGGTCGCAGCCACCGAAGCGGCTTGCTCCTCAATGGGCGGCGGTCTCGGATTGGCCAATGATCAATTGAGCAGCAAGGGTCGGGCTACCCTGTTGCTCTCGGGAAGTGCGGTCGGGCTAGCAGCGGGTGGCTTGGCCTCGCGGCTCTCTTTCGGTGACCACGCCTCGTCAAAGGTTGCGCTCGGCGCCGCGCTTGGGCTAAGCGAATCGCTCACGTTCGCTTGGGCTGCACGCGCGGGGTCTTCCGAAAAATTCACTGGCGCGGCGCTCTTCGGATCAGGCGTTGGTGCTCTTCTCGGCGGTGCCGCCGCCGCGTCGCCCTACGCACTAGCCGAGCAAGCGCCGGCGTCCGCGGGTTTCGCGGCCTGGGGCGCCTGGATGGGTTCATTCGCCGGCGCGCTCGTCAATACCGATCCGCACGAGGTGACGCTGGGTGGCGTGGTGGGTGCCAACGCTGGATTTCTCGCTGGGTACACACTGCTACGAACAGGCGCGATTGAACCGGGCGACTTTGGTTGGATGAGTCTCTTCGGCGCGATGGGGACGGTGCTCGGCGCCGGCTTGGGCGCGCCCTTTTCGACGCGCGGAACGCCGCAGCCCGTTCTGGCCGGTCTCTCCGTGGGGCCGGTGGTGGGCATGCTAGCGGGCTACTTTCTCTTGCCGAAGCTCAAGGCGCTCCTGGTTCAAGATCCGACTTCAACCGTTGAGTCAGCCCCCGTTCAATCGATCCCGATCGACGCCGCTGGACCATCTGTTACAATGTAAATATGTCCTTCCGGCTCGTTTTTCTGGCTTGCTTGATCGTTTTCGCTCGGGGCAGTTTTGCCGCAGGCGCGGTTACCACTCCTGTGCTGGTCGAGCTCTTCACTTCCGAGGGGTGTTCCAGTTGCCCGCCCGCGGACGAGGTTCTGGCGGCGCTGGATCGCGATCAGCCAGTTCCCGGAGCGCAAATTATCGTGCTCGCCTTCCACGTCGACTACTGGAACGATCTGGGTTGGAAAGATCGCTACTCGTCCGCCGACTACAGCGCGCGCCAGCGGCTCTACGCGCAGTTGCTCGATCAAGGCCACCTTTACACGCCGCAGATGGTGATCGATGGCTCAAAGCAATTCGAAGGAAGTCTCTCCGAGCGCGCCAAAGAGTTTGTCGCCGCGACGTTGACGGTGCCCAAGGCCCTTGTGGCGTTGGCTCCGGCGGCGGCAAAGTCAGGCTCTCTGGCGTTCAACGTTCTCGTGCAGAAGGTGCCGCCGACTGCTGCGGGAGATTCGGCGCAGGTGCTCCTGGCCATCGCCGAAGATGGATTGGCGTCCGATGTTATCAAGGGCGAAAACGCGGGCAAGCGGCTCGCGCACAACGCCGTGGTGCGATCGCTTTCAACCCTAGGCGCTATCGGTGCTGGCCCCTTTTCCGCGACGCCCTCGGTGAAGATTGCCTCGACCTGGAATCGCACCCGGTTGCGCGCAGTGGTGTTCGTTCAAGAGAAAAAAGGACTGCGCGTTCTCGGTGCGGCGAGCCTCAAGATTCAGTAGCGGCGGTCACCGATTCCAGGCGTTCGCTCGGAAGGTCGATTTCGATTCGAGTACCTGCGTTCGGTGCGCTCATCGCCGTAATGCGTCCGCCATGCGCCTCCGCAACCCGTCGCGCCAGAGCCAGTCCCAGTCCAAATCCGCCCGCCTTGCCTCGCGTGGCGCCGCCGCGGAAAAAGGGCTCGAAGACCCGTTGCAAATCCTCGGGAGGAATTCCCGGTCCGCCGTCGGTGACTGCGATCCAGATGCGCCCACCTTCCGAGCGGCCTTCGATCCGCACGGGTCGGCTCGTCTCGGCATATTTGAGCGCGTTGTCGACGAGGTTGTCGAGCGCCCGTGCGAGAAGCGCCTGGTCGGCTTGAGCCTCCAGGGCCGAGGGGATGGCCACCTCGATCAGCCGCCCCGGCGAAAATTGCAGTGCGCGCTGCCGGCTCCGGTTGGCCAGCTCCGCGAGGTTCACGCGCGAAAGGGTCAGCGGAATTTCCGCCAGGTCGAGGCGGCTGGCAGCCAGCACATCGGCCACCAGGTGCTCGAGCTGGCTGATGTCTTCGCTGATGCTCAAAAGACGGTGGCGAATCTCCGAGAGCGTCGTCGGCGCATCTGTCGGCGTCGCCGGCTCGAGCAGCTCCAGCGCCAAGCGGATCCGCGTTAACGGTGTGCGGAGCTCGTGCGAAACGTTCGCCAAGAGCTCCTTCTCGGAACGGCGAGCCGTTTGAAGTCGCGCGGCCATCTCGTCGAAGGCGTGGGCCAGCTGCCCTACCTCGTCTCCGCCAGGCAGCCCCGAACGCACCGAAAAATCGCCGCGTCCGAACGCCCCGGCAGCCGCCGTTAGCCGTTCCAGTGGCCGCGTGATCGATCGAGAGAGAGGAACGGCGAGAAGAAGCGCCACTGCCAACGCCAGCACGAGGGTGACCAGCGGGCGAATGGGCCACGGTGGCCGGCGCCAGCGAGGAAGCTGCACAAACGTCATCGCGCTTGGCTCTGACTGGTTCGTACGGCGGATCTGACCGAACAAAAAGGGCTGCTCGCCGGGTGCAAACGCGGTGCTCTTGCGCGCCTCCGTCGGCCACGATTGTGGTGCCTGAAACGCTCCGCCCGCCCGAGCCAAGGTCGTTCCGTCTTTGCCGACGATCATCACATCGAGGCCATAGTCGGCGGCAAAGGATTTGGTGAGCTGCTCAAGCGCTGCCCGATCCTCGAGCGCGACACCGGCCGAAGCGCAAAAACGCTCCATGACACGATCGACGATGTTGCGCACGCCTCCCAGTGTGGCTGGTGGTCGCCGATGCGCGGCCGCCGTCACGAAGCCAGAGACCACCGCAAGCCCCACCATTCCGGCCAGAAAAACCAGGTAGACCCGGAGCCAAAGACGGCGACCCTTCGCCACGACTATCCCTTGGCCAAGAGGTAGCCTGCGCCGCGCACGGTTTTGAGGAAGCGGGGATGGCGGGGATCCTGCTCGATCTTTTGCCGCAACCGGCTCACGTGAACGTCGATGGAGCGATCGAAGGCCTCGTCTGCGTCTTGACCTTTTGTCAAGTCAAGGAGCCGTTCGCGTGACAGCACCCGGCCGGCATGCCGAGCCAACGCGGCGAGCAGCTCGAACTCCAGCGTCGTGAGATCCGGCCGCCGTCCTTCCACCAAGACCTCGCGGGAGGCGAACTCGATGGTAAGCCCGCCCGACGCGAAATGTTCGTCGTTCGTTCCGACCTGCACCCGGCGAACCACGGCCCGCATGCGGGCGAGGAGCTCGCGTGGATTGAAGGGCTTGGCGAGGTAGTCGTCGGCCGCCAGCTCCAGTCCGACGATGCGGTCCGCTTCGTCACCACGCGCGGTAATCATGATGATGGGTGTCGACCAGTGTTCGCGGATGCGTCGCGCCACTTCCAGGCCGTCCATTCCAGGCAGCGTCAAATCCAGCAGGATGATGTCGAACGCTTCCCTAGCGAGAAGGTCCAGCGCATGGCTGCCTTCTTCCGATTGCGTGACCTGGACCCCATGCCGACCCAAAAATTCGGTCAAGAGACCGGCCAGCTTCCGGTCATCTTCGATGAGCAGCGCGTGGGCAGGGGTGCCGTGCAAGGAGACCTCGGGAGTCGCGGTCATCATAGCGAGGTCGCGCCCCCCGAGGTAAGGCCCCAGAACAAGTTAAAACCCGCCACCGGGTCCGCCCCAGCGATGTTGCTCCATCAGCTCGGCCAACTTGCGCCGTTGCGCGGTCGTCAAAGTGTCGTGAATGCGCACCAGGTCTGGCATCAGATCGTTGATCAGCGCCTTGTGCGCTTGGGCGCGTTCGTCGATCAGCTTCACCAACGCGCTCTGGTCGAGGTTATCGGCAGTGAGGATTTGCGCCAGCGGGTGCCGCCCTGCGTGCGTCTTCATCTGCGTTTCCAGCTTCGCCACAATGTCGTTTTTGGCCTGATCGATCACCTGTCGCTGCTGGGGCGTGGCGTTCAGATCCTCCAGCGCATCTTCCACACGCGAGTCAATCATGTGC
>JAHFDP010000054.1 GCA_023248955.1 Deltaproteobacteria bacterium
CAGCGGGCTTCAAGTTTCCGACCGCTGTCGTCAGCACATTTCCGAGCGTCGCGATCTGCACCTCATCCTGAAACAGCAGATAGGTCGTTACCGCGACGTTGTCCGCCGCCGGGGTCCAGGTCAGCGTCGCGCCAGTCGCGCCGAGATTCGAAACGGCGAGCGTACTTCCCGCAGGCCACGTCGGCGCAGTCTGGTCCGGCGGCGTAACCGTGAGCGTCGGTCCTCCACTGGAAATATTTCCAGCCGCGTCCACGGCCTCCACGCGAAAACGAAAAGAGACAGCCGGTTTCATATTTCCGACCGTCGTCGTCAGCACATTTCCGAGCGTCGCAATTTTCACGTCATCCTGGAAAACGAGATAGCTTGTCACCGCGACGTTGTCCCCCGCCGCGCTCCACACGAGCGTCGCGCTCGTCGGTGTCTCGTTTGTCGCGGTCAGCGTGCTGCCCTGCGGCCAAACAGGTGGTGTGATCTCGGGCGGCGCCGCGGTAACAGTCGGCCCGTCAGTGGAGATATTTCCCGCGGCATCCGCGGCCTCCACACGAAACCGCACGGAGACGCCCGGCGCGAGATTGTTCACCACGAGGCCCAACGTATCCGCGGGCAGCGTGACCAACTGCACGTCATTCTGAAAAACGAGATAGCTTGTGACCGCGACGTCGTCCGTCGCCGCGCTCCACGCCAGCGTCACGCTCGTCGGCGTCACGTTCGTTGCGACGAGCTTGCTGCCCTGCGGCCAAACTGGTGGCGTATTCTCCGGCGGCGCAACGTCGGTGCTCGGACCTTCCGTGGAGAGGTTGCCCACCGCATCGGCCGCCTCGACGCGAAAGCGCACCACGACGCCGGGAACGAGATCGTTGATGTCCGCGGAGAGCGTGTTGGCGCCAAACGTCGCTGTGTTCACGTCGTTCTTAAAAAGCAGATAATTCGTCACCGCGACATCGTCCGTTGCCGCCGTCCAGGTCAGCGTCGCGCTGGTCGAGGTGACCTTCGCCGCTGCAAGCGTGCTGCCGAAAGGCCAGACCGGCGGCGTCTGCTCGGGTGGCGTTACCGTCGTGCTCGGCCCCCCTGCGGAGATGTTTCCCGCGACGTCCGCTGCCTCGACGCGAAACTTCACCGTCACGCCCGGAGCAAGCTTGGTGACCGACGCGGAGAGCGTGGTTGCGCCGAACGTCGCCGACTTCACGTCATCTTGAAACAAGAGATAACTCGCCACAGCGACGTCATCAGCCGCGGCTGTCCAGGTCAGCGTTACGCTGGTCGCAGCGATATTTGAAGCCGCAAGCGTGGCGCCCGAAGCCCACGTTGGCGCTGTTTGATCGGGTGGTATTACCGTAATACCTGGTCCTCCACTCGATATATTCCCCGCAGCGTCCGCGGCCTCCACGCGGAAACGGAAAGGAACGGTTGGTTTCAGATCGCTGACCGTTGTCGTCAACACGTTTCCGATCGCGGCGATCTTCACGTCGTTCTGAAAAACGAGATAGCTCGTGACCGTGACATCGTCTTTTGCGCTGCTCCATGCCAGCGTTGCACTCGTCGCAGTGAGGTTGAACGCAACCAGCGTGGCGTCCGAATTCCAGCTCGGCGGTGTCGTGTCGAGACCACTTTTGGAAGGACATCCCGTGAGTGCCACCAGCACGACTACTGAATTTCCGATCCGTGCCCACACGCTCATTCGACCGCCTTCACCTACAGGGTAATCCGCTGTGCCACGACGTATCCCGGGGTGTCATCGACACCCGTTCAGCATAAGCGTATCTTTTTTAACATACGACCTCAACCGAGATTAGTTGCGTCCATCACGAAACTAACTGCCCCGCATATCGGGGCGCGGAAGGAGCGCTTATGACGGCAGTTCGTGGTCGCTACTTGGGGATGTCCCCTTGGATGGTTCTTTTGCTCATCGCTGGTTGTGGGCCAGACGACGAGATTTGCAAGTTGTATGGTTTCACCGGCATCTGCCAGCTCTCCTGCGACCCGAACACGGGAGACTGCTCTGCGACTGTATCCGACAACGCCGTTCGGCTTACGCTCGAAAGCTCGGATCGCGACGCCGCCACATTTCCCGTCAGCCTCGTCGTGGGAGCCGGAAATCCCGGGAGTGCCATTCTCAACTTCCGCGGCCGCGTGAGCAATAGGACCAGGGTTGTGGCGGCTAGCTCTGGTCCGAAGTTTGTTCTTCAAGATCTTCGCACGAACCTCACGGGGTGGCAGCTCAGCTTCGGTGCCTCCACTCCGTTTACCGACGGAACGCACACCCTCAACGCTACGGCGCCGGTGGCCTACACGAATACTAAAAAAGGCAGCGTCAGTTCCGTGAGCAGCAAGGATCTTCACGAAGTCGCGAGCTCCCTCGGCAAGACGTTGCTTAACCCGCCTGGCTTGGACGGGAGCGGCGTTTTCGTGCTGACGGCCGATAGCGGCAAGGGCGGTGGAACCACCGTCTACACGCCGGCCGCCAGCAACTTCCGCTTCTCTATTCCGGCGAACACACCTGCGGGAACCTATTTCGGGGCGCTCACGGCAACGCTGATCGCTCGCTGATCAGCGTTACCCAAGGACGTCGCGCGCGATCACCAGCCGCTGAATTTCGCTGGTTCCTTCGTAGATGCGGGTGACGCGCGCGTCTCTGTAGTGGCGTTCGACAGCGTACTCCTTCGAGTAGCCGTAGCCGCCGTGGACCTGCACCATCCGGTCGACCACGCGGCCCAGAGCTTCCGAGGCGAAGAGCTTGGCCATGCTCGATTCGCTGGCGCCGCGCTCTTTTTTGTCGAGCACCCGCGCCGCGCGGAGCATGAGAAGCCAGGCCGCGTCGAGATCCATCCGGCAGTCCGCGAAAACGAACTGGGTATTTTGAAAATCGGCTAGCGGTTTTCCGAAGACGGCGCGTTCGTGAACATAACGGCGGCCCTCTTCCAGCGCGGCTTCGCCGATTCCTAAGCAGAGCGCCGCGATGCCGACGCGTCCGCCGCCCAGAGCCGAGAGTGCAATTCCATACCCGCCGCGCTCTGGACCGATGCGGTTTTCACGCGGGATGCGGCAACGGTCGAAGTAGAGCGCCACCGTCCCCGAGGCGCGCTGGCCCATCTTCTCTTCTTCTTTGCCGACGGTGAGTCCTGGCGTTCCCCGTTCGACGACAAAGCAGTCGATGCCGCGCGATCCCGCCGCTGGGTCGCTCTTGGCGAAGACAATGTGGAAGCCCGCGTGCGCGCCGCTCGTGATCCACATTTTGGAACCGTCAAGCACGTAGTGGTTGCCGTCCAAAATGGCGGTGGCGCGCAGTGCTGCGGCATCGCTGCCAGCGCCCGGCTCCGACAGAGCAAAGCTCGCTGGTCCGAGGCGCCCGGCCGCGTAGGGCACAAGCCACCGCTCCTTTTGCGCGGCCGTTCCATAGTCGGAGAGAATTTTTGAAGCGAGATTGCTCGAGGCCAGAATGACGGTGGTGGAGGCGCAGGCGGTCGCCACGGCCTGCATGGCGAGCGCATAGCTCACGTTGTCGGCGCCAGCCCCGCCCTCCTCCACGGGAACTTTCATGGCGAGGAGTCCCAAGCCGGCCAACTCGGGGATGAACTCTAGCGGAAAGGTGCCGTCTCGATCGCGCGCGGCAGCGCCTGGGGCGAGTCGTGCTTGCGCGAAATCTCGTACCGACAGCGCGATGAGCCGCTGCTCATCGGTGAGATCAAACCCAAGGGAATCGGATCGCATAGGCCGCTTACGGGAGCACCTGGACCGCGCCCTGCATGGAGGAGTGGTGCACGGTGCAGTCGAACCCAAATGTGCCCGCGGTGGAGAAGGTGACCGTTGCAGGGCTCGCTGTCAAGGGAATCGGATTCGACGCGTCGCCGCCCTTTGGCTCGAGCGGATGAGCGCCCGAGGAGGCCCACGTCACCGTGTGGCCCAGTTTGATCTTGACGCACTTGGTTCCGAGGGAAGTGTCCCACGGTGTAATGGCCGTGCTCGCCTCTGCGGTGTGATCTTCGAAGGTGGAGCAGCCGTTCACGCCGCTGGTTTCGCCCGTTGGGCTGCCGCCGTAGGGGTTACCGCCGCCGCCGCAGCCAGCCCAAAACGCCGTTACCAGAACAAGAGTCCACCTGAACACGCGTTGCATAGACCGTCCTTTTGCCTGTTGATTTTCGCACAAGTTGCCAGTAGCGGCGCGTTCCGTCAAGGACTATACAAAACAAGACTATACAACGTAACCGCTCAGTCCGCGGCCGCCATGACAAGTTCACCGAGCGTGTTATAGTGAACATCCGAAAACTTTAGCGCGGAAGACACTTTTAAACCATGCGCCAAGCAACGATTCTCTTTCTGCTCCTCCTCGTCGGAGCCTGTTCGCGTTCCGGCTCCCCGAATCGCGGCCCCCACTTCGGGCGCGTCAGCTCTGACGCCAACCCGACACTCTCGCCGGCCAATGTCACGCTTGCACAGGGGCAAACGCAGACTTTCACGGCCACGGGCACCGGTCCCTATACCTGGGCGTTGCAAGGTGGCGCTTCCGGAAGCATCGCCAGCTCGGGCGTCAGCACCGCGCTCTATACCGCTGGCAGCCCCGGCCAGGCTGGCGCCACCGACACGGTTACCGTGACTGACACCGGCGCGGGCAACACGACGGGCGCTGCCACAGTCACGATTTCCAAGGGAGTCAACAGCTTCGCCAACTACAATGGCTCAGGTCTCACGAACGCCAACGGCTTTCAGCTTCAAAACAACGCGCGTGTTCTCCAAAAAGTTGGCCAGACGTTTCAGGCGCTGGCACCGACCGGTGGCGCGACGACGGGGATGGTGACGTTCGTCCAGGTCGACATGATTCGAACCAGCGGAGGCGCTGGACAAAACATCAAGGCGGAGATCCACAACCTCACGGGCTCGGGAGCTATCGACGATCAGGGCGCTAGCAACGCCTTTTCGACCGGTTCGGTCGACGCGCAGACGGCCCTTTCGACACTCAGCACAAAGACCAAAGTCCTGATTCCGATGACGCCGGGGACGGCGCTCACCGTCGGAACGAACTACGCGGTGACCATCAAGATGGACGTGTCGGGAACCTTCGTTGGGTCGGTGGTGGCAACGTCGGCGAACGATCCCAACAGCGGCGTGGCCTGGTGGTTCAGCAAGCGTTCCCACGCAGGTGGCTATGTGGCGCGCGGGGTCGTCACGTCGTCTCCTGCTGATTATACTAAAGATACTACACATAATATCTCAGCCAATGTCTTCATCGGCGAGCCCTATCCCGCGCCGACCACGAGCAGCATCAGTCCGACCTCCGGAAACGTGAACGATCCGCAGCTAACACTCACGGTGAACGGCACGAATTTCTTCGGAGCCTCGGTGGTGAACTGGGCCGGTGCCGTGCGAACGACTACGTATGTGAGCTCAACCAAACTAACCGCAACCATCCCGGCTTCGGACCAGACCAGCGCTGGAACGTTCAACGTTACGGTCACTACGCCGGTGCCTGGTGGCGGTACGTCGGGTGCGCAGGTGTTTACGGTGAACAGTCCCAACAATTGGACCATCGGGGCTGGCATCGCCGCGGGTGAGTACCATACCTGCGCCATCGTCACTGGTGGTGCGCAGTGCTGGGGACAGAATACCTCCGGCCAACTGGGAAACAACTCGACGACCGACAGCAGCAGCGCGGTTCAAGTGGTCGGATTGACTGCGGGTGTTCAGGCGCTAGCCCTCGCCACAGCCCACGCCTGCGCGATCGTTAGCGGCGGCGTGCAGTGCTGGGGCGAGAACGTCGGTAATGGTCAGCTTGGCAACAACTCCACCGTCAACAGCTCCGTTCCTGTGCAGGTTTCTGGGCTCACAAGCGGCGTGGAGGCGATCGCTGCGGGGGGCGATCACACCTGTGCGCTGGTGAACGGTGGTGTGCAGTGTTGGGGCGAGAATACCTACGGCCAGCTCGGCAACAACACAACAACCGTGAGCCATGTGCCCGTGCAGGTCTCCGGGCTCGGAAGCGGTGTGGAGGCGATAACCGTAGGCTCGCTTCACTCCTGCGCTCTGGTGAATGGCGGCGTACAGTGTTGGGGGGCGGGCAACAACGGCAGGCTCGGCAACAACTCGACGGCCGAGAGCCACGTGCCCGTGCAGGTCTCTGGGCTTGGAAGCGGTGTGCAGGCTATAGCTGCCGGCAATCCGTTCACCTGCGCGCTGGTGAATGGCGGCGCGCAGTGCTGGGGCGGGAACCTCAACGGCGAACTCGGCAACAACACCACGACCGACAGCCTCGTTCCGTCACAGGTAACGGGTATGGCGACGGCGGTTCAGGCGATATCGGCGCGTCGAAACAGCTCTTGCCTCATGATTAACGGCGGAATTCAATGCTGGGGATCCAACGTCTATGGCCAGCTGGGAAACAACGCAACGGCGACGAGTTCTGTTCCCGTTCAGGTTCAAGGGCTTTCCACTGGTGTTCAGGCAATCGCCAGCGGCGACTTCCATAACTGCGCGCTTGTCAATGGAAATCTAAAGTGCTGGGGGCAGGATGTGAATGGCCAGCTCGGCGACGGCAATTCCGGCGCCGGAGTCAAGAGCCTTGTTCCGGTCCAGGTGACCGGACTCACCAAGGGTCTTCTCGCTCTGACGGGTAGCAGCGGACAATATGGCACCTGCGCAGTCGTGAACGGCGGCGTTCAGTGCTGGGGGCTCAACAGCAGCGGCGAAGTGGGTGACAACACCGTGACCAAGCGCACAACGCCTACGCAGGTTCTAGGACTCACCAGCGGCGCGCAGGGTGTGGCCGGCGGGTACAGCCACCATTGCGCACTGGTGAATGGTGGCGTTCAGTGCTGGGGCAAGAACTTGAACGGCCAGATCGGCGACAACACCACGACGAACCGTAAGGTGCCGACGCAAGTGGTCGGATTGACCGCCGGCGTTCAGGCCGTGTTCGCTTTCGGGAACATCTCCTGCGCAATGATCAACGGTGGTGCGCAGTGTTGGGGAGAAAATGCCGGCGGTCAGCTCGGTGACAACAGTACCGTCGAGCGGCACGTGCCTGTGCAGGTGATCGGGCTCGCCACAGGTGTTCAGTCGATCGCGCCAGCGCAAATTCAAAGTTGTGCTCTGGTCAATGGTGGCGCGAAATGTTGGGGCGATAACGGCTACGGCGAATTGGGCAACAACAGCACCGCGGCCAGCAGCTTGGTACCGGTCAACGTTACCGGTCTTACGAGCGGTGTCCAGAGCGTGATTTCCGGCAAGACGTTCAGCTGCGCCATTGCCAACGGTGGCGTCAAGTGTTGGGGCGATGGTTACTACGGCAACCTTGGTAACAACTCGGCGGGAAGCACCAGCTCGGTGCCGGTTCAGGTAACCGGCCTTGCGGCGGGTGTGCAATCAGCAGCTGCCGGCGACTACCAAATCTGCGGCATCGTGAACGGTGGCCTCCAATGCTGGGGATTCAACGGCCATGGCGCCCTCGGCGACACCACGACCACCGATCGCGCCATGCCAGTGCAGCCTGTTGGGCTCACCTCGGGGATCGAAGGTATCGGCATGGGCTTTGACCACGGTTGCGCGATTATTAATGGCGCAGCGCAATGCTGGGGTGCGGGTGCGAACGGAGAGCTGGGCAACAACGCGACCGCCGACAGCCACGTCGCTGTCGCGGTTTCCCCATTCCTGTGAGACGCACGCGGATGTGGCCCATTACGCTGGTGGCGGCCCTTCTGGCGGCTTGCGACGGGCCCAAGAGCGGCGGCGGCGCGATGGCTTCGACGTCGGATGCCGGACAGGCCGGCGAGCAGGACGCTGGACCTGACGCCGGAAATGATGCCGGAAGCGACACTGGTCCATGGAGCATCAACGTCCGCGATGTCGTCGACTTGATCCAAGCCCCGCTCGCTGGAGAGGGCCCCGTGACTGGAGCGGTACAGCTCCTCCTCGGAACTACGCATGATCATGTCGGCGGGATTTTGAGCGTGAATGGCGTCAATGTTCCGCAGAGCGCAGACGGATTTTTCGATTTGGGCAAGGTCGCCATTCCCGGCGCTGTCGCCGGCGGAACGTTGACGTTTGTCGCCAACTCCAGGTCGCAGACGCACACGCTCGTGGTCGCGTGTCCGAAGGAAGTGGCCATCGTCTCGCCGCTCGAAAATTCGCTGGCCAACACGGGGGATGCGATTCCCGTCAACTGGGATGGATCGATCGACTATTCGCCGCATCTTTTTTCGCCTCGCCTAGAAGTTGGCGGGTACAACGCTCTACAAAATGTCAAGAGTGGCACCAGCGACGTGTCGATTCCGCCTGCCGCGTCGGAGGCCGACGTGACGATTCCCGAGACGAGCGAGGCGGGTTATCTGATTACGCTCTCTGTTCCCGGTACGACCGAGACGACAGCCGACGGAACGGGAACGTGCGAGCTTCAACGCCGTGTGCACCTCGTTAGGCATTAATTTTCCGTGTCCCAGGTCCGGGTGAAGGCGCAGCGTCCCGCTTGTCCCGGGAGCGCAGCCGAGGCGCATCGCGAAATGAGAAGGCAGTTGGAGCGGACATGCGCGCTCCAGCGTGGTGCGTCCATGCTCCATCGTCGTGGCGTGCGCAGCGTCACAAGCGAAAAATATCAAGTGATTAAAAGGCAACCTCCCGTCGTACGCAAGTCGTTTGGCTTGGCTTTAATCTTGAAATGATATCGACCCAGGAGGCTCGATATGGTTCGTCAAACGGTAACGATATTCGCAACCGCGCTTCTGCTATTTGCCTGTGGCGGCACAGCACCAGCCGCCTTGGGGTCGGCCTCAGCGCGCGAAGAGGCCGACGGCACAACCACGACCGACGACGGTGATGTCGCCACGGCAATTGCCTCCTGGAGCGACATCGAGGCGAACGCCGCAGAGGCTCAGAATCTTCTCGACCAGAAAGAATACCAGGCTGCGTACGATCTCGCCGACAAGGCTATCGGCCAGCTCGACGGCTACGTCACCTTCGCCAGCGCGGACCAAACTGATCAAGACACCACCAGGATGGCGCTCAAGAGGCAGATTAGGTTGTCGATCATTCAGATCAAGGCGGCCAAGGCGCTGCGCTGGTCCGCCGAACGGATTCAGCAAGTGCGCGACCAGAAAACGCTCTTTGAGCAAAATCTCAAGAGCATGGTGGGCGATAATGGTGAGGTGGATCCGAATGGCGACGTGGCCATTATTGATGTGGACACCGGTAATACAAACGACGATGGAAGCAATGCGGACGGGAGTGATGGCGCCCTGGTTACGACGGACGAGAGTGACGCGTAACGGAGTCTCCGCGGGTTCAAGGCTAAACATTGTGTTGGCGTAAATGTTGCTCGTTTTTCGGGGCTTATGCCCCCCTTCCTGGCCTGCCTTGTCTTCTGCTGCACGCTTCTCCTCGGCGCCGCCGAGTCGCGTTCACGCGAGAACAGTCGGGAGCACCCGCGCGCTTCAGCAGAAAAGCTAGATGTCCGCAAGACGCCGATTGCGTCAAGTGCCAAGCGCGGCGAGCGCAATTCTTTCAAATTGAAGGATGGCCAACGACTGAACGCATCCACCGTTGAAGTCCGTGCGCAGGAACGCCATACCGATCCCCTGGCGAAGTACACGCCCGAACAGCAGGCGCGCGCGCACGAACTTTCGGGGCGCATCGGCACTGTGGCGCGCACGCTGGTCCGCGACGCCACCCTGACTGTCGAGGCGGGCGATTGGTGGGCCTACCACTTCGCCGATGGTTCGCGGCGCCACCGCATCACCTATCCTGTTCACGACATGCTCGGCCACAGCGATACCTACGCGATGGGCGTTATCGGGCATGAGATTTCGCACGCGCTCCACTCGCGCATTCCCGACGGCGCAAAAATTCCCAACAAGGCCTTTCATTTTCTCTGGAATGCCATCGAGGATATCCGCGTCAACAAACTAATTTCAGGGCGCTATGCGGGACTGCCGGCGCTGTTACAAAATGTATATAAAGAGTATATCAACAACGCAGACGCGGGTGGGTCGGCCAGGATGATCCGCTGCGAGCAGTTCGCCTACGGCTTTATCTACGAGTGGGCGGCGGGCGGCAGAATCATGCCCGACGTCGTCGACGCCGACGTCGTCGCCGCGATGAAAGAGGCGCGATCGCTAGTAGCCGAAGCGGCTCGCCTGCCGCCGGGGCTCGATCTGCGCTTCGATGTGATGAGCAAAGAGGAGGTTGACTCCGAAGCGCTGCGTTCGTTCGAAATCATTCGTGGCCAAATTTGGCCCCTTTTTGATCGCTTGCTGCAGAAAGACTTGAGCGATCCACGGACGAAGGAGAAGGCCGAGAAGCAGCAAAAGGAGGGAGAAGGCGACGCACAGCAAGGCCAAGACGGGCAGGAAGGACAGCAAGGAAAGCAGGGAGAAAAAAAGGGTAGGGCTGCCGGAAAGGGCGAGACCGATGGAAAGGGAAAAAACAACGAGAAGGACGAAAAAAAAGGCGGAGGTGAAGGCCAAGAGAAGTCGACCGAGCATTCGAAAGAGCAGTCGAAAGCAAGCGGTTTTGACGAGAACGGCGACATCGAAGCCAACCAGGTTCCGCACGATCCGTTGAAGGACAAGACAGGAGACAGGTCGCTCGTCGAGACAAAGGAAGCGTTGGACAAGCTGTTCGAGCGCGCGGCGAAAGAGATGGGAAGCAAGGTCCGCGAGTCGGAGAGAGCGCAGGACGAAGAGCACAAGTCGGTCCAGCAGGAGCGGCACCGCGCCGGCAAGGGCGACAACAATTTGGAGGCGGGCGAAGGCGGGCGGCGGCTGCTCGATTACGAAGGGGACACCAACTACGGCCTCGAGGAGCAGCAAAAGGCGCTTGAGGAGCGGCAGCGCCGAGAGCGAGCGTTCGCAAACCTTTCATTCTACGACAAGCGGCGCGACAAATTTAGGCGCGTGATCGACGACGGCGTCGCCGAGATCGGCAACGCCATTTTACGCGACGATCTGCCCGAGTGGTCTCCGCCAATGCACCGCTCAGGCAAGTACGATCTGCGCAAGGGCCTTCAATCCAAGCTGCAGAAGAAGGCCACCGGCCGCAGCGATCCCAAGGTTTTCCGACGTCGTGGCGAGCCGCAGGAGCGGCGCACCGAGATTATCTGGGTCATCGACAAGTCTGGCTCGATGGTCGGGCCGCCCATGGACGCGGCGCTCGACGCTACCATCGTGATCCAGGAGATCATGGCGGAGTTGAAGCTGCCTTACGGCGTTGTCGCCTACGACGAACAGCCCTACCTGCTCGCAAAGCTGGAAAAGCATGACGATCTCAAGGCGAGGGAGCAGGTGGTCCTGGGGTTGCGCGCGCGCGGCAACACCAACGACCCCGGTGCGCTCTCGTTGGCCCGCCAGATGTTCGAGTCCAGTATCGCCAACAACAAGATCGTCCTCTTCCTCACCGACGGTGGTTGCGCCCAAGATGCCAAGGACTACGTCGAGCGTACGGAAAAAGAGACGGACCTAAAAGTTATCGGTATCGGCATTGGCGCAGGCGAAGCGGAAGTGCCGATCATTTTTCGCAAACACCATCTGGTCGTACCGGACGTGCGGAAGCTCGCGCGCGGCGTGGCGCGACTCATCAAAGAGGCCATTATCGAGAACGGGGGCTAACCGTGAAGTGTCATCTCTTTTCTAGGTTGCTGGTCGCGGCGGCTCTCTTTTCGGGTTGGAGGGGAGACGCCGCCGAGCCGGTCAGGCCCGCAAAAAAGACGGCGCCTCAAGCGCAGCTCGAACAGGCCATCGACGTGCTCGGGCGCATGCGCGTCGTCCACCGCGAGCACAGCTTTGGCGGGAGGGTGCCCATCCAGGCCGACGTGAAGGGGCTCGCCAAGAAGCACTATGGTGCCGTGGAAGCCGCCAATCAGCTGGCTGAGGATCCGGAACTTTCGGTCGCGGCGAACGCCTTTGTGCGGGAGCGGGTGTCCATCCCCGAGGATCTGCGCAAGTATGTGGCGCGGCCGAAGGAGACCTCCGCGCGTCCACTGGTGGAGCCAGCGGGCGAGCTTGGCCGCCGCGTCGCTCACGATGAGGTCGAGTTCAACAAGGCCTTCTCTCGCGTTCAAAACGGCGTGCCGCTGCAGCCGGGTGACCTCGACTTCGACGACCCCAGTGTAATTGCCATCGCGAGCCGCACTACCTCCTTCCGCGCTCCCTCTTTCCATAAGCGATGGACGCTTAGTCCAGCGGACCACCTACCCCTCTTCCGCTTCTTCGCGCGGGCGGCCGAGTTGGGCCATCCCCTTAAGTCACTCAACGAGGGGTTGCTTAACCAGTTCATGTGGCCTGGTTCGGAGGAGGTTGTCGCCGTGCTTCGGCGCGTCGTGAAGGCCTACGGATTGCGTGAACAAAAGATCAACTTCGCGGGCGGCACGCTCGCTGACTACCGGCCGGGCACGCTCGAAAAGATGGCCATCGGGCGGGAGCGCGCCCTCGACTCCGAGAAGATCCTCCTCACGGCCGACGACGCCGAATTTATTCGGCAGGCACGCGACCGTGGAAGCGTCCGCCTTCTTATTCAGAGCATGGGCCTTCCCGACGATCCCCAGAAGACGATTGCCGCGTTGCGCGCCTGGAACCGCGCGCTGGCCATCGGAGCCCCTGGTGCGCGCGAAGGAATCGAGCCCTATCTCCGCTGGCCCGCGCCAGCGATCTTCGAGAACGAACGGACCATGGCCGAGCTGATTCGTCTGATGGAGCGCGCAAAGATCGATCCGCACAGCGTGGAGTTCGTCAACGGGGTGCGGATGGACGAGAGTCCAACCTTCCTCCGTGTGCGCCCGCTTCTTGACCGTGTCCGACTCGGCATGAGCGCGCCCGTGCCCAATCGGCGTGTGTCTTTGGAAACCGCGCAGATTCCTCTGCCGGTAGCCGTCTTTGACGGAGCCATCGACAAGAGCTCCTGGGAGAACCTTTGGGCGACGAAAAACAGTACGGTCTATCGTTTGACGCCCGATCGGTATCTCACAGAAATATATCTGTGGAACCACAAACCGATTGCGCCGAGCGAGTGGCTCCCTTATCTGCCTCATCCCGACGCGGTCAACATGGCCGCGCGCGTGGTGGAGCTGGGTGGTGTTTCGGCGCGCGAAGCGAGCAGCCGATGGCTGTCTGGTCCCATCGAAATGGCCTACAGCGGCGACGATTATGTGCTGCCCATCGCGCGGCTGGCGCGGGCCTGTCAAGTTCCCTTTTCCGAGGTGAAGCTCACCGGCGCGCACGGGGAGATCACGACGCTCGACCAGAATCCGATCATCCGGCGAGCGCTTCTCGTCGAGAGCAGACGCGCGCAGTACGAAGCAGCCCTTCTGGTACCGCCAGCGGTACCAATCGCTCCGAACGGTTCCATCGGTGAGGAGGCTTGGAAGGCCTTACATGCCGTTCGAGATCCGAGCTACTACCGCTTGGCCTCTGACGATCTTTTGCGGCCCCAGCTGGCCTACACGTATTCGCCGCGCGACTATCACGTTACGCTCCCCGATCCGGGCGCAGTCACGATGGTTGCGCGCATGCTCGAACTTGGCGCTGTAGCTTCAAGGAAGGTAAGCCAGGATTTTCTGCGTGCGTTGCCGTCGGCATTCACGGGAGACGACTACATCCTCCCGCTCGCTCGGTTGGCGCGGGTCTGCGGCGTGCCGCTCCACGACGTCACGCTAGAGCTCGGAGGCGGTCGGACGATGCAGCTCGACGCACATCCGCTCCTGCACCCGCGTGTCGCAGAAGGGCCTGCGCGGCGAGGGACGCTCCAGGAGAGCTTGCGCGCGCTGGCTGGACACGATGCCGTGGCGGCGCTGGAGACCCTGATCGATCCGGTGGATGGCTTCGAATTTTCCGAGATCGTGACCGCCGCCGTCGAACAGGTGCAACGCAAGAAGCTCTCGCGCATCGAGATGTCGAAGCTGTCTGTCGCTGAGCGGGAACGCACCGTGAGCGCGCTCATCGCCGACAATCACCTCGGAATGTCGGTTGTGCTCGCTGGACTCTTTGTCGAAGGCGGACTTGATGAATTATCAAGTTCGCTGCCCGCGCTCGGCTACAACCGCGTGCAGATCGACCTTGCGAGGGAGAGCGTACGCGCGTTGCAAAAGCTCTCTCCGCGTGGTCTCAAATTGGCACTCGGCGATTTTGCGCCGGGCGAAGCGGGCGACTTTTGGACCTTCCCGTTGCGTTTGGAGTTGGCGCAACTTTCCTCTCTGAACCAGGCCACCGGACGGGCTGCGTTCGCGCGCCATGGTGAGCCCGATCGCGTCGCCGCGCTCAAGGCGCTCCTCGATCGGGTCTCCTTGCCACGCAGCAGTGAGGCCGAACGCCGCGCGGTGCGGGAGCTTCTCTCCACGCTCGCTGAGGAGGAAAAGATCTCCGCCGACGATCTGCGCGCGGCCATGGCGGGTGGGCGGCACGCGCTCGTGCATCCCGAGATCGAGCGGGAGCTCTCCGCTGCAATCGAGGAGGTTCTCGAGAAAAAGCCGGACGCGGTGGCCAGACTGGCCAAGCTGGTGAAGCGCCACAAGAGCGTGATCGATCCGGCCGATTCGGTGAACTACGTCCTCACCCGGATCTACCGCGAGGATCTGAAAAAGGTACTGCCGCTAGACGAGGTTGATCGCCAACTCGGGAAAGTGCAGGCCAAATCGGGTCAATCGACGGGTGCTGTGGTTGCCAACGATCCGGAGATGGCCGACGTCGCGGGCATCGAACTTCTGGCGCGTTCCGAAGATGAGAACGTGGACGTGCGCGCGATTCCCCGTCCAGAGGCAGCGGATCTGGTGCTCACGCCGATCGTCAAGAGCAATTTGCGCAAGGTGGCGATCGAGTTGGCGTCGGGCGGATTCGTTCTTCTCGAGGGCCCAACGGGTTCGGCGAAGACCGCCCTGGCTCGTTACATCGCCTGGAAGACGCATACGCCATACAGACGGATCAACGTCTCCTACAACACCGACATTTCCGATCTCATGGGCCGCTACGTCGGCGGGGAGAAGAAGTATTCGGCGACCGATCTGGCGCAAGAGGGCCTCACCGATCTCCACGCCATTGCCCGCGACTACGCAATCGATCCGGGCATGCCACGAGCAGCACTGACGCGCGAGATTCTCGAGGTGCAGGAGCGGGCTCGCTGGGTCGACGGCCCCGTGGTGAAAGCGATGCGCCGCGGCGAGGAGCTCGTTCTCGATGAGGTCGATCTGATGCGCGCCGGTGTGCTCGACACCTTGGGTTCGCTCATGGACGACGACGGCAACGTGCGGGTTACGCAGCACAAGAATGAGGTGATTAGGCCGGCAAGGGGTTTCATGCTCTTGGCCACCGGTAACGGCGCGACCTATGCTGGCCGCGGAAAGCTTTCGGCGGCGCAGCGGTCGCGCTGGACGACGGTCGCCTGCCGAGCGCTCGAGGAGACGGACCTAACGGCGATTTTGCGCCAAAAGTTCGGCGACGCGATTCCCAAAGACGAGCTCGGCAAGCTGATCAAAACGCATGTTGCGCTGGCGCAGGCGGCCGATGCCAAGGAGATCGGTCAGAGCCTCGGCCGACTGGCCTACTCGGTGCGCAACATTCTCAAGGTGGCACGGCGTTTCGTGCGCTACCACGGGACGCTACCCGACGACGCGTTGATGCGCCGCGAGATCGAGGAGGTCTACCGGGGTGGACTCTACGAACCCGCAGACCGCAAGACCGTGGACGACATCCTCCTCGCCACCGCGCCCTACGACGGCGAAGATTTCTACAAAAACCTAGAATTCTTTGAAGATGATCGGAGCTTCACACTGGGCGACGTGACGCTGCGCAAGCTCAACACCGGCCATGACGAGGTGCCCGGAACAAGTGCAAAGCAGGTGCTGACGGCGCGCACCAAGAAGGCGCTGTATCTGTTGATGAAGGCCATCGACAACGGCGAAAATCCGCTGCTACTCGGCGAACGCGCGGCTGGCAAAACGGCACTGGTGAAATTTCTCGCGCACCTCTTGGGCCAGCCCTACTACCGCCAAATGTTCGGCGAAGAAACCGACACGATGGACCTGATCGGTGGCTATGATGAAACGGGATGGTCGGATGGCATGCTCCTGCGCGCAGCGCGGCCAGAGAACGTGCCGGGTGTGGCGCTCTTCGACGAGTACAACTTGGCGCCGCCGCAGGTGACGGAGCGCTTCAATTCGGTGCTCGACGACGAACGGACAATCATGGTGACCGAACAGGAGGGGGCGACGGTGCGGCTGCACCCCGATTTTATTCCCATCGTTGCGTTCAACCCACCCACCCCGCGCTATCCTGGGCGAAAAAAACTTTCGCCGGCCTCGTGGAATCGCCACACGCCGATTTACGTCGAAGACCTTTCCGACCTCGAAGAGCAAAAAGAGATTCTCGTCGGCCGCGCCGCGCAGGTCGGCGTGCCCGTGGCGATCGCCGAGACGCTGGTGGAGCTGCACCACTGGATTATCGCCCGATACGCGGACGGCACTTTCGGTGGTGATCTCGACGACGAAGCCAAACCCGATTTGACGATCCGGCAACTGATGCGGGCGCTCAACACGGTGCGCGTTTTTGGAACACGGAGCGGATACGGAACGGCGTTTCTCAACGCGGTGGAGGCGAAGTACGCGTCCACCACCATTACCGCCGATAACGAGGCGATCCTAAGGCATGCGGAAGAGATGGCGAAGTAGACTTCGGAAATGCCCGCACGGTTACTTGTTTTCAAGTCGCCAGATACCGTCCCAGCCGTCGGGAGGTGGCTTTTCGCAATAGGCGGCGCAACGCTCTGCAAAGGTTTGACTCGGCCCGTCGTTGGAATCGATGGTGAGGCACGTCGAAAAACCGCGTCCAGCTTGATCGAAACGCTGCGCGCGGTAATCCTCAAGCGCCACCGAAAAGAGCGCGCGTAACCTTTCCCGTTCTGGCGAAAGCAGACCCTTTTCGGCCATCACCTCAAACACGCGCACGCCGATCGCTTTTCCCTTGACTCGCAAAAAATCGAGCTCGCGGGTTTCGACGAGATGTGCCGCACCCGCTTAGCGTGGCCTCAGCATTGAAGAGCGGCCGGGCGCGCGTGTCGTGTGCGAAATCACATAGCGCCCTCGTTCTCCGCACAGAAAACCACCAAGTGCCACTGTTCGTTTTTTAACTCCAGTAATTTTAGCGGGTTGTCCATTGGCAGACGAGTCATCTGGCTCGGTGAGTCGTGGCACGAGGAGTGAATTGAATAGGAATCAATTGCTGCTCTCAACAACCAACCCCGAGAAAAAAATGTCCCAAAACAGTCGCCTGATTATCGGATTCTCCGCGCTTCTTTTCGCTCTTCTTGCGGCGCTTTCGCCATCGAAGGCCCTCGCCCAAGCGAAATGCGGTGTCGGGACCTGCCCTCCGGGGTATTCATGCCAAACCTTCGGTACGCAGCAGATGTGCACCCCGGGAGGCGGCGGTGGCGGGACAACCTCCCACTGCATCGTATGCACAAACCCCTGTTCGGGTTCCTACCAACAGTGTGGTCTTAATCCAAGTTGCCCCAGCTACAACATATGCACCACCAACGGCACGCGATACTGCACGACCGACGCTTGTGCAACCCAATGCACCAACCCCTGCAATAACCAAAAATATGTTTGCCAAGTTGGCGGTGGAAATCCGCAATATTGCGTGAATGGCCAACCATCGCTTTGCCCGCAGAATCCTTCGGGTGGCGTCTACAACTACCAAAGCGGAAAGTGCACCCTCCAATGCAACGCTGGGTTCAAGCTAAGTGGCAACACCTGCGTCCCGGATCCCAAATCAACTTGCACCAATGCTTGTGGCGTTGTTCGCCAAAAGTCCCCGGGAGAGATTTGCCCCGCTAAAGACACGCCCGGCAACTACTGTGTTAATGGAACGCTTTCGGTATGTCCTGCGAGCCCAGCGAATGGGCTCTATAATTTCGACACCGCACATAAGACCTGCACGGTCTCTTGTGATCTTGGTTACCAGAAACAGGGGAATTCCTGCATCTTCGTTCCTCCTCCGCCGAAAGTATTCGCCTGCACCACCGAGGATGGACAGAGTCCGCAGCTTGCGTCGGCGGTTGTGATGGGTCGCAATAATTCGGGGACGGCCTATTATATCGCTTCGAGTGGGCCTGGGTCTTATAAGGCCGGTAGAACGGATGTCGTGCCGTTTGCACCGATTTTTATTAGTCAGGGGAATGGCATCGGCGTCACGATTAATGAACCTGAACCGCCCAAGTCGACGCATTGGGAAGAGCCGGTCACGGAGGAGGTGGCGACGCTGCGGAAATTGGTGCAGGACGCCGGGTTTCAAGTTCAGGATGTCGAAGATAATCGCGGTGATCCGCAGAAGATTATGGACGCCTTGAACCTCGCGTTTTCCACATATCTACCAAACGGGAAGACGCTTATTGAAGAGGTGCTGGACCAAGCGCATTCGGCCCCAGCAGCGCTGCAGGCGCTTACTGGCTTAATCGGAGATGTTCTGCAATTGACCAAACTCGGGGCGAAAACGGACGCCATTGACTTTGACCAGTTCTTTAATAAGTCTGTAATTGATTCCCTTCCCACAGACGATCCGCTCCGGGATGCACTTGCGCGCTTCGCGATTCCATTGGGCGCCAACGCTGCTTCGGCCTCGGAAGCACTTCGCAAGGGTATCGTCGACCCGAAGACGGGGGTTGTTGATCTCACCAAGCCAGTTCCAAACGACGAGCTTAATAAAGCGAGCGAGGACAACAAACTCGCGATTGAATGGTTAAATAGATTTACCGAGAAATCTCCAGATATCCTGGCGGTTCTTTTTCAGCTCCAGCTGGAAGAGGCAAAGTTACTAGATATGCAAGCCTACCTACACGATGCGCAACTGAGAACAGAGGCAATCTCGCGGTTGGCCGGGCTTGGGATTAAAAATCCGTCAGAGACGGAGATCAATGCGGAAGCCTATCGACTAGGCCAGGAGACGAGCGAACAGACGGTCGCCCGGTGGAAGGCGAACTACACTAGCGGTGTAAAGAAATTTCTCCCATCGTACAAAAACCCGACAGCTTACTGGGATCGACTAGCTAAGATTCGGGGTGAGTCCGCAGGGTCGACCTACAAAGACCCTTATAATGGAAAAGAATACAACGAATCGAAACAAATAATGTACAATGAGTGGCAAACCGGGCGATATCAGGACGCTGTGATTAGGGTGTGGAAAACACCCAGCGGCTCGATCTATGTTGAAACGATCGGCGGAGTTGTCTTCTATCAGGGCGCGGATGGTCATTTCGTCAACCTTGCTCTGCCGCGCAGCACTCCTTTTAAGCGTGACGTCTGGTTTGTGGATCCCTCTTCGAGGCTAGGCGGTGATTTGGATCGGATAGTCAGTCAGCATCAGAACGAGGGTAACTTCATGTTTGGGACGAAGGATGGAATATTGGGAAATATGATCGCTATTCCGGAGAGTAAAAATGGGAACTTCAACACGTCGAACGACGCGGAATTCTCCTATGACAAGTTGGGTGGGATCGAATTCCATTACCGAAACGTGGGAACAATCGGCTCTTTATGGGAAGCGGTAACAAATATGGTAAATCAGAATCCTGTCATTGAATCGCTTACGACTCGATTTACCAAATTAACGGGAAAGCCCTACCTGTCGCTGTTTGGGATGGGCCGACCGGGGGCTCAACCCAGATATATCGCTGGTGGCGGTGACAATGGTGATGACTTGATTTCCTTCGTGTCTGATCCAATGAATATGGATTCCACATTTGGTCAGTTTAATCTTCTCGCGGTTGGCGTTCCTCATGAGATTGCACACTCGATTTTTGGCCGCGATACTCACTACGCGAAGAGATTTTATGACCTAGCCATGTCAAGCGCCGACGTCGATGACAATGGAGCAACCTATGCTTCATTTTCTGCTTTCGCTGATGCCGACTTAAAAAAACAAGGGCATACTCTGCTCGATTACTACAGCGGGTTTGATCAGTCTCATTTTAATGACAAAGGTGAAAACGATAGAATATTCACCTTGATTGGTGAGTACCACTCCACGATTATTTCGCAGCTAAATCTAAGAGCCCTTGGCTACGACGACGAATTTATCAAAGCGGTGAGTGGTTATCCGATACTCATTACGGACAGTATCATCAAATTTTTTGAACAGGAGGGGTTTAATTTCGGTGCGTTGTCGTCGCCGCCGCCGCAGCGTAGCGCCAGTCGTCCAAAACCCGGTTTTCGCCCTCAACCGCCTTCTGGCTCCAATCTGTCAAAGCCAGCCCCCAACGGCTCGGCCGCTGGCAGCGTCTACAACGGCTACCTCTCGTCCGACTCCATGACCGTCCGTCTCCATCTCGACTTCCCCGGTGCGGCTACGGAAACCTGGAACGGCAAGGTCTTCTTCTATCTGGGCGACAAGCTCTCGGGGACCGCTTGCGTGAACGACGGCACCAACATTTCGCTCGATGACATGAAAACGCTCACGGCAACCGTGACAAAGACCGGCGCGGCCTTCGTGCAGAGCGGCACCATCGCGTCGTTCGTGGGCGGCAGAAGCGTCGATCAGAGCTTCACGCTTCCGCTGTCGGCACTCAGCGGCAGCTCCTCGCATCAGCTCCAGACCAACGATGTCCTTCGTAATCCCAAGTTCAAAGTTCTGTACGCGTGGGTTTCGCTCCAGCGCGTCTCATCTGGCAATACGCCGAAGAACATGAACCTGGTGCAGCAGATTCCGATCATCGTCACGACGGGAAAGTAAGAAAGTAAAAGAAAGTAAAAGATGAGCAGGCGAGACCAGCGGCAGCGGGCGCCGCTGGTCTCGGCGCGCCGAGCTCGTTGCCGATCGCGTGGAGGAGATGCATTTTTCCAGAGCCGTTGCCACCAACCAGGACGAGCAGGCTGAGTGTCCAATCTACGGACCTCGAAAATTGAGACGGCTTCTGGGGGTTCGTGAACGTTACCAATTCACTGCGCCCGGCGTGCTGCTGCTGTCGGTCGTTCCATTGCCGAGCTGGCCCTGGAAGTTGTCGCCCCAACAAAAGATGCCGCCACCATCGGTGAGCGCACAGGTGAAGCTCCCCTCGCGGCGGCAGCACGCAGAGGCAAGGCGCTCGTTTCCGCGGGCCACGGTGATGACTCCCGACGAAAGCCCGGGAACGTCGACTGGAGATGGTCCATAGCTGCCGCCCCAGCAGACGAGGCCGCCGCGGGTGGTCAGCGCACAAGGGAGGTTGGCGAAGACGGCGCCAACAGAGGAGGTGAGACCCATGACATCAACGGCGGCAAGTCGATCGCTGGTGGTTCCGTCGCCGAGTTGACCGTTGACGTTTGATCCCCAGCATTTGACGCCACCCGATTTTGTCACAGCGCATGAATCTTGACCGCCCAAGCTTACCGACAAGGCGTCGGTGATGCCGACGACGTCGACCGGAGTATGACGTTCGGCCAACGTGTTATCGCCCACCTGTCCGTGGCTGTTGAATCCCCAGCAGCGGACGGTTTCGCCGGCCGTTACCGCGCACGTGTGATAAAAATCGCCGACGGCGACCGACCTCGTGCCTTGCGAAAGCCCGGCGGCGTCCAAAGCAACGGCGCGGGAACGCGTTGGGTCTGGGTTGCCGTCACCGAGCTGGCCGTTCCCATCGTTGCCCCAGCACTTGACTCCACCTGCGCTGGTCAGCGCGCAAGCGTGTTGCGCGTCGGTTTCGATTTGCGTGGCACCGGACGCAAGGCCTGCGATGTCGACCGGCGTCAGCGCGGCGGTCGTGTAGGAAAAACCGTCGCCCCAGCACTTGACGCCGCCGCCCTGGAGAAGCGCGCAGGTGTAGTCCAATCCCGCTGATGTGATGGCAGCGACGCCGGCGAGATCGAGAACATCGACAGGGGAGGATTGTCGATCTCCTTTGCTGCCGTTGCCGAGCTGGCCGAAGAAATTGTCGCCCCAGCACTTGACGCCGCCGCCGTCGAGTAGCGCGCAAGTGTGGTTTGATCCCGCCGAGATCGCGGAGACGCCGGAGAGGCCGCTCACATCGACGGGATGGTACCTGTCGGTCGTCGTGCCGTCGCCGAGTTGACCGACGCCGTTAAGACCCCAACACTTCACACGCTTCTCTCCGGTGAGGGCACACGCAAAGCCTTGGCCAAGCGTTAGGCCCGTCGCTTTGTTCGGTGAATTGCTGACGCACGCACCAGCGGCGCAGCGTTCAGGGCAGCTGCTGTTTTGAGCGGGGTAGTTGCATTGGCCGTCGCTGCAGCTGCCGACGTAGGTCGTGAGCGTCTTCGCGTCGCTGCAGATGGAGTTCGGCGTCTGATCGCAATGGACGCCGCTGCAGGGATCGCGCGGCGGCGCTACCGCTGATCCCGTGAGTGGGATTGTCAGCGTTCCGTTGTTGGCGTCGCTGTTGATGATGAGCTGCGCCGTCTGTTGACCTACGACGGTAGGTGCGTAAATCACGCTGATCGAAAGCGTGGCGCCCGCCGATATCGCCAGATCAGAGAGCGGCACTACCGAGAATGCCTTGTCGCCTTCGAGGGCGGGTGAACGAATGCTGATCGGGACTTGGCCTCCATTGGAAAGGGTAACCGCGCGCTCGATTTTCGTTCCAGTCGCCGTAGCGGGAAACAGGAGCGTTAGCGGACTCGCACTGATGCTCGCTGGTGGCAGACTTTTAACGGACGCAGCCGGGCAGCCGGACGACAGGATTAAGAAAGCCGAGAGAAGCGTTTTTCGTTGAATGCGCATTCGGATGTTTTAGGAGAGTGAATCGGGAAGGACAAGCGAGTGAGAAAATGACGGATAACCGTTCAGTCCGTCATGGCCGGGCTGTTGAAGTGTTTTTTTGTTGACACGACCCCCCGGGGGGGATACCAACGCCATCCCTTGCTCAACACTTTCCGAGGAAACATGCGTTCACACTTTCTAGTTGGTCTCGTTGCCGTTGCCTTCGCCACCGGTTGTCCGAGCGATCCTGAGAATCCTCCCGGGTGCGCATCTGACGCTGAATGTGGAACCGGAAAGATCTGTTCCAGCAAGGCCTGCGTCGCAAAGCCAGGATTCTGTAACACCGCCGCGGACTGCACGGATCCGGCAAAAAAGGTGTGTACGGCGAACACCTGCACGCTAACGCCCGGTTACTGCACCTCTACTGCGGAGTGCAAGGACGCGAGCAAGCTTTGTGACACCACGACCAACACCTGCAAAGCAGATCCGAACTACTGCACCGCCGCCGTTGCGTGCGCCGATACGACCAAGGTGTGCGACGTTCCCAACACGAAATGCGTGACGGGCAACTGCACGACCGACAGCAACTGCACGGACGCCACCAAGCCGGTCTGCACGAGCTTCAATTGCACGCCCAAGGCCTGCACTGTTAACACCGATTGCAGCGCCGACAACACAACCATTTGCATCGCGAAGACCTGCCAGGCCAACCCGAGCCCTTGCAATGCGGACGGGAGCTGCGCCCAGAATTTCGTATGCACCGATGGGACCTGTCCATCGACCTGTACAGATAAGAGCCAGTGCGCCAGTACCTTTGTTTGCACAGCGGGAAGCTGCGTTGCGCCCCCGCCCGTCCCTGTTCTGAGCCGCCCCTCCAAGTCTGACACGGTGGCGATTACAGACGACGACCGTTGGGTGCTGATCGTCAACGCGGATGACAACTCCCTCTCCGTTTTCGACACCACCACGAAACCTGTCGCGCGCAAGAGCAAGACGCCCACGGGCAAGGAGCCGAGCTCCGTGGTCGTCGCTCCCGATCGCACGACCGCCTACGTCTCGAACCGAGCCGATGCCACAGTGGTGAAGGTGACTGGTATAGACACCGCTTCGCCCACGGTGAGCGCGCCGTTGGCCGTCGGGAGCGAGCCCACGGGCCTCGCGCTTTCGCCCACGGGTGCCACGCTCTATGTCGCCGAATATGCCGAAGGCACGATCAGCGTTATCGATACGAGCACGATGACGATTACGAAGAGTATCGCCGTTCCCGACAATGGCCACGTGGTCGCCCTGACGGTGACGAACAATGGCAATCAGAGCGATAGCGACGAGTTTCTGGTTGCGCCGCTCTTTCTCGGGGTTCCCAACAGCAACTCCGACGATGTGAAAACGCTTGACAACAGCAGGGACGGCCAGGTCCTCGTTTTGGACACCGCCACGCTGACGCCGACCACGGTGAAACTCTCGTCGCGCGATTCGACCGTAGTGCCGACCTTTAACAAGGCCGACGGAACCCCTAACGGCGACACTGTGCAGACGTCGCCCAACCAGCTCTGGAGCGTAACGGTTCGCCGCGATGCTACAAACGACAACTCGAAGGCCAAGCTCTACCTGACCTCCATCGCTGCATCGCCAAAGCCCCCCGTGCGATTTGATGGCAACGTCTACGCCATTGTCTATGTGATCAACCTAGGTGCGACCGCAGGGGCGGCCGTGGAGGCCACCGGTGAAGCGTTCAACCTGGCGCAGCTGACGCGGGCGGATACGACCGCAGCGTTCTCCAGCGAGCCCAAGCGATTCATGACCGATATTGTGGACATGGCTTTTAAACCTGCTTCGACGGGCGATAGCCAGATCGCCTACATCATCAGCCGAGGCGGCGACACGATGCAACGGGTGAAGCTCGCGTCCGACGGCACCCTCGATCCGACCAAAGGTGGGCAATTTGGCAGCACCGTCAACCGACAGGTTGATCTGGGTGGCAAGGTGGCAGACTTAACCGATGGCTGCAAAGGTCCGACCGGTATTGTGATCACGAACGCCGGCGACCGCGCCTTCGTCAACTGCTGGCTCAACCGAAGAGTGGGCGTCGTTAATTTGGGTGGTACGCAGGCGCTCGATGTGGCGAATACCTTGCCGCAAGATGGTCTTACAACCTACTCGGATGCCGACAAGGGCCGCCGCTTCTTTTTCACCGGTCGTGGCCGATGGTCTGGTAACGGGACCGGCGCCACGGACTCGGTTGCTGACACACCAACGAAGGTTGACCAGGCCTGGGAAAGCTGTGCGAGCTGCCATCCCAACGGACATTCCGATGGCGTCACCTGGATCTTCGCCGACGGTCCGCGGCAGACGACGTCGCTCGATGGATCCTTCTCGCACGGTGCAAATAACGCGGGCAAACAGCGCATCTTCAACTGGACCGGCGTTTTTGATGAGGTTCACGACTTTGAGCGCAACACCCGTGCGGTCTCGGGTGGCATGGGTGCTGTGACCTCCAACTGCGGGACGCTTGCCACGGAGACGCGAAAGAAACTGAAGACTGGTCTTGGACAGCCGGTGAAGGATGTAATCGCCGACGACACCATCGTGGGCCACACCTGCACCATCGATGCAAATGGCAGCAGCGATTGGGACAAGATCGAAGCCTACATGAAGGGCATTCGGCCGCCGCGTGGCCAAGTCAAACCGAACGGCGGCGTCGGTAATGCAGTTCACGGCAAGGTGCTCTTCAACGACGTCAATGCGGGTGCGGGTTGCATCACCTGCCACGGTGGCGCAGGCTGGACGGCGTCGCGCCGCTTCTGGACGCCCTCGACAGCCACGAATGCGTCGCTGGTAACAACTACCTTTAAGAATCCCTCGGCTCCTTTTTCGCCGCTCTGGAATAACCATGGTTTCCAGATCGAGACGGAGTTGCCAGCCGCTACACCTCCTGCCAACCAAGAGGTTGCCTGCGTAATTCGTAACCTCACTACGACTGGAAACAGCGGCACATTTGGACCGGCGGCACTAGAGAAGCGGCCCAATCCTGCCTTCACCGTGGGGGGGACAGAGCCGCAGCTGACAACAGCCGAGGGTGCAAGTGGCTTCAATATCCCGTCGCTCTACGGAGTGGCGCTTGGGGCTCCCTATCTGCACAACGGCGAGGCCAAGACGCTCCAGGATCTGCTTGACCCGAACGGAAAATTCGTTAGCCATCTGATTGCCGGAGATGGAAACTTCACCCCGAGCGCGAGCGATATCAACGACCTGATCGCGTTCTTGTTGTCGATCGATGCGAGCACCTCCGAGAGTACGCTTCCGACGAATGCGGATGCGTGCCTAGCGTCGTTTCCGTAGCGCTTAGGGCAGCAGCTCTTTGGGCGGCCGAGCAGTTAGCGGCCGCCTTTTTTTGTCGAAAATTCGCTTGAGACGCGTTCGCTAACTGCCGCAGATTCGTTGCGCCAAGACTGAGTCTTGACGGGTGCCACGTCGTTTCGATTAAGGTATGGGCATGGAACAGGTCGACGTGGTGATTATCGGATCCGGCTACGGTGGCGCGATTACCGCAGCGCGTCTGGCTGCGGGCGGGAAGAAGGTGGTCGTGCTCGAGCGCGGCGTGCGAAAAGGCACGGCCGATCTGAAGCAATCTGATTCGCTCAAATACATCGAGAGCGTCATCGACGTGGTGGTTTCCACCAATCCCGCGGTGCCCGTCAGCTTCCGTACTGGAAAATTGGTCGGCGGCGCGTCGATTCCCATGGATGGTGCGCATTACCGCGTGCCGCGAACGAGTTTCGAGCGTTCCAAAGAGGCGAATGGGCGTCCCTATTGGCCGGAAATCTATTCACGCGAATATCTGAATTCATATTACGATAAAGCGGAGCCGATGCTCGGCATTCGTCAATTCGAGTGGAACGAGATAGCAAAGACCGGCGGCCTCTTCGCGAAAATGCTTCATGCCTACGACGCGAACGCGACTTGCGAGCGGGCTCGGCTCAACTACACGGACTGCATCGGTTGCGGCTTTTGCGCCCAGGGGTGCATTTACGACAAGAAGGTAACGCTGCTTCACCACTACATCCCGCTGGCCGAGCAGCACGGTGCCGAGTTTCGAACCGAGGCCGAGGTGGATCACCTCGAGCCGCCGAAGAACTCGGCGACGGGCGTGTACACGGTTTTCTACAAGCGCAATGGAGCGCCGCAGCAGATTTCGGGAACGCGTGTCATCGTCGCCTGCGGTGGTGTCTACTCGGCCCCGCTGCTTTTACGGTCGAAAACCTACCTCCCGAATCTCTCCGGGCATGTCGGCGAAAACTTTAACAACAATGGCGAGCATGACTTTATCGGGATCCTTCCGCCGGAATTTGACGATCTCAATTCCTACGATTGTTTTAAAGGTTCCGACAACGCTGCATTAATGAGCTTTAATTGGTTCGAATCCGATGGATTTACCTTGCATCCTGGCGGCGGATTGGAGGCGTCGGTACTCGCCACCAAGCTCTCAGCCGTGAACCATCCAGTCCTGCCTCCACGCGCTTGGGGGATGGACTACAAGCGATTTGCGGAGACAATCTATCCCCACCGTATTATCGCGTTCTCTGCGCTGGGGCTGGCGGACGGGCACCGAGCGATTGCGATCAATCCCGATGGAACGCCGAAATTCGACAACCGCGATCGCACGGCTTATGACAAGTATCGAAATCGTGTGAACGATATCGTTTTTGATATGGGGAAAAAGACCGGCGTCACCATTGTGGAGGCTGTCCCGCCCGAACAGGCCGGTACCACCTCGGCGCACCTGCTTTCGGCCTGCCGCATGGCGGACAAGAAGGAAAACGGCGTCGTCGATGCAGACTGTCAGGTTTTCGGTTACGAAAATCTCTACGTCTGCGACGCCAGCGTGCTCCCTTATGCGCTTGGTGTTAATCCGGCGCTCACCATTTCCGCGATTGCCGAGCGCACCGCCGAACAAATTCTAGCGCAGGGATAACCATGGACAAAAGGCACAGCCGGCGAGAATTTATTCGCGTTGCCTCGCTCTTCGCGGGGGCCGTCGCGCTCCCAGAATGGGCCTGCCATCCGAAGGGTCCCGCGCCAATCGATTGCACGCGCAGCGACTGCCAGCTTCCGAGCCTGGGCGGCGCTCCCGATACCGACGAAGGCCGGACCATCGCGGCTTTCGTAGACACCGTGATCCCCGGTGCGTACCGCGATCCGAAGGGTGTTGTTGGCGGTATCGATGTTAACGCGCCAGCGCTCTTTTTCGATCCAGAGCTGCCGGGAGCAACATTTGTTCCGGCGCTGGTGCTGTTCCTTGACGGCTATTCCAATGATGCTTTCGGCAACAAGTTTCAAAAGCTAACCGCCCCGCAGCGGGAGAAGGTTCTCGACACTGCGCTCGTCGACCTTCCCATTCTCGATTTGGCGGTGGAGCTGGCGAAGCTTGCGACCTACAGCACCGTGGAAGCGGGCAGGGCGTTGGGATATCCCGGTGCGAATGGTGGGTATATCAACGATTCGAACTATTCGTTTCGGCTGCCCTTGACGAAAGAGCTTTTTCCCAACGGCGGGAATTACGATTCTCCGGCGAATAGGTAAGATCGGGTACTGTAAGGGTGCTCGACCCATCGAAAACCGCTCTACGGAAGTCCGACCTGGATCGGCACGAGGCTGTCTGTCGTGGAGTTGTTGCCAAGCTGGCCAATGTTGTTTTTGCCCCAACAAAAAGCTTCGCCGTTCACCACCGCGCAGCTGGTGGTGCTCGCGACCGAGATTGCCTGCACGCCTGAGGTGAGCCCCGTGACCGGGACCGGAACGTTGCTGTTGGTCTTCGTCCCATTGCCAAGCTCGCCCGCGGAGTTATCTCCCCAGCAGAAGGCGGCGCCATTTGCCACCGCGCAGGTGTGCACACTGCCGGCCGAGATGGCCTGCACGCCGGAAGCGAGTCCATTGACCGGCACGGGCACGGGTTTCGCATGGTACGCCCAGGTCGCGATGAAGGTCTTTCTCACCACGAACGCGCTACTTTCGTAATCCCAATTCCCCATATGATTCTGGACGCGCCAACTCCGACCTGTGCGCCCAGTACCACTGCTCGACTTCCTCGATGAATTCACCCAGCGTTGGCCAACCATCTTCGCCAACCCACCGAAGCTCCAATTGGGCATCCGTCCGCCAATCGAAATCGTGGCGATGGTGCGCGTCCGCGTGTTCCGGGTAATGCTCGGCGTTGTCGTGTCGAAAAATATTTCCAAAGGCGCAGACGGATGCGTTGTAAGCGTAAAAAACCGTCTGCACGTATGCGTCGACGCCATCGCCCTCGGTGATCTCAAGGGCCTTTTCGACTTTGACGACGATGTTTCCGAGGCAGGAGATTTCTCCCGAAATGAGGATCTGGCCGCCGCCGGAAATAACCGTCAGCGAATCTTTTCCGATGAAGCCTCGCTCCCGGAAGGCGGCCATCCGCCCATTGTGCGTATCGAAGTAGGAGCGGACCCTAGCCGGGCCGTGTCGTGCGCTGGGCAAAGCGATCTCGTCGGTGAAGTGCCATGAGCCACTGAGATACTTCCCATGTCTCCGGCATCTTGCCCGAGCGAACCCGCTCG
>JAHFDP010000055.1:0-11112 GCA_023248955.1 Deltaproteobacteria bacterium
GCCCGCTATGTGATCGGGCGCTTCCAGCGCCACCAATCGGGCCGGCCGCGCTTTCAATATGCGCGGCAAGCACCGAAGTAGACGGGCCGGGATCGGCCGTCGTAGGTAACGGCAATTGTGGTTTTCCGGATTAGGGTAGAATCCGTCAAGTGCCGGATGCCGCGCCCGCTGCTTCATTTGGAGACGACCGCTTCCTCACACGCGCGCGGACGCTCTTCTATGCGCGGCTGGCGTTCCTCGGTTTAGGACTCGCGGTTCTCGACATCCCCGCGTGGCGGCTGGCGTTCAAAATTCAGGGGACCGGACCCGCCGTCATCTACCTGCTGATGGTCGGCTACAGCGCGATCAACTACGTCATCCTCGATCGCCCGCGGCTCGGCAAAGTGGTCACCTTCATTACGCTCTGCTGCGATCTGATGGTCGTCGTCTACCTCATCGCGCAATCCGGCGGCTTGCGATCACCGCTGGTCGCGTCGCAGCTTCTCTTCACCACACTCTTCGTCACGCTTTTCCCATCGCCAATGGCAGTGGTGCCGCCGCTCCTCACCTTTCCGATCGTCGCCAAGATCGACGACCTGCTCGGCCGCATCGAGCCCGCGGACGTCTTCATCCTGCTCTGGTTTTCGGCCATCAACGGCATCGTGGTGTATGTGCTGGTGTATCTCGATCAGCAGGAGCGCTCACGCTACAGCGAGGTCACGCGGCTGCAATCCGAGGTCAAAGAGGTGGCCATCCTCGAGGAGCGCAACCGTTTGGCGCGGGAGATTCACGACGGGCTGGGCGGCGCGCTTTCGTCGATGATTATTCAGTCCGAATATATTGAAGGGATGGCGCGCGAAGCAGACTTGAAACACGAAATTCGCGAGCTGCGCGGCGCGGCGGAAGATTCCATCGAAGAGCTGCGGCGCGCGCTCAAGGCGATGCACGGCGATCTCGATCTGGTGCCGGCGGTCGCGGAATGGTGTCGAACCGCCTCGACGCGGTACAAACTCAAAGTGGGCTTTCGTCGTGAAGGGATCGAGCGGGTGGTGGCGCCGGAGACGACGCTGGCCATTTTTCGCTTGCTGCAAGAGGCGCTCACCAACGTCGCACGCCACGCCGCCGCCACCTCTGCCGATGTGGCGCTGCAATTTGGTCCCGACGCGGTGATGCTCTCGGTCAAAGACGACGGCAAGGGATTCGATCCTACGGTTGCTTCACCGCTCGGCCACTACGGACTCGCCAACATGCGCGAGCGCGCGCGCAAAGTCGGCGGCGAGATGCGCATCGAAAGCACGCCCGGCGCGGGTTCCGCGATTTCCATCATCGTTCCACTTCGCAAGGAGAACGAAATTGTCCCAGCCTGAAAAGCAAGAGCGCGTTCGCGTCCTGGTCGTCGAAGATCAACCGCAGATCTTGAAATCGCAGCTGCGCCTGCTCACCGCCGCGCCCGAATTGGAAGTCGTGGGCAGCGCGCTGTCGGGGGAGGCGGCGCTGGAATCCATTGAGAAGACGCGACCACAGGTGCTGCTGTGCGACCTGGGCCTTCCGGGGATGAGTGGCATCGAAGTCACGCGCCAAGTGAAGGCGCGCTGGCCAACCATCGAGATCCTCATCTTCACGATTTTCGATGAAGAGGAAAAAGTGATGGACGCCATCAAGGCGGGCGCCTCCGGCTATCTCTTGAAGGGCGCCACCGCGGCACGAATCGTGGAAGCGATTTGCGAAGTCCACGGCGGCGGCAGTGTGATTCAACCGAATCTGGCGCGGCGGCTGCTCACGCATTTTCGCGTCCCGGACGAAGAGACGCCCATGCCGCAACCAGTGCCGGGACCGCTGCTCGACAATTTGCCGCGGCTCACGCCTCGCGAGGTGGAGATCTTGCGATTGATCGCCAAGGGACTTTCCAACAGCGAGGCCGCGGGCGTGCTGCAGCTTTCACGCGCCACGGTGCGGACGCACCTCGAACACATTTACGAAAAGTTAGAAGTGACGAACCGCGTGGAAGCGGTCACGGAAGGGATTCGCAAAGGGCTGATCGACGTCGATAGTTAGCGACGCGCTAACTTCCCGCGCCCTCTTTCGTCGTGGCCTTCGTGTCGGGCCGCACTTCGGGTTGCACTTTCGGCAGCTCTGGAGGGAGGAGCGTCGCGTCCACGTTCGGCGGCGGCACCGTCGGGGGCAACGTTCGAAGCAGCGGCGGCCCAACGCGCTCCGGCGGACGGTACTGCGCCCGCGCGCGCGCCAGCTCCCCAAACCGCTGCTGACTGCGCACCGATCCACCCGTAAGTCGCGCGTAGCTACCATCTTCCTTCAGGATGCGCGCGCTGGTGTTGTCCGAAAGCTCGACGCCCAAAATCTCGCTAACCATGCGTGCCCGAAGTTTCGCGTCGAGCACCGGCGCCAAAATTTCCACGCGACGATCGAAGTTACGCGGCATCCAGTCGGCCGACGAAATGAAGACCTGCGCGCCGTCGCCCTTGCCGAAGCAGAGCACCCGTGCGTGCTCGAGAAAACGGTCCACCACGCTGCGCACGCGAATGCGCTCACTCTGTCCGGCGAGCCCCGGCCGCAGGCAGCAGATGCCGCGCACCAAAAGATCAACCTCCACGCCCGCCTGCGAGGCGCGGTAAAGCGCGCGAATCACCGCGGGATCCACCAACGCGTTCACCTTGGCGATGATGCGCCCGTCCTTGCCCCGCGCGGTTTCCGCGTCGATCAGCTCGACGATCTTGTCGCGCAATCCAAGCGGTGCCACCGCCAGACGCTTCCACGACGGCGGCGTTGAATAACCGGTGAGCAGGTTGAACAACGCGCCGACGTCTTCACCCATCGATTCGTCGCAAGTGAAGAGTGAGAGGTCGGTGTACTGCCGCGCGGTGCTGGCGTTGTAGTTGCCGGTGCCCAGATGCACGTAGCGCTTGAGCCCTGCCACTTCGCGACGAACGATCAGCATCAGCTTGCAGTGCGTCTTGAGCCCCAACAGACCGTAGACGACATGCACGCCCGCTTCCTCGAGCCGCCGCGCCCAGCGAATGTTCGGCGCTTCGTCGAACCGCGCCTTGAGCTCCACCAGCGCCGTCACCTGCTTGCCGTTTTCCGCGGCGCGCATCAGCGCTCGAATGATGGCCGAGTCGGAGCTCGTTCGGTAGAGCGTCTGCTTGATGGCCAGCACGTTGGGATCGTCGGCCGATTCGTCGAGCAGATCGGTGACCGGATCGAACGCGTCGTACGGGTGATGCAAGAGCACGTCGCCTTCTGCGATCACCGGGAACATGCTCTCGGCCGCCTCCAGCGCGCTCGGCAGCTGCGGCACCGCGCGCGGATCATGCAGATGCACCAAATCGCCGTCGTTGGTGGCGATGGCCATGAGATCGGCGAGATTGAGCGGCGCTTTCAAGCGATACACATCGTCGGGTTCGAGACGCAACGAGCGCGTCAGCAGCGCGGCGACCTCTTCCGGCACGCTCTCGTCGACTTCCAGCCGCACCGCGCTGCCCTGCTCACGCCGACGCAATTCTTTTTGAATCGTCTCGAGCAGGTCCTCGCCCTCTTCTTCGTCGATGTCGAGATCGAAGTTGCGCGTGAGACGAAACGCCGTGCAGGAGAGCACACGAAAACCGGGAAAGAGATCGCCGACGTGCAGCGCGATTTCGTCCTCGAGAAAAAGAAAAGCGCGCCGCGTTCCCTCGGTGGGAACTTCGACGAGACGCGGCAACACACCCGGGACTTGCACCACGGCGAAGATCAGCTCGCCACCATAAGTCGCCGCAGCGCCGCGCGGACGCGGACCACGGTGCAGCACGATCGCCAAATTGAGCGAGCGATTTTTCAACTTTGGAAAGGGATGGCCGGGGTCAACGGCCAGCGGCGTCAGCGTGGGCGCGACTTCGCGGCGGTAGTGCGCGGCGACGTGCACTTTCTGCGCACGCGTGAGCTTGGCCGCAGTAAGCAGCTCGATGCCCTCGGCCTTCAAGTCGGGAATGATCCGCTCGTGCAGATGCTGCACCTGCGCGCGAACGATCTCATGCGCGCGTGTCGAAACGGCGGCCAGCTGCTCGGCGGGCGAGAGTCCGTCCGGCGTGAACTCGTGCACGTTGCCGCTGATCTGCTGCTTCAAGCCCGCGACGCGCACCATGAAAAATTCGTCGAGATTGCTGGAAACGATGGCGTGAAATTTGACGCGCTCGAGCAGCGGAACCGTGGGGTCGGTGGCCTGCTCGAGCACGCGGGCGTTGAACTCCAGCCAGGAGATCTCGCGGTTGATGAAGAGGTCGCTGCCGGTGCGGGGCATTGGAGAATCCTAACCGAGCAATCGTAACACGCGGCGCCGCCTGAGCTCAGGTCACCGCCATCAACGCAGCCCCCAGTGCCAACGCGCTCCACAGCACCGCCGACGCCGGTGCGCGCAACATCTCCGCGCTCGACGAAGCCGGCGCGGCCGCGAGTCCCGTTAAGAGCGCGCCGGCCGAGGCCCACTGAAGCCCCGCGCAGAGTCCGACGCTCACCCCCCTCGAACGAATCCACGCAAAAAGAAGAAGCCCGACTACCGCCACCAGGAGATTGGTCCGCTCACCAAGGCGCTCGCCGACCCGCGCTCCGACCCGCATCCCCACCGCCAACGCTGCGAAGGCGAGCGGCCACCAAAACCCCGGACCGGCCAAACGCATCAACGCAGCGCCACCGATGAGCGCCGCCATGAGCGCGGGCCAGAACGATCGTTGCCGCATCGCCAGGGCCGACTGGCCGATAGCAAAAGCGTGGGAACACCCATCTTCCGCCGGCCTTCCAACCACCAGCGCCGACGGCAACGCCACCGCCGCGGCGATCACCGCTGCCCCCAGCGCGATCTCGCGCGAAGCCGCGCCCTGCACCAGGCCCAGCGCCACGCCAAGCGTCTGCGCGATGTCGATCATGGCAAACGCGCGCGAACGTTTTTCGAGCTCCACGTGCTCGGCCGCAGCCGCAGCCGCGAGAAAACCGAGCGGTGCAGCGCCCACCAGCGGAAGAATGCGCAACGCGTCCGGCGCTTGATGGCCGCGCAGAAGAAAAAGCCCCGCCGCCGCGGCTGCGCCACCGACCAGCAGCGCCGCACACGACACTAGGCGCCGCGCGCCGCGACGCGACAACGGTCCGCGTAAAAGCACGTGCAGCGCAAACGCCGCGGCCGCCGCCAGCGCACCCGCTTTCCAGCCCCGTTGCGCGACAAGCCACGATCCCGCGGACCACAGCGTGAACTCGCCAGCGCCCGCGAGAAACGCGGCGTGCAAACAGAACTGGCGTTCCTCGTCAGTCAGCGGCGGACCGCTGCCCATGTGCAACGGCGCAACTTTCAGACGACGGCCGAAACGGGGAGCGGTCTGCGCATCATCGATCACGAGGGCCTTCTACACCATCAACGCCCTCGGTATTTCGACAACGAACTACGGACAGGTCAGACTCGTCGCCACGTTTCCCGAATTCTTCGAGTCATGTCGAAACCGCGGCCATCCATCGTTCGCGAGGCCCGGCGAATCCGAAACCACCGCATAGAGCCGCCCCGCCGCATCGCCGACATAGAGCGCGCCATCGCAGCCCATCGCGGGAGACGAGTAGGTGGCCGGGGAAACGATATCGAGCGTCCATTGCGTGCGGCCCTGCTTGTCGAGCGCGAAGACGGTCCGATCAACAACCGAATACACGACGCCATCCGCGCCAATCGCGGGTGTGGAGGCCACGTCACCTCCACCGGGAAGCGCCAAGCTCCAGCGTTTGGCACCGGTGGCCGAATCGACCGCGAACATTTCGCCCGAGCGATCGAGGGCCACGGCCATGCCCGCGCCAGCCACTGGCGACGAGAGAAGTTTGTCGGTGAGCACGGGGAACGGCGTCCAGGCCGCGTTCTTGCCGGTGTCGAGCGCATAGAGCGTGGCATCGTCGGATCCGAAAAGAACCGCGCCCGTGCGGGAAATCGCGGGCGACGTGGTGACGTCGGAACCGGTGGCGTAGGACCAGTCTTGCGTGAAGACGTCAACGCCGCTGGTGTCTTGCGCAAAATGCAAGCGGTAGCCACTGCGATCCTCGCTGCCCACGTAGATCGCGCCGTCCAAGCCGATCGCCGCGGAGGAGCGTCCTTTGCCCCAGGCGCCGTAGCGGTAGCAGCTGCGCGTTCCGGAAAAATCCACCGCGAATCCCGATGCGCGCATGGCTAGCACGCCACCCGGCTGCGTCTTGCCCGAGGGGAGCGTCACCACGGAATCGTTGACGGTGAAGAGCGTCTCTTCGCCGTCGATGGTGGCGAGTGCGGGCGAGGCGAGAAATTTGAACGCGCTCGACTCACAGCTCCAGGCCGCGCTTCCGTCTGAGTGAACGGCTTTGACCGCACCACCGGCGGTGGCGGCGTAGATGAGGCTCTCGCCCACTACTGGCGCCGCCACCATCGCGCTGCCAAGTGCTACTTCCCAAATTCTTGTGCCACTTCCTCGGTCGAATGCCGCGAGCATGCCCGCGTCATCCCCGACATAGACGCGTTGGCCATCCACCGCCGGCGAGCTTTGAATGGGAAGTCCGCGGTGCGCATCGGCGATCCATTTGAGGCGCGTGAGCGAGAACACGCCGGTCGTCGCGCTCGCGTTGCCAGCCAGATCGCGCGCCGCCACCGTGTAGGAAACGTCGCCGGTGCCGAGCTGAAAAGTGGGAAGGCGTCCGCTGAAACCAAACGTGAACGTGGCGTTGTCGCTGGTGTGACCCGGCTGATCTTTCATGCCCGCCACCTGCACGACGACGCTCGCGGGATCGACGCCGGGGCCGCTGGAGACGATGCGCGCCGACAGTTGCACGTTGCCGTCGCGCACGAACGCGGTCGCGCCGCCATAGTCCGGGCCGGTCAGCGTGATCTGCGGACCCTGCTTGGCGATGTGCACGTCCACTGGCACGCTGGCCAGATCGCCCACTGCGGAAGTGATGTGCGCGGTGAGCGTCCAGCGTCCTTCCGCGATGGCCACCGGCGACGTGTCCCAGGTGGCGCTAAAAGTATTGGCCACCGCAGCCGGCGTGGCGGCGAGCGAGATCGAGGCCCCCTTGGGGCCGTCCAACGTGACTTGCACCGACTGCACGCCGCCGGGCGCGATGGCCAAGACCGTGACGTTCACCACCGAGTGTGAAAACCATGCGTTGGGCGCGGGCGACAGGATGGACGCTTGCGGCGCGAAGTCGGCGCTGCAGGTCCCGTCGTCGCAGTGGAAGTCCTTGTTGCAAGCTGGCGCGCAGGCGCGGGCCGCGAGGCAGAGTCCGCTCTGGCAGGTGAGACCGCGACGGCACTCCGAAGTGGAGGCGCACTCGCCATCGGCATGCGGTGCGCAAGCGACAAGCGCCGCCACGAGCAACGCCAGCGCGAACAAGAGATGACCCGTATTACGTTGCAATACACCCGTCATCGCACATCGCCTCCGGCACCCGTGGATTGCGGTGCCATGTACAGCAAGGTTCCGCCGGCCGCGCCCAGCGCCACCGCCGCCGCGACCATCACGTTGGCCATGCGGGCCGCGGATCGGAACGAATCGTAGCGACTGGCGTCGGACGCCGAGAGCGTCCCGGCCGCATAGCTACTCTGAAGATCCGATGCCGTGGAGTTGGCGTACACGCCGAACCCGGCGCCAACCGACGCGACCAGGAGGCCGCTCGTCACCACGGCCCACCCTCCCGCGCGCATGATTTGCAACTTGCCCGGCATCGGCAACACCCCGGGCGCCGCAACCGGCACGGGAACGGCGGGCGCGAAGGCCAGGGTGGTCGCGGAGGAATCGAGATCGACGAGCTCGAGGAATCCATCATGCAAAGTTGCACGTAATCGTGCATGGCCGTCATACGTCGTGTGAACGTGCACGATCTCGGAGGCCATCCCCGCGCTTCGCGCTTGCACGGCATGGCGACCGATCAAGACTTCCGCCGGGGCGGCCTGCGGCAATCTGCCGGCCAGCCAACCATCCACGAGAAGCTCGAGGTCTTTCGTTCCCTCGACGGCCAGATGTCCCACGCAGCGCGCCGGCTTCTCGGCAATCAGCTCGCAAGCGGTGAGTGCCACGGCGCCCAAAAGATCCGCGGGGCCGCCATGCACGCGCCGCTTCACTTCCCGCGCGAATCCGGTCTTGCTGTCGACGAGTTGGAGCCGCACGCCATAGCCGTCCTCGTCGGCGCGCTCGATGTCACCGTGAACCACTTTCGGTACACCAGCCACCTGCCCGGCGGAAGCAAGACACGCGGTTTCGTGCGGCGTGCAGCGTGTGGTCGTTTGAATATCGACGGCCTGAACGCCGGGCAGCTGCGCCACGCCGTCGTGCAGTGCGACGCGCAGCTTGTCCCCCAGCGCTGAGACATTGCCGGTCGGAGTTAGCGGGTAGATGCCGAGCGGGTCAGCAGAAACGGCGGACGAGAGCAGCAGCGCGAGCACGAACGGCGGAAAGGTGCGCATGAAGCCTCCGCGTCGGGTGTACACCCCGGCAGAGGAGCGTCAATTTTTCGGCGGAATTGATCGAGGTCGACAATCGGAACGAAATCGAGGTCCTGGTCGACGCGGGCGGCAAAACCGAAAGGCCGACCGCGATTTCGTCCGCGTCCACGTCAGCGACTACGACTACGACTACGGCTACGACCTCGATCTACTTCCCAACCTGACACGCCGACAACGCGGTGCCCGGAACCTGCACGCACTTCCTCGCATCCGCGCACGTCACTTCTGGCAAATGGCAATAGGTCGTGCAGATCGTTGCTGGCGTTCCACCCGTTGCGATGCAACCCAATCCATCCGCGCAGTCGGAAGGAGCCGCACATTTGGCGTCCTGCACCACGTTTCCAGGCGTGCCGCAAATCGGTACCGCGCTTCCGCCGTATTGGCAGGACAACCCCGTCGCGCAAGTGGAATGTGCCGGATCGCAAACCGTGGCGCACCTTGGCGCCGCGCCCGATCCCACACCGGCGATGCACACTTCCGCCGCGCTGCAGATCGTGGCGTTGGCATCGCCGCAGTGGCACAGACCATCTTCCGCGTTGCACGTTCCGACGGCGCACGTCACGTGTACGCAGCGGTCGCCCTCGAGACAGACGCGGCGATCAGCATCGCACGTTTGATCCTTGCCGCAGGTGGGTCCCGCGGGTCCACCGCAGTGGCAGAGCCCATCGGTGGGATCGCAGCTCTCGCCGCCCGCGCACGTCACGCCCGCGCACTGATCGTTTGTAATACAGCGCCGATTGGCCGCGTCGCAGGCCCGGCCATCGAAGCAGATCGGGCCGCCAGCGCCGCCGCACTTGCACACGCCGTCGGCGGGATCACAGGTCTCGCCACCGGCGCAGCTGCTGCCCGCGCAGAGATCGGCCACGCAGGTCTTGCCGTCGCAGCGCTGTCCAGCGCTGCACGCTACGCCCGCGCATTTGCACTGTCCGTCCGTCAAATCGCAGGTGAGCACGCCGGGGCACGTCACCACGGTGCACGCGCCGATGGCGCTTCCGCAGGCACGGCTCGTCGGATTGCAGCTTTCGCCCTGGCCGCACACCAGCCCGCCCGCACCGCCGCACTTGCAAACGCCGTCCGCAGCGTCGCAGGTCATGCTGCCACCGCAGGACTGGTTGGCGCAACGATCGGTGAGCGCGCAATCTAGCGTCGACAAATCGCAGGCGGTGCCGGGCACGCATTGGCGCCCACCGGGCCCGCCGCAGAGACAAAGACCCGAATCGCTGTCACACGATTCGCCAGTGGCGCAGGTGACGACCGCGCAACGATCCTGCGTTTTGGCGCAGCCAGCCGCGACCATCATTGCGGCGAAAAGTGCAGCAGCGCGACGCGCACGCCGCCGCGCTATCAAAACAAGTGCAGCGACAACTGCGAGCCAACCAGCCTCGCTCGTGCTGGCGCATCCACCCGCAGCGGCCTTCACCGGCGCGACCGGCGTCTTCACCGTCAGGGCCATCGCCTGAATGTCCACGCGTCCACGCTGGTCCTGCACGCGCACCGTGAAGTTCTTTTCACCGATGGCCGTCGCTTTTCCAGCGAGCGTTCCGTTGTCGGCGAGTTGCAGTCCCTCGGGAAGTCCGCCGCCCGCGAGGCCCAGTAGCGTCCAGGTCAACTGCCCGTCGCCGCCGATGGCGTGCAGCGACGCCGAGTAGGATTGTCCAATCAGCGCGTCCGGAAGTTGGAACGTGTTGATGCGAATCCCATTCTCGAAACGCACGCGCAGCGTCACGGTGTCGACGTCGGTAAGACCGGTGGCGCCCGTGCTGTCGGTGACTTTGAGCACCAGCGCATAGAGGCCGGCGGAAGTCGGCGTGCCGGTGATCGCACCCGCGGGGCTGATGGAGAGCCCAGACGGCGGGTCCTGCGAATTGATCGCCGGTCCATCGGCTGGTGCCAATGGCAGGCGGCTCTTCAAGAGAAGTTGAAACGTATACGGCGCCGTTCCGCCCACCGCGCCGAGCTGCGCGTTGTAGGCGTGGCCGAGGAGCGCGTCCGAAAGCGTCAGCGGGTTGATGACCGGCCGGGTGTTGGGAACCACGGTCAGTTTCAACGCCGCACTGGTCTTGGCGCTGGCCGCGTCCATGACCGCAACGGTAAAGGCGCTGTCGCCCGCCCCGAGCGGACGGCCTTGCAGAACGCCGTCGGCGCCGAGCGCCAACCCTTGCGGCAACGTTCCGGAAGCGAGGCTCCAAGCGTACGGCGGCTTTCCGCCGAGCGCGACGAGTTGCACGTTGTACGCCGCGCCCCAGGCCACCGCCGGCAGCGTCTGCGAAGCGATCGCCAGCGGAAGCGTCGCGGTAGTCACGTGCAGCGTTAGTGTGGCCTTGGCCGTCGCGTTCGCCGAGGCCACCTGCACACCGAGCGACACATCACCCGGCGCCACCAGTGCACCGCCAAGCGCGCCGCTCGTGGAGAGCTTCAGACCCTCGGGAAGATTTCCCGTCGCCGTCCACACGTAAACGCCATCGCCACCGGTGGCCACCAGCTGAACGTCCCACGGCGCGCCCACGTTCGCGGCGGGAAGCGTCGACGTCGCCACGGCCAGGGCACCCGCACCGATTACATTGAGTGGAGAAGCGGCCACAGCGCTGCTCTGGAACGGATTGGCTTGCGGCAGCGGCGTTGCGCCACCGAGCGGGGCATTGACC